>NZ_JBGCCK010000005.1:0-349552 GCF_041262525.1 Streptacidiphilus sp. MAP12-20
CGGGGAACTGCGCGACAAGCCACCCCAGGTGGTGGGTCGCTCAGCGAGCAGGGCCATCCGCACAGGGTGGTTGCTCGCGCAGTTCCCCGCGCCCCCATTCGGGATGCTCAATTGCCTCAGGTTCCCCGCCCCCTGGACGTTTGCATGGCCCGGGTCTATCTTCGGTTTTGAGCGAGTGCTCAAAAACGGGGGCGGCCATGGCCACAGCAGAAACCCGCGATGCGCTGATCGAAGGTGCGATCGCGACGCTCCGCGAGAAGGGGCACGCGCACGCCAGCGCACGCGAGATCGCGGCGCGGGCGGGCTGCAATCAGGCGCTGATCTTCTATCACTTCGGTTCCGTCGAGCGCCTGCTGCTCGCCGCGCTGGACCGGGTCGCCGAGTCAAGGCGTGCGCGGTACCAGGCGATGGTGGACGAGAGCCGGAGTCTGAAGGAGCTCGTCAGGACCGCCCGCGCCGTGTTCGAGGAGGATCTCGACCACGGCCACGTCGCCGTCCTCGTCGAGATGATCGCCGCCGCCCAGTCGGACGACTCCCTGCGTCCCGAGGTCGCCGAGCGGCTCCAGCCCTGGCGCGGCTTCGCCGCCGACGCGTTGCGCGGGACGCCCGCCGCGCGGCTGGGCGGGCCCGACGAGCTCGCCCACGGCGTCGTCGCGCTCTATCTCGGCCTGGAACTGCTCGCCAACCTCGACGGAGACCGCGCGCCCGCGCTCGCGCTGTTCGACCGCGCCGCTTCCCTCGCCTCGCTGCTCGATCTCTTCACGCCACGGAGGAAATCGTGAACCCCCAGCGTTCCAGCCGCAGTTGGCCCTGGTTCCTGGCCTGGGCCGGAGTCGGCGCCGGGGCGGTGACCGCACTGCTGACGATCCTGACGATCGGCCTCTACGTCGGCGCTCTGACGCTGGTCGGCTTGGTCATGCTGGGACGCCTCCAGCGTTCACAGCGCGGCACGCCCGGCCTGATCGCCGGCGCGGGCCTGATGCCGCTGTGGATCGGCTGGCTGAACCGCGGCGGCCCGGGGAACGTCTGCGACGCGCACAGCTGCACCGAGGAGTGGAGCCCCTGGCCCTGGCTCGCCGTCGGCGTCGTCCTGGTGGTGGCCGGAACAGTGATCTGGGCCCGGTGGGGAAGGCACTCCCCGACCGGGCCCAGTCAGCGTTGACGACGACTGCGAGCGTCAGCGCTTGTTCGCGAGACCTGACGCCCAGTCGCCCCACAGGAACGAGTCCAGGTAGGCGGCGGTCGGCGAGCCGACACCCGTGGCGTTGTCGAAGCCGGGGGTCGCCTGCAGGCTGGTGTCCTCGCCGAAGGCGATCAGGCGGACCCGGAGCGAGCCGCCGATCACGCCGAAGTCGACGACGTTGCTCAGCGGCGCCTTGTGGTGCAGTGCCTGCTTGTTGACGACGTCACGGAAGAGGCCGAGCTGCGAGCGGAGGTAGATCTCCGGGTTGGCGAAGCCGATCGGCGAGCCCTGGGCCTCGATCGCGTCCGCCTGGACCGCGGAGAACAGCGGCGCCGAGACGCTGGTGCCGCCCACGCCGCCCTCGCTGTAGACGCCGCCGCTGGTCTGGCCGACCAGGACCGAGGTGTACAGGTCGCCGTTCATCGCCACGTCCGGGGTGACCCGCTGCGCGGTGCTGCTGTGCGCGCCGGTCATGAGCGTGTGCGAAAGGGAACCGGGGACGACGCCCTGCTGGTACCACGGCTGGGCGAAGTCCTCGCTGGTGCCGCCGCCACCGCCGAAGTAGAAGAAGCCGGGGTTGGGGTTCCAGGACTTGCCGTCGACCGAGAGGACCGAGCGGAGGTTGCCCATGGAGGTCTCGAAGCCGTACTTGCCGCTCTTGTCGGCCAGGCCGAGCGCGGTGCCGCCGACGTCGGTGACCCAGGGGCTCGACGACGGATAGTCGGCCTGCGCGCGCGGGGTGTCCTTCTGGCAGTTGACGCCGGTCGCGGCGGCGGTCGGCGACTGGTCGCCGCAGTCGCCCGCCGAGAAGTCAAAGCCGATGCCCTCGATCGCGCCCTGCTGGAAGATCTGCTCGTACGCCGCGATCGTGGTCTGCGCCATGTCGCCCTGGTCGGTGGTGTGCATGATCTCGCTCCAGGAGTTGGAGACGACATCCGCCAGGTGCTGGTCGACGACGGTGGCCAGCGAGGCCATCAGGTCGGGGTCCATGCAGGAGTTGGCGCCGACGTAGACGACCTTGGCGTCGGGGGCGAGCCCGTGCACCATCTCGACGTCCAGAGACTCCTCGCCGGCCCAGCCCGCGGCGCCGCCGCAGGCGTCCTGCTGGGTCCACTTGGACTGGTCGACGACCTCGGAGTACTGGCCGGCCCGGAATGCCTGGTCACCGTGGGCGGTGGCGAAGGTGTTCGCGTCAGACAGCATCGTCGGCGAGCCGTAGGCGTCAATGACGGCAACGGTCGCGCCCTTGCCGGTGAGGCCCGAGGCGGTGATCCCGTAGGCCTTGCGCAGCTGCGAGGGGACGAAGGAGCACTGGTCGAAGGGGACCGCGCCGTTGACGTAGCCCTGGGGGGCGCCGGTGGCGATCTTCTGGCCCCAGTAGTCGGAGCAGGTCGAGACCTGCGGCAGGCCGTCGCCGGGCTTGCTGCCGGAGCCGGCGAGCGTGTCGCGGACCTTGACCGACTGCGGCTTGGCGACCTGTCCCACGTGGGAGCTCAGTCCGATGACGCCGAGCACCGAGTCGGCGACCGCGGCCGGAACGACCACGTCGCTCACGGGCGCGTGGACCAGCTTGCCGCCGACGCTGAACTGGTGGATGCGGGTGCCGAACGCACGGGCCATGGCCTCGCTGCTGCCGGAGACCTTGACAGCGTGCTGCGTCGTGCTGAGGACCGTCACGCCGGCGCCGCGCAGCCACGACTGGACGGCGGCGATCTGCGCGTCGGTCGCGCCGAAGCGGGCGCGGAACTGCGAGGTGGAGAGGAACTTGCGGTAGCTCGGGTTGTTCCGGTCCGAGACCGCCTTGGCGTAGGCGGCGAGTCCGGCCGGGTCCTGGCCCTGCAGGTAGACGGTGGCCGTGAGCTGCGTCGCCGCAGCGAGGCTGCCCTGGTCGGCGTGGCCGGTCGCCCAGGCGGGGTGGCTGTCGGCGACGGTCTTCGGGGCCGGAACGGGCGTGCGGGCCTGAGAGGGGGCGGCCAGGGCCAGCGAGCCGGAGGCCAGCGCCAGCGCGGCGGTGGCGACCGTGGCTATCCGGGCGCGGCTGACACGAGAGGTGTGGTTCGCGGTGGTGATGACGACTCCAAGATGACGGTCCGTCAGGGCAAGAAGAGCGGCGAGGAGCGACAACTGTTCGATCGATCCCGGTCTGATGTGTACACGGGCTGTGTTTTGTGGCGCAAGAGTCGTCCGAGGGGAGATTCGACATCTGCCACCCCTGGGAGTGGATACAGCGTCAGCTTTGGCGCAGCATGTTCTGATTGTCCGCCAAATGAACAATCAGCTACGGATATAGGACGCGAGGAGGCGGGCAGCGGCGCGACATCCAAGGCATACCCGGACAAGAGGGCGCCCATGACGCCCGTGGAATCAGGCGCAGTTGTGGGGCGCAACCGATCTCGCGCACGCCCCCCGGTCGGGGGCCCCCGACCGGCGGGAATTTCTCTTCGTGTTCAGACGACCTGATGCAGCCAGCGAACCGGTGCGCCGTCGCCGGCGTGACGGAACGGCTCCAGTTCGTCGTCCCAGGGCTTGCCGAGCAGGCGGCAGATCTCCGACTCCAGCCCGCCGTCGCCCAGGCGCGCGCGGAGCAGCGCCGCGCGGAGGCGGTCCTCCGGGATCATGATGTCGCCGTGAACGCCCGTCACGGCATGGAAGATGCCCAGCTCGGGCGTGCTGCTGAAACGCTCCCCCTCGGCGCCGGTCACCGGCTCGGCGGTCACCTCGAAGCGCAGCAGGTGCCAGCCGCGCAGCGCCGAGGCGAGCCGGGAGGCGGTGTCGGGCGCGCCCTGCCAGGAGAGCTCGGCCCGCCAGGTGCCGGGTGCCACCGGCTGACGGATCCAGTCCAGGCTCACGCGCTGCCCGAGCACGCCGGCCACGGCCCACTCGACGTGCGGGCAGAGTGCGCGCGGCGCGGAGTGCACATAGAGAACTCCACGAGTCGTCACCGGACCTCCATTGTGGTGCGAGGGGCGCCTTCCCCAGCGGTCTCGTCCCACGTCGTTCCGGTACGTCTGATGACGGTATGTCCGGTATTTCTGTTATGGGCTGACGACTACCCATATCAGATTGCGATAAACCACCGAACGACTCCACAGCCGAGATTCTCGGATCGGGCCGTGCGCGCCGGACCTGTCGACCACGTGACCCTGGGCAGAAACGGTACCGCTGAACTCGGCCGCGCGGGCCGTAGTCCAGCGGAACCACCCGGACGGCACGTTGATCCGCCCGAGTGGTCGCACCACTGCTGACTGATTGTCAGACCGGCTCAGCCGATCCGACTCAGCCGATACCCCTCAGCCGATCCGGACGAGCATCTTCCCGGTGTTCGCGCCGCGCAGCAGGCCGAGGAACGCGTCCACCGCGTTGTCGAAGCCGTCCACCACCGTCTCCTCGAAGCGCAGCCGGCCGTCACGAAGCCAGCCGCCGACCTCGGCGACGAACTCGGGCTGCAGGTCGTAGTGGTCGCCGACGAGCATGCCGTTCAGGCTGAGCCGCTTGCCGATCACCATCGCCAGGTTGCGCGGAGCGGCCGGCGGGGTGGTGTCGTTGTACTGGGCGATCGCGCCGCAGAGCACGGCGCGGCCGTGCACCTTGAGGGCGCCGATCGCGGCCTCCAGGTGCTCGCCGCCGACGTTGTCGAAGTAGACGTCGATGCCTTCGGGGGCGGCCTTCGCCAGCTGCCCCGCGATGTCGCCGTTCTTGTAGTTGAAGGCGGCGTCGAAGCCGAACTCCTCGACCAGCCTGCGCACCTTCTCGTCCGAGCCGGCGCTGCCGACGACCAGCGAGGCGCCCCGCAGCTTCGCCACCTGCCCGACGACGCTGCCCACCGCTCCGGCCGCACCGGAGACGAAGACGGCGTCGCCCTCCTGGAACCGGCCCGCGCGCAGCAGTCCGGCGTAGGCGGTCAGTCCGGGCATGCCGAGTACGCCGAGGTAGGCCTCGATCGGCACGGCCGACGCGTCCACCTTGATCGCGTGCTGGGCGGGGACGTCGGCGTACTCGCGCCAGCCGAGCCCGTGCAGCACCGCGTCGCCGACCTGGAAGCCCTCGGCGGCGGAGGCGACGACCCGACCGACGGCTCCGCCCTGCATGGCCTCGCCCAGCTGGTACGGCGGGGCGTAGGACTTCACGTCGTTCATCCGGCCGCGCATGTAGGGGTCGACCGAGAGGTACTCGTTGCGGACCAGGATCCGGCCCGGCTCCGGGGCGGCGACGGGCGCCTCGACCAGGGCGAAGTCGGCGTCGGCGGGCCAGCCCTGCGGGCGGGCGGCGAGCTGCCACTCGCGGGCGGTGGCGGGGACGGTCGGGATCGGCTCAGTCATGGCGGTTCTCTTTCAGCCTGAAACGTTGACTACCTCAAGCAACGTTGGGGGAAAAGGTTCAGCATGTCAAATATTCAGGTAGCCTCGAAGCATGCACCAGCACACCGAGCCGGCCGATCCGACCAATCCCGGCGACCCCGGCGACCCCGGCGACCCGCTCACCCAGGAGGTCGTCGAGCTGATGGCCGCCCTGGTCGGGGTCTTCCACAAGGAGTACGACGTGGCCGCGGCCGCGCGCTCGCTCACCGGCGCCCAGGCCAAGGTGCTGGCCCTCCTCCGGCGCGGCCCGCTGCCGATGCGCCAGATCGCCCAGACGCTCGCCTGCGAGCCCTCCAACATCACCGGCATCGTCGACCGTCTGGAGGCCCGCGGCCTGGTCGAGCGCCAGCCCGACCCCGAGGACCGAAGGGTCAAGCGCGTCGTCGCCACCGAGCCCGGCCGGACCGCGGCCGCCGAGCTTCGGGCCTCGCTCGGCTTCGCCCGAGAGCCGCTGGCCGCCCTCGATGCGGAGGAGCGGGCGCAGCTCCGCGATCTTCTGCGACGCATGCTGGCCGGGGCCCGGCGTCAGGACTGATCACACTCCTGAAGGATGGAACCCCGCGCGCACGGGCGGCGTCTCACCAGCTATGCTGCGGCGAGCGGCCCAAATACAGGGCCGCTCGTGCTGATGTACGACAGGCGCGGCATAACGGGGCTGTAGCTCAGCCGGTTAGAGCAGGGGACTCATAATCC
The DNA here is from genome assembly GCF_041262525.1 of Streptacidiphilus sp. MAP12-20. NCBI lineage: Bacteria > Bacillati > Actinomycetota > Actinomycetes > Kitasatosporales > Streptomycetaceae > Streptacidiphilus > Streptacidiphilus sp. MAP12-20. Next base: position 6,235 of record NZ_JBGCCK010000005.1, read on the forward strand.
CTTGGTCGTGGGTTCGAGTCCCACCGGCCCCACTCAGGTTGACCTGGCTGTACGTTAGCGAAAAGGCTCCGCGGTGCATGCACCGCGGAGCCTTTTTCACTCGAACGGGGGCGGGCGACGCCCGAGGGCCGCCGAGGACCTGCCCCGGCTACGGCTGACGCTCCGCCACCCCGCGCGAGCGACGGAAGAGCGCTGTCCCCGCCGCCGCGCAGGCCACCGTCGGCAGCAGCATGGCCAGGGCGACGCCGCCGCCGCCCGCAGCACCCGCGAAGGCTCCCATCACCGCCACCCCGAGCGTCGCCCCGACCTGGCGGGCGGAGTTGAGCAGGCCGCCCGCCGCGCCCATGCCGCGCTCAGGGGCGGTGGCGACCACGGCGGTGACCAGCGCCGGCAGCGCGAAGGAGACGCCGAAGCCCGCGCAGAGCAGCCCCGCCGCGAGCAGCGGATACGGCGAACCCGCCCATACCGCCACGGCGAAGACCAGGCTGCCGACCGAGAGCAGCGCGAGACCGCCCGTCGCCGGCTTCCACGGCCCGACCTTCGCGACCAGACGCCCGGTCAGCAGCGGGTTGAAGCCCGGCGGCAGGGTCATCGGCAGGAAGGCGGCCCCGGCGAGCGCCGGGGAGAGGTGAAGCGTCTGCTGGAGCAGCAGCGGCAGCAGGAAGAGCACGCCCAGCATGGCGAAGTTGACCGCGGCACCGGCCAGCAGCATCGTTCGCATGCCGGGCGCCCGGAGCACCGAGGCCTGGAGCACCGGCGCGGGGCTGCGCCGCTCGCGGACGACGAACGCCACGCCCGCGACGAGCGCTCCGGCGGCCGACCAGCCCGCGTGGGCCCAGGCGGTCGAGCCGAGCGCGATCAGCGCGTCGGTCAGTAGGGCGAGCACGGCGCACGCGGCCGCCTGGCCCCACCAGTCGACGCGGCGCTCACCGCGCGGGCAGCGCAGCGAGGGGCCGACCGTGAGGGCCAGCACCACGACCGCCAGCGGCACGTTCACCCAGAACACGGCCCGCCAGCCGTCCAGGCCGACCAGTACACCCCCGACGACGGGCCCGAAGGCCATCGCACAGCCGCTGACAGCGGCCCAGACCGCGATGGCCCGCGCCCGCTCGGCCGGCACCGGGTAGAGCCTGCCTATCAGACCCGACCGGCGGGCGCGACGGCCGGCCCCCGACAGCCCGGCTCAGCCGCGCAGGGCCGCCACCACCCTGGCCATCGCGTCCTCGGCGGCCGCCGGGTCGGTGCGCAGGAAGCCGTGACCGGCGCCCGGGTAGGCGACGAAGCTGTGCCGCTCCCCCGCCTCGGCCAGCGCGGCGGCGATCCGGCTCTGCTCCGCGAGCGGGATGACGTGGTCCTCCTCGCCGACCAGGTAGAGGAGCCTGCCGGTGATCTTCGAGGTCAGGGCGAGCGTGGGCTCCGGGCGGCTGAAGGGCATCTCGGTGCCGGTCAGCCAGCCGCCGTAGAAGACGGCCGCGACCGGCAGGTCGTAGGCGGTGGCGGCGAGGTAGGTGAAGTGGCCGCCGACGCTCAGCCCGAGCATGCCGGCGGGCCGCACGCCGAGCTCGCGCATCCGCGTAAGCGTCGCGCCGACGTCTGCGAGGATGCCCTCGCGGGTCAGCCCGGCCAGCAGCTCGAAGCCGTGGGACCGGCCCGCGTCGTCGCGCGGGCACTCCGCGTCGGGCTCCAGGCGGTGGTAGAAGTCGGGGGCCAGCGCGGTGAATCCGCGCGCCGCGAGGTCGTCGCAGACCTTACGGACGTGGGCGTCCACGCCGAACAGCTCCATGGCGACGATCACGCCGGGGTGCTCCCCCTGGCCCTCCGGCCGGGCGAGGTAGCCGCCCATGGGCGGACCGTCGGGGACCGGGATCTCGATACGCTCGGTGGTGATCATGTCTCGACGCTAGACCGCCCCGAACGGCCGGACCAGACGGCGCGCATCCCGGTATCGCGAGCACCCGAATACCGCAACCCGTCGTGTACCCCGGGCGTTACCATGCAGCACAGCTGTCGCGGCCTGCTGACTCGTCCTCATATAGCCGAGCCCGCCGACATTTTGGGGACGAACGGGGGAAATCCGTCATGACGGATCGTGCGGACGGTGTCGAACCCGGTACGGGCGAACGGACGGCGGACGCGCAGCCCTCGCTGAACCTGCGTACCGACGTCCCGCACTCGGCCCGGATGTACGACTACTACCTGGGCGGCAAGGACAACTTCCCCGCCGACAGGGCCGCCGCCGAGCACGTGGTCAAGCTGTTGCCGACGGCCCCGGCCGGCGCCCGCGCCAATCGCAGATTTCTCGGCCGAGCCGTCCGCTTCGCCGCCCAGGAGCTGGGCATTCGTCAGTTCCTCGACATCGGCACCGGCATCCCCTCGGCCAACAACACCCACGAGGTCGCGCAGTCCTTCGCGCCCGACTCCCGCGTGGTCTACGTCGACAACGACCCGATCGTGCTCACCCACGCCCGCGCGCTGCTGCGCGGCACGCAGGAGGGCCGCACGGCCTACCTGGACGCGGACTTCCGCGAGCCGGAGAAGATCCTCGCCGCCCGGCAGGCCCGCGAACTGCTGGACTTCTCCGCCCCGGTCGCTCTGCTCGCCGTCGCCCTGCTGCACTTCGTCCCCGACAGCGACGAGCCGGGCCGCGTCCTGGCCCGGCTCGCCTCGGAACTCGCGCCCGGCAGCGTGCTGATCATCTCCCACATCACCGGTGACCTGCTCCCCCAGCAGGACCGCGCGGCCGGCGGCGACAACGTCGTCCCGACCTACCGCAGCGCGGGCGTGCAGCTCGTGCCGCGCAGCCACGAGCAGGTCGCGGCCCTGTTCGCGGGATTCGAGCTCTGCGAGCCCGGCATCGTCCCGGTCCACGAGTGGCGTCCCGACGGCAACCCCGAGGACGCCGCCCTGCCACGTGCCCACGCCCACGCCTACGGCGCGGTCGGGATCAAGCGCTGAGGCCGACGCCTTCGGGCGCTAAACGCCGGGCGGAATCGACTTCGCCCGGCTGCGGACCTGGATCCCGGTGGCGATCTCGACCACGCCCATCACCAGCAGCCAGATGCCCGCGAAGACGGTCAGCACCGCGATCGACGCGAACGGCGAGACCAGCACCACGATGCCGCCCAGCGTGCTCACGACGCCGCCGAAGATCTGCCAACCCCTGGCCGGCATGAAGGGGTCGGAGACGGCGGCCATGGTGTGGGTGATGCCCCGGAACAACCAGCCGATGCCGATCCAGAGCGCCAGCAGCAGAATCGATTCCAGCGCGCCACGGAAACAGAAAAGTCCCAGCAGGATCGAAAGCGCTCCGCTGATGAACGCCATCACGCGCAGCGCCGTCGAAACATGGGTGCCGAACGCGGCCACCAGCTGGAACACACCCGCGAGCAGCAGGTAGAGACCGAAGAGCACGCCGACGACGGTGAGCGACGCCTTGGGCCAGGCCAGCACGGCGACGCCGAGCAGCAGCGTCAGCACGCCGAGCACCAGCACCACCTGCCACGCGCTGCGGGCAAGCTGCTGGAGCGGGCCGGGGAGTGATTCCGAGGAGGGGTCCATGACCACCATCGTCGGAGAGAAGCGTCGGTCGCGCACGGCGAGGACGCTGGAAAGAGGGGCTCCCCCAATTGGACTCGAACCAATAACCTGCCGATTAACAGTCGGCTGCTCTGCCAATTGAGCTATGGGGGATCGAACTTCGGCACTGCAGGGATACTGCGCTCCCCCAATTGGACTCGAACCAATAACCTGCCGATTAACAGTCGGCTGCTCTGCCAATTGAGCTATGGGGGATCGTTCACCGCAGCTGCCCCACCCCGGCGGACCGTGGTGGCGCTTGCTGCGGGTCATACATTAGCGCACGTGGGGGGGTGCTCCGCCAATCCATTGCGGTTCGGGGCCTCCGGCCGGCGGTTCGGGGCCTCCGGCCCGGGGTAGGCGCATGTGACGGGGCTCTCGCCGGACCCCGGCGGCGCGCCGAACAGGCAGCCCCGAGCGGCCCCGCCTAGGCTCCAGGGAGAGCGGCGGCCGAGCAGCAGCCGAGCAGCAGAGCAACTTACGCAGAAGGGCGGAGGGTATGCGCAAGCTCACTTTCATCGCGGGCCTGGCCATCGGCTACGTGCTGGGCACGCGTGCGGGGCGGGAGCGGTACGAGCAGCTGCGCAAGACGGCGCGGGACCTCCAGCAGACTTCCGCGGTGCAGTCCGCGACCCGTAACGCGAAGCAGGCGGCGGGCAGCGCCGCGAGCAAGGCGGGCCAGGCGGTGGCGGGCAAGGTCGGCGACCGCCTGCCGAACGCCGTCACCGACCGCATCCCCTACCTGAGCAACCGGGCCGGGACGCTGGACGACTGGGACAGCCAGGCCTGAAGCCACGCCCTTCATCCTCGCAGCCCGAACCCACGCGTTTGAGTGACCGGATGAGGCATGATCTCGGCATGGCCATCGCCGCGGGAATCGACTGCTCGACCCAGTTCACGAAGATCGCCGTCTGCGACACCGACACCGGCGCCGTGCTGCGCGAGAGCCGCGCTCCGCACCCCGGCGTCCCCGCCGGCTCGGCCCCGGCCGAGATCGACCCCCAGGCATGGCTCCGCTCGCTCGGCGCGGCGGCCGAAGGCGGCCTGCTGGAAGGCATCTCCGGCATCGGCGTCTCCGCCCAGCAGCAGGGTCTCCTCGGCCTGGACGCGGGCGGCGTGCTGGTCCGCCCCGCGATGCTGCGCAACGACCCGCGCGCCGCGCAGTCCGCGATCGCCCTGGTCGAGGAGCTGGGCGGCCCGGCGGCCTGGTCGCACGCGATCGGCGCGGTCCCGCTGGCCTCTGCCACCGTCGCCAAGCTGCGCTGGCTGGCCGACCACGAGCCGCAGTCGGCGAAGCGGCTCGCCGAGATCCTGCTCCCGCACGACTGGCTGGTCTGGCAGCTGCTCGGCCAGTCCGCCCGCCGGACCACGGACCGCGGCGACGCGTCCGGCACGGGCTACTGGTCGGCGGTCGAGGAGCGCTACCGCCCCGACCTGGCGGCGCTGGCCCTCGGCCACGAGCTCCAGCAGTTCCCCACCGTCCTCGGTCCGGCGGAGGCCGCCGGACACAGCCCCGAGGGCCTGCTGATCTCCGCGGGCACGGGCTCCACGATGGCGACCGCGCTGGGCCTCGGGCTCGGCGCGGGCGACGCGATGGTGGCCCTGGGCAGCTCGGCGACGGTGCATGCGGTGCACGAGGAATCCCTGACCGACCCCGCCGTCGCCACGTACGCGGACGGCACCGGCCGCTACCTGGCACAGGTGGTCACCCTCAACGCGGCCCGCGTGCTGCGCGCGACAGCCCTGATGCTGGGCACGGACCTCCAGGGCCTGAGCGAGCTCGCGCTCCGCTCGACACCCGGCGCGTACGGCCTGGTCCTGCTGCCCTTCCTGGAGGGCGAGCGCACGCCACCACTCCCGCATGCCGCCGGCACGCTGGCGGGGCTGCGGGTGGAGTCGATGAAGCCGGAGCACATGGCCCGCGCGGCGGTGGAGGGCATGCTCTGTGGCCTCGCCGACGCGCTGGACGCGCTGCGCGCGGCGGGGGTCCCGGTCCGCCGGGTCTTCCTGACGGGCCTGGCGAGCCGCCTGCCGGCCGTGCAGGCGGCTGCGCCGGGCATCTTCGGGGTCCCTGTGGTGGTCCCGGCGCAGGCCGAGTTCGCAGCGATCGGCGCGGCGCGCCAAGCCGCGTGGGCCCTGGCGGGCACCGCCGAGCCCCCGACCTGGGAACCGCCGACGCCTCACACTGTCCTCGACCCCACGGACGACGCCGCGGTCGGCAGCGCGGTCCGCGCGCAGTACCAGGCGATCCTGAAGCAGACCCACCCGGAGCTCAACTCTTCACGCTGAGCTTGGGTTGCACCTCCAGGGGCGCGGGGAACTGCGCGAGCAACCACCCTGCGCGGATGGCCCTGCACGTTCGGTCTGCCAGCTCCGTGGGTGGCTTGTCGCGCAGTTCCCCGCGCCCCTGGAGGTGCAACCTGAGCAGTTGCCCTACGCTGCGCGCCGTTTCAGTCGAGATAGCCGCGGAGTTGGTCCGCGAAGGCGTGGTCGCGGAGCTTGTTCAAGGTCTTCGACTCGATCTGGCGGATGCGTTCGCGCGTGACCCCGAAGAGCCGTCCGATCTCCTCCAGCGTGCGCGGACGGCCGTCCGCCAAGCCGTACCGGAGCTGGACCACCTTGCGTTCGCGTTCGCCCAGGGTGTTGAGGACCGCCTCAAGATGCTCGCGCAGCAGCAGGAACGCCGCCGACTCCACCGGCGAAGCCGCGTCTCCGTCCTCGATGAGATCACCGAGCGCGACGTCGTCCTCCTCCCCCACCGGCGCATGCAGCGAGACCGGTTCCTGCGCCAGCCGCAGTACCTCCATCACCCGCTCCGGCGCCAGGTCCAGCACCGCTGCCACATCCGCCGTGCTCGGCTCCGCTCCGCGCTCCTGGAGCAGCCGCCGCTGGACCCGCACCACCCGGTTGATCAGCTCAACCACATGCACCGGCACCCGGATGGTCCGGGCCTGGTCGGCCAGCGCGCGGCTCATCGCCTGGCGGATCCACCAGGTCGCGTACGTCGAGAACTTGTAGCCCCGCGCGTAGTCGAACTTCTCCACCGCGCGGATCAGCCCGAGGTTGCCCTCCTGGACCAGGTCCAGCATGGTCAGGCCGCGGCCGACATAGCGTTTGGCCACCGAGACGACCAGCCTCAGGTTCGCCTCGATCAGGCGGCGCTTGGCCATCCTGCCGCGGACGATCAGCTGGTCCAGCTCGTCGGCGAGCTGGTCGTCCACGATGTCGTGACGGAGCGCCAGGTACTCCTCCGCGAAGAGACCGGCCTCGACGCGGCGGGCCAGTTCGACCTCGTCCGCCGCCGTCAGCAGCGGAATGCGGCCGATCTCGCGCAGGTACTGGCGGAAGAGGTCCGCCGAGGGGCCGCCGCTGTCGTCGAGTGACGGCAGCGGCTCGTCCTCGACCGCGCGCAGGTCGTCCTGGGTCGGTTCCTCCACCGGGAGGGGAGCAGGCGGGGGCGGGTCGGTTGCGGGGACCGACTCCAGAGCTGGCGGTCGTGGAACGGGAACGGTCGAGGGGGGGTAGAGGGCCGTGGCAACGTCCACGTCCATCCCTTCCGGCGCCGGAGGACGCCCCGGAGGAGGGGCCGACGCCTGCTGGGGGGCGGCGATCGGGACACGCGGCATCGGGACGCGGGGCGGTTCGCCGCCCTCCGTCCGGGAAGCCTGGGGCGCGGCACCGCCGGGGTCGACGGCGCGCGACTGAGAGGAATGGGGCACCGAGACCAGTGTGCGGCAGGCCCGGGGCGGCAGCAGAGACCCGTGCGGAGAGTTTCTGTAAAGGAGCGGTCACCTAGGGTAAAGAGGAACGATCTCCGGACGCTCCGTCAGAGCCCTTCCGCGCCACGGGATCGGAGCGTCTGGCCGTACTGCTGCAACATCCACAGCTCGCCCTGGACGGCCGCCTGCTGCGCCGGGTCCGCGTTCGAGCCCAGCCGCTGCAGCTGCCCCCGGCATGCGGCCACCCGCCGCTCCACCGCCTGGAGCCGCAGCTTGACCAGGAACTCCCCCGCGTAGACGGCGTCCGGCGCCCGCCTGGTCCGCACCGGTTCGACCGCCAGCTCGGTGATCAGGCCGCGCACGGCGTCGTCCGGTGCGACCTCGCGCAGCACGTCGACCCAGACGTCCGCGGCTGCCGCCCCCGCGGTGACCCCGCCGGCCGCCGTGATCGCCGCGCGCACGGCGGCGTAGGGCGGCGTGGGGAACTCCTCGGGTGCGAAGGCGTCCAGCACCGGGGCGACCAGTACGGGGAACTGAAGGGCCAGCTTGAGCAGTTCGCGTTCGACGAACTGGGCCGGGTTGCGCGCGTCCAGCCGGAACGCGGGCCGCTGCGGTGCCGCCTGCGGCGCCTGCTCCTGCCGCCGCTGCTGACCGCCCGCGCCGCCGCCCGCCGCCTCGCGCCGGGCCTCCCAGCGCGCGAGCTGACCGACCCGCCGCACCACGAACTGCTCGTCGAGGATGCCCAGCAGCCCCGCCAGCCGCACCGCGTACTCGTGCTGGATGGACCGGTCCTTGATCCGCGCCACGATCGGCGCCGACTGCTCCAGCGCGGCGGCTCGGCCCTCCGCGCTCTCCAGGTTGTGGCTGCCCACGGCCGCCTTGATGGCGAACTCGAAGAGCGGGACCGGGTGTTCGATCAGGTTGCGGACCGCGTCGTCGCCCTCGGCGATGCGCAGCTCGCACGGGTCCATGCCGCCGGGGCTGACCGCGATGGAGGTCCGGGCCGCGAACTTCTGGTCGTCCTCGAAGGCCCGCAGCGCGGCCTTCTGACCGGCCGCGTCGCCGTCGAAGGTGAAGACGATCTCGCCCTTCCAGGCGGAGGTGTCCATCAGCAGCCGGCGCAGGATCTTGATGTGGTCCTCGCCGAAGGCGGTGCCGCAGGTCGCCACCGCCGAGGGGACGCCCGCCAGGTGACAGGCCATCACATCCGTGTAGCCCTCGACGACGACGGCCCGGCCGGTCTTGGCGATCTCCTTCTTGGCCAGCTCGATCCCGTACAGGACGTGGGACTTCTTGTAGAGCGGGGTCTCCGGTGTGTTGAGGTACTTCGGCCCGGTGTCGTCCTCGCGCAGGCGGCGCGCGCCGAAGCCGACGACCTCGCCGGTCAGGTCGCGGATCGGCCAGATCAGCCGGGCCCGGAACCGGTCCATCGGGCCGCGGCGGCCCTCCGAGCAGATGCCGGAGAGCAGCAGCTCACGGTCGCTGTAGCCGCTGCCGCGCAGGACCCGGGTGAGGTTCTCGAACCCGGCGGGCGCGTAGCCGACGCCGAAGTGGGCGGCGGCCTCGCGCTCGAAGCCGCGCTCCTTGAGGAAGCGGCGGCCGATCTCGGCCTCGGGGCTGTTCAGCTGCTCCTGGAACCAGGCGGAGGCCAGCTTGTTGATCTCCAGCAGTCGGGTGCGCTCACCCTGCTGGCGGCCGGGGACGTAGGAGCCGCCCTCGTATCGCAGCGTGATGCCGACCGACGGCGCGAGCCGCTCCACCGTCTCCACGAAGGAGAGGTGTTCGAGCTTCATCACGAAGCCGATGGTGTCGCCGCTCTCCTGGCAGCCGAAGCAGTTGTAGACGCCCTTGCTCGGGTTCACGTAGAAGGACGCGGACTTCTCGTCGTGGAACGGGCACAGGCCCTTGAGCTGGCCGCCGCCGCCGTTGGCGAGCTGGACGTACTCGCCGACGACAGCGTCGATCCGCAGCGCGGTCTTCACCGCCTGCACGTCCTCGTCCTTGATGCGTCCCGCCACGCTCTGCAGTCTACGGGCGCACCAGGACAATCCAGCGACGTCGGAGCAGCGCTACTGCCCCAGCAACTGCTCCAGCGGGACGGAGGGGTCGGCGAGGCGGTCGGGGTCGACCGGGAGGCGGGACCGGACCAGGGCCTGGATCGGCGTTGTGACGTCCCACACGTTCACGTTCATGCCCGCCAGCACCCGGCCGTCGCTCCCCTGCCAGAAGGCCAGGAACTCGCGCTTGCCCGCGTCGCCCCTGAGCACCACGCGCTCGTACTCGCCGGGCGCGGCGAAGCCCGAGTACTCCATGCCGAGGTCGTACTGGTCCGAGTAGAAGTAGGGCACGCGGTCGTAGACGACCTCCTGCCCGAGCATCGAGCGCGCCGCCGCCGGGCCGCCGTTCAACGCGTTGGCCCAGTGCTCGACGCGGAGACGGCGCTCGAAAAGCGGGTGCCAGGCGCCCGCGACGTCTCCGGCAGCGAAGATCGCCGGGTCGGAGCTGCGCAGCGAGGCGTCGACGGCGATGCCGCCGCCTTCCTCGCGCGGGGCCAGCTCCAGGCCCGCCTGCTCGGCCAGCCCGGTCTCCGGGATCGCGCCGACCCCGATCAGCACCGCGTGCGCGGGGTGCTCCTCGCCGTCGTCGGTGTGCACGGCGAGGACCATCCCGTCGCGGCCCTCGATCTCGCTGACCGTCGCGCCGAAGTGGAACTTCACGCCCCGGTCCTGGTGCAGCTCCGCGAAGAACGCGCCGAGCTCCGGGCCGAGCGCGGCCTGCAGCGGCGTGGACTGCGGCTCGACGACGGTGACCTCCGCGCCGTAGCCGCGCGCGGCGGCGGCCACCTCCAGGCCGATCCAGCCCGCGCCGACCACGACCAGCGTGCCGTTCTCCCGCCCGAGCGTCTGCAGCGTCGCCCGCAGCCGCTCGGAGTCGGCCAGCCGGCGCAGATAGTGGACGCCCCCCAGAGCCGTGCCGGGGATGTCCAACTGCCGTGGGGCGGAGCCGGTCGCCAGCAGCAGTCGGTCGTAGCCGATGACGCCGCCGTCTCCGCCGAGCCTGAGCTCGCGCGCCTGCCGGTCCAGGCCGACGACGGGCGAGCCCAGATGCAGCTCGACGTCGTGCGCCGCGTACCAGGCGGAGTCGTGCACGAAGACCTCCGCCCGCTCGGTCGTACCGGCCAGGTAGCCCTTGGAGAGCGGGGGACGCTCGTACGGCTGGTCGCGCTCGGCGCCGATCAGTATCACGCGGCCGGTGAAGCCCTCCGCGCGCAGGGTCTCCGCAGCCTTTGCGCCGGCCAGTCCGGCCCCGACGATCACCATCGTCGCGTGCGCGTCCGCCATGTCCCGTTCTCCTCTGTCGGCTCGCTCGGTGCTCGTCCCGCTGTCCCTCGGCGCCCCGTGGGTGGGTGGTCCGTGCCCGGGCGCTCCTGCGAGCCTCCCGCATGGCCACCCCGAGGTGAAGAGGGCGTCACTGATCGTTCGTCATGTGGCTGCCTTCGTCCTGCCGGGTGTCAGGAAGTCATGAAGATCATGTGATCCTGGTGAGCGCTCGGTGCCGGGCCAGCGCCGAGGCGTCGGTGAGGGTCGCGATCTGGTCGATCACCGCGCGCAGCCGCCCGGCGTCGTCGGCGGCCTCCTCGTAGAGCGTGCGGAAGACCGGATCAAGGCCCTCGGGCGCAGACCTGACCAGGGCCTGGGCCAGCTCGCCGATCACCACGCGCTGCCGCTGGCGCAGCAGCTCCTGGTCGTCACGCTGCATGACGTAGCGGTCCGCCACCGCCTTGAGCACGGCGCACTCCAGCCGGACCGTGCGCGGCACGATGAGATCCGCCTGGTAGCGGGTCAGTGGCCCGGGCCCGTGTGCGGCGCGCGTGGCCGCCTCGGCGGCGGTACAGAAGCGGCCGATCAGCTGACTGGTCATGTCCTTGAGGCGGGCCCGGTCGCGGGCGGAGCCGTTGTAGCTGTGCGGCCACCACTCCTCGGCCCGGAGCCGGTCCAGCGCGTCGGCGAACTCGTCCGGGTCGGCGTTGGGCGCGTAGCGGGCGGCGACCTTGCACAGCTCGGCGCGCTCGGTGCCGGAGGCGAGCGCGGTCGGGTCCAGGTGGCCGGCGTGCAGGCCGTCCTCCACGTCGTGGACCGAGTAGGCGACGTCGTCCGACCAGTCCATCACCTGCGCCTCGAAGCAGCGCCGGTTCGCGGGCGCGCCCTGCCGCAGCCAGGCGAAGACGCCCTGGTCCTCCTCGTACACGCCGTACTTGTGCGGCAGCTCGGGGTGCGCGCCGCGCCGCCACGGGTACTTGGTCGCTGCGTCGAGTGTCGCTCTGGTCAGGTTGAGGCCGACGCTGATCGGGCGGCCGTCGGCTTCCGCGTGCGGGACGAAGCGCTTGGGCTCGAGCCTGGTGAGGATGCGCAGGCTCTGCGCGTTGCCCTCGAAACCGCCGCAGGCCTGGGCGGCCTTGTCCAGGGCCTCCTCGCCGTTGTGGCCGAAGGGCGGGTGGCCGATGTCGTGCGCGAGGCAGGCCGTCTCGACCAGATCCGGATCACAGCCGAGCGCGGCCCCCAGCTCCCGCCCGACCTGGGCGCACTCCAGCGAATGCGTGAGCCTGGTCCGCGGGAAGTCGTTCTCCAGCGGGGCGACGACCTGCGTCGTCCCGGCGAGCCTGCGCAGGGCGGCGGAGTGCAGCACCCGCGCGCGGTCGCGCTGGAACGCGGTGCGGCCGGGACGCTTGTCCGGCTCCTCCACCCAACGCGCCTGCGCGGCGGGGCTGTAGCTGGTGACCTGCGCGGTTTCGTCCATCCACGCCACGGTAACGCGCTGGGCCGACACGGCGGGTCAGGCTCGCAGTCCGGTGCCCCGTCCGACGTCCGGTCAGGCGCGCAGAAGCCGCCGCCAGCGGGGTAGCTCTGTGACACAGCAGGCCAGCGCGAGAACGGTGACCAGCACGGCGACCCAGCTCCAGAAGAGCAGCCAGGCGGCAGCGACGGCACCGCCGAGCTCGGCGAGGACCATCACGACGGTCACCTACCCGGGCACGGCGATGACCGTCCCCGGCTTGTCCCCGGGCGTCTGCAGCACGGCGGGGACGCCGATCAGCAACACGTCCACGCCGATGGCGAGCAGGATCGAGTGCGACCAGAGCGCGATCGGCAACCCGATCCAGCCGACCACCTCCAGCCCGGCCCGCAGCGCGGTGGCATAGCGCGGCTCGACGTACGGCGCGGCCGCCTGCTCCATGGATTCCCCCTCAGCACCGCGCGACGACGTAGCCCCGCAGCGGATCAGGCTACCGAGCGCACTCCTGCGCCGCTACGAAGATCGAGAGCCCTCTGGACACCGCGGCCCGAGCGCACGGGCACTGCGTGAGCGGACCCACGGCCGGCCGCGAGGCGGTGCCGGCGACCGACTCACGGCAACCGCCCTGCGGGCACAGCGTCAGCGGACCGACGGCCTGCGGTCGGCGGCGAGATACCCGGGGGCCAGTGCACGGCACGCGCCGCGCAGGCACTGCCTCAGGGCAAAGAGGCGGACGGTGGCTGGCAGCTGGCCGCGAGGCGGGTGCCCGTCGAGCTACTCACGGCAGCCGCCCTGCTGCGGGCACAGCGTCAGCGGACCGACCGCCTGCGGACGGCGGCGAGATACCCGCCCGCCGACTCACGGCCCGCGCCGCGCGGCGCGCAGGCGCAGTGTCAGGGCTGCGAGGCGGACGGCGAAGCCGAAGACGAGCCGGACCCCGGCCCGGGCGGCGTTGCCGCGGCGGACGCCGAGGGCGCGCCCGCCGCTGCGGCCTGGGTGTAGAGGGCCTGGGCGCGGTCGGCGAAGGCGGCCGAGTAGGAGACGTCGTCCGAGTCGCCGCCCTCCTGGTACCCCCCTATCACCCCGACCATGGTCCCCAGGCCGGTCACCGGGTCGATGCCGCGCAGCAGCGGGCCGCCGCTGGTGCCGTCGGTGAACCCGGTGCAGTCGAACTCCGACTGCGTCGCGCTGTAGGCCGTCAGCGTGTTCAGGCATGAGATCGGCCGGTCCGTGGCGCCCGGGTAACCGATCACACCCACCGTCATCGGCCGGGCCGCGCCGAAGGCGATGCGCTCCGCGCCCACCACGTCCTGGATCCGCGCCGCGGCGTCGCCGTCCTTGTGGACCACCACGAAGGCGAAGTCGGAGTCGGGGTCGCTGTTCGCCGCCCAGTGGGGGTCGACCAGGATCGCGCTGGACTTCCAGATCCCGAAAGGCTGCTGTCCGTCGTGGTAGCCGGGCACGAAGACGACCGGCGTCACCGTGGAGGTCCCCTGGGCCGGGTCGCTCAGGCAGTGCGCGGCGGTGGCGATCACATCCCCGCCCGGCGAGTCGACGACGCTCGCGGTGCAGAAGTGGTGACCGAGACCGTTGGAGCCGTCGCCGACGAAGAGGGTGCCGACCGCAGGCAGGCCGAGAAACTCGGCGCTGTGACCGTTCGGGGCGGCCTGCGGCCCGGCGAGCGTCGCGGGCACCGAGGCACGCGGGCCGGTGAGGCCGCGCGGACCAGCGGGGCCACCGGCCCGGTCCTCGGCCGTTGAGGGTCCCGCTCCGGACGCGCCCGTCCCGCCATGCACCAGAACCAGCAGGAAGCAGACAACGAAAGCCAACGCTCCAACAGAGCGTGAGATTCGTCGCAGCTGCGCTCGGTCCACCCGACGGATCATAGACAGAGCCCACCAGGACCTGTCGAGCGGCGCGACGTGGCCATTCACAGGTTCTTCGACAGTTCTGTCACGAACGTCCGGGTAAGAGCTCCCGCTCACCTGTCATCGCTAGCCTGCAAATAGCATGAAGCTGCCTGCGATGCCCGCCGCCGGCGGGCATCCTGACCACCGGGCCTGTCCATCTCCCGATTGCGAAGCGAAGAGACCCAGACGTGAGCCTCACCGGAACAGCCTTCTTCTACCTGCTCATCATCGCGACCATCGTCGCGGTCGCGGGCACCCTGGTCCTGTGGGGCATGATCCGGGGACCGCAGTGGCTTCGCTGGACGAGCCGGTTGGCAATGATCGGCGTGTGCCAGTTGACGGCGATCGCGGTGGTCGCGGTCTGGATCAACAACGCCAACGGCCTCTACACCTCGTGGGCGGACCTCTTCGGCCAGTCGCAGCAGGCGAACATCCCGATCGCGAGCCAGGACAGGAACCAGGGGCTCAAGTTCTCCAACGACCGGGCCGGGTTCCAGCGGGCCGGTTTCTACGGCAAGGCGTCGGGCATGGGCGGCGAGATGCTCGTATGGACTCCGCCGCAGTACAACGATCCGCAGTTCCGCAGCTACGACTTTCCCGTGATCATGCTGCTCCCCGGTTACCCGGGCAGCCCCTGGTCGTGGATCGGCGGCGGCGGCGTGCCCGGCGTGCTGGAGCAGATGATGGCGAACGGCACCCTCAAGCCCGCCATCGTGGTGATTCCGAGCATCACCCCCAGCGGCCAGAACACGGACTGCACCGACGTCGGCAAGGCCAAGAACGGCACCTGGCTCGGCGTCGACGTACCGAACATGATCAAGAGCCAGTTCCGCGTCATCAAGAACGCGCACGGCTGGGGCCTGGTCGGCTACTCCACCGGCGGTTACTGCGCCCCCAAGCTCACCCTGCAGTACCCGACGACCTTCGGCGCCGCCGTGGGCCTCAGCCCCGACGACTTCCGCGGGGACCCGGGGACCATCCGCGACCCGAAGATCAGGGCGACGCAGAACCCGCTGGCCATCGCCGCCCGGGCGAAGAACGCCGACGTGTCGATCCTGCTGGCCACGAGCAAGAGCGACCGGTTCAGCACCCCGGCCAACGTCGAGGCGCTGCGCAAGGCGGTGAAGTGGCCCGTGCAGATGCCGGCACCCATCGTGCTGAAGGACGGCGGCCACAACTGGAACACCTGGCGCGGCCTCTATCCGGTGATCTTCCCCTGGCTGAACGATCAGCTCATGGCCCCGCAGATGGCCGCGGCACCGCCCACCAGCTCGCCCTCACCGGTCGTGAAGAGCGCGGCCTCCACGATCAGCCTCGGCGTCCTCGCGACGCCGGGCAGGCCCCACAGCTGACGGCTGCCCCCGGCCCCTGATGGCGGTGGCCCTGGTCGACGACACGTCGTCGACCAGGGCCACCGCCATCAGTCGTTACTCGTCACTCGTCCCGGTCGCCGTGCTCCGCCAGGAACTCCTCGAACGCGCGGCCGAGCTCGTCCGCGGAGGGCAGCTCGACCGGCTCCGCCAGCAGGTTCTCCCGGTCGGCCGCGCCGGCGACCGCGTCGTACTGCTGCTCCAGGCCCAGGATCGCGCCGCGCAGCTCCGCGTCGCCCTCGGCGATCTGCTGGTCGATGTCGGCGCGCACGTCGTCCATCCGCTCGCGCAGGCCCGTGCCGGGCAGCATCAGACCCGTCGCGGACTGGACGGCCTCCAGCGCGGCCACGGCGGCCTGCGGGTAGGGCGTGCGCGCGAGATAGTGCGGGACGTGGGCGGCGAAGCCGATGACGCCGTGCCCGGCCTCGTCGAGGCGATACTCCAGCATCGCCCCGGCGCTGGCCGGAACCTGGACCTTCTCGAACCAGCGCGGGTGCGTGCCCAGCAGCTCCTTGCGGTTGCCGTGCGGGGTGAGCCCGACCGGGCGCGTGTGCGGGACGCCCATCGGGACGCCGTGGAAGGTGACCGCGAGGCGCACGCCCAGCCGCTCCACGACGTCCTTCACAGCCGCGGCGAAGCGCTCCCACTCGACGTCCGGCTCCGGCCCGGTCAGCAGCAGGAAGGGCGCGCCGACGGCGTCGTGGACCCGGTACAGATCGATCGTGGGGGCCTCGTAGGAGGCCCAGTGGTCGTGGTCGAAGACCATCACCGGACGGCGGGCCCGGTAGTCCACCAGACGGTCGGCGTCGAAGCGGGCGACGAGCCTGCGCTCAGGGTCGTCGAGCAGCTCGGCGACGATCTGCTCTCCGGTCTCGCCCGCGTCCATGAAGCCCTCGAAGAAGTGCAGCAGGATCGAGGCGTCCGCAGCCAGCTCCTCGGCGTCCGGCTCGAATGCGTACAGCCCCTGCGGTTCCAGCACCTGCGCCCCACTCCCTGTCCATAGCTGTCCGTTGCCGTCCTGCGACGCGTGTCGCCGTCCGGCGGAAACAGCTTCTTTTACCCTGGTTCAAGCATCCCGGAACGTACGTTCATTCCCCAACTCGGTGCGCGAATGCCCTCCGCGCGCCCCTCGGACACGCCGTGCACGTCGGATTCGCGCGGCTGGGGTGACTTAGACCCTCAGGCCGGGTATGGTCCTCTCGCTGCACTCCACTCTCGGCAACCCGCACGCTGCGTGGAGACGGCCCGCACGACCCTCGCTTCGCACCTTGCCTTCACTTGGCCGCCCGCTGTCCTTCGCGCTCTCGTTTCCTCCTCGGCCATCTTTCGGACACACACTGTCCCCTCGCTCCCCGCGCGCCCCACGGCGAACGCGATCCGTCGCCGTACCCAAAACGCGCCGGGGGGCAAGTCTCCCGACCCCACCCGCCGAAGGACCTAAGGCCAAGTGCCCGTACCCGTCTTCCTCTGCGGCCGCACTGTGCGGCTGGAGCCGCTCGCCGAGCGGCACATCGAGGCCCTGGCCGCGGCCGCGGCTGAGGACCGCAGCAGCTATGCCTTCACGCCGGTGCCCCATGGCGTCGAGGCGACGGAACGTTACGTCAACGAAGCGCTGACCGCCCAGGCGGCGGGCCGGGCGCTGCCCTTCGCCACGGTGAGAGCCACCGACGGTGTGGTGGTCGGCTCGACCCGGTTCCTGGAACTGGACTACTGGCAGGGCCCGGTCATCTGGCCGCCGGCCCCGCGCGGTCCGGTGGGCGACCCGCTGACGGCGATCCCCGACGCCACCGAGATCGGCGCCACCTGGCTCTCCTCACGGGCCCAGGGCACCGGGATCAACACCGAGGCCAAGCTCCTGATGCTGCGTCACGCGTTCGAGACATGGGGCGTCCGCCGCGTCTCCATGCGCGCCGACGCCCGCAACGTGCGCTCGCGCGCGGCGATCGAACGCCTCGGCGCCGTCCTGGAGGGCGTGCACCGCATGCACACCCGTGGCCTCGACGGCATGGTCCGCGGGACGGCCTTCTACAGCATCCTCGACGAGGAATGGCCCGAAGCGCGGACCTCCCTCGAACGCCGCGTCCTGACCGGCCCAACCCCGGTCCTGAGCACCCGCCCGCTCATCTCGGCGTAGCCGAGGTGCCGCCTCCGGCGCGTGGGCGCGACAGGTTAAGACGCAGGGCCGGTTGCACCTCCTCAGGGGCGCGGGGAACTGCGCGAGAAACCACCCTGTGCGGATGGCCCTGCGCGTTCGGCCAGACACCTGCGTGGGTGGCTTGTCGCGCAGTTCCTCGCGCCCCTGGGGGAGATGCAACTAGCCCTTGACGACGACGGTGACCTTCCAGGTCGCTCCGGAGGCGGTCCCGCTGGTCAGCACCGCCGTGCCGTCCGTCGCGCCGATGAACATCGCGGGGGTCACCCCGAGCGGCGCGGTCATCACGCCGGTACTCGTCGGGGCGAGGACGCCGTCGCCGGAGGCGTGGACCGGTTGCCACTGACCGCCCTTCGCCGCTGTCAGGAAGACGTCCACCCGCTCGCCGCGCGGCAGGCAGTACGCGCCGGTCTGCTGTTCCGTCAGCATCCCCGCCGAGTGCGGGAGCACCGCGTCCGGCAGCCTCGTGCAGGCCACCGCCTGCGGCGTGGGGACGGCCGTCGGCGGAGTCGACGCAGCCGCGTCGCACGCCGTCGTCGTGACGAGCAGCAGCAGCGCGGCCGGGCAGAGGCGCAGAACTCGGTTCACTGGATACTCCTCCGTGCAATGGCCGAAGGCCGAGCCCGACCCGGGGAGGGCGGCGGACTCGGCCTCAGGACTGTGTCAGCGTCAGTGCTGGTTCGTCGCGCTGGTGTAGGAGGTCACGCAACCACCCGCACCGCCGCTGAAGTTGTTGCTCCACAGCGACTGAACTGCGAAGTTCGCGCCGTTCAGGCTGATGATCGAGGACGCACCCTGGCCGCTGGCGATCCAGGCGCACTTGTCGCCGGTCTCGTATCCGGTCGAGTCCACCCAGCCGCTGCTGGGCGCCGGGTCGGTCAGCGTCTCGGCGTACTCGTGACCGCCGACGATGGTGACACCCTCGGTCGCGCCGTTGACACCGGTGCCGCCGGTGGCCACGAAGTTCGCGCCACAGCCGGAGCCCGCGTCCGAGACGTACGGCATGTTGGTGTACGGGAGGTCCGCGCCCGTCCCGGTCGTGGTGTGGTCGTGCCAGGCGCAGTACTGCGTCTTGAAGCCGGAGGGCGAGAGGCCCTGCGGGACGTCGACGATGATCTGGACGTTGTCGCCGGAGACCCCGAAGTGGGCGGCCGCGCGCACCGCCTCGGCGGCTATCTGCGAGGTGCCGATCCGCTTCGGCGCGGTGACGCCACTGTCGAGCCAGGTGCCGCCGACCGGGTTGGACGCCGGGTGCCCGACCGCCGTGCCGGCGCCGTTGCACTGGGTGGTGCCGACGGCCACGCCCTGGCAGTACTGGGTCTGCGAGTTGGACCAGGTGTCACCGTTGCCGTAGGCGTGCTGGAAGAAGCTCAGCTGCAGCGGGGCCTCACCGGCCGGGTCGTTGGTGACGGTCGAGCCGCTGCCCCACTGGCTGCCCCAGTAGACGACGTAGACGGTCGGGCTCGTGACGACGTTGCCACCCTTGTACGCAAGGTTGCCACTGCCGGTGGTGGCGGCCGCGGCGAAGTGGGGGTTCATGTGGTGCGGCGCGAGCTCGTTGGCGCCGGCAGGTGAGGCGGCGAGCATGGTGGCAGCGGCAAGCGCGGTGGCGCCGGCGGCGACGAGTGCGGAACGAAGCACGGGTAGTGCCCTTCTCGATGGGGAGCGGGAGGGCTGTGCAACGCCGCTGGCCAAGCGGCTGGATGGTGTCACCACGGTGAAGGGTTGCTCTGGTGTTCCGAGACGTTAGTGATCTGACACCCCGTGTTCAAGAGCACGTCCCCCGGCTCAGAGCGAACTCTGAGGCTCCGGAAACAAAGTGTCAGCGCGCCGCAATAAATGACTCGACATAACGACCCGCAGCACAAAGCCGGGGCGGGAACGGACGCCGTTGTCCGTTCCCGCCCCGGCGGGAGTCCGCTGCGGCTACTCTGCGCCGAGCTCCGCAGCAGACGTTCGGTGCGGGCAGCGCCCCCTCCGTCCTTGCATCAACTCATCCTTGGTCGGGGACGGTGACGATTCGGAGGGGGGTTACCTCGCGCTGGCACCCGATGAGGGACCGGGTGAGGGTATGTCAGCGCGAGTCGCTGCCCGCCGTCTCGATGGCGGCGCGGCCTGCCTCCAGGCGCGCCACCGGGATCCGGAAGGGAGAGCAGGACACGTAGTCCAGCCCGACCTCGTGGAAGAAGTGGACCGACTCCGGGTCGCCGCCGTGCTCGCCGCAGACGCCGAGCTTGAGGTCGGGGCGGGTTTTCCTGCCCTCCGTCACGGCGTGCTTGACCAGCGCGCCGACGCCGTCGCGGTCGATGGTCTCGAACGGGGAGACCCCGAAGATGCCCTTCTCCAGGTAGGCGGTGAAGAAGCTGGCCTCGACGTCGTCGCGGCTGAAGCCCCAGACCGTCTGGGTCAGGTCGTTGGTGCCAAAACTGAAGAACTCGGCGGCCTCGGCGATCTGACCGGCGGTCACCGCGGCACGCGGCAGCTCGATCATGGTGCCGAGCGAGATCTTCAGGTTGACCCCGGTCGCGGCCTGGACCTCGGCGAGGACCTGCTCCGCGTCGTCCCGCACTATCTCCAGCTCCTGGACCGTGCCCACGAGCGGGATCATGATCTCGGCACGCGGGTCGCCGCCGTTGAGCTTGCGCTCGGCCGCGGCCTCGGCGATCGCCCGGACCTGCATCGAGAAGAGGCCGGGGATGACCAGACCCAGGCGGACGCCGCGCAGACCCAGCATCGGGTTCTGCTCGTGCAGCCGGTGCACGGCCTGGAGCAGGCGCAGGTCGTTCTCGTTCGAGTCCTTGCGGGCCTCGGCGAGCGCGACGCGCACCGAGAGCTCGGTGATGTCGGGCAGGAACTCGTGCAGCGGCGGGTCCAGCAGGCGGACCGTGACCGGCAGGCCGTCCATGGCCGTGAAGAGCTCGACGAAGTCGTTCTTCTGCAGCGGCAGCAGGACGGAGAGCGCGGCCTCGCGGTCCGCGTCGTTGTCGGCCAGGATCAGCCGCTCGACCGACTTGCGGCGCTCCTCGCCGAGGAACATGTGCTCGGTGCGGCACAGGCCGATGCCCTGGGCGCCGTAGCGACGGGCGCGGTTGGCGTCCTCGGCGTTGTCGGCGTTGGCGCGGACCCGCAGGCGGCGGACCGAGTCGGCGTGCGACATGAGGCGGTGGACCGCCCGGACCAGGCCGCCCTCCTCGTCGGCGCCGGCGTGCAGGGTGCCCTCGAAGTACTCGACGACCGGGCTCGGTACGACCGGTACCTCACCGAGGTAGACCTTGCCGGTGGAGCCGTCGATGGAGATCAGGTCGCCCTCTTCGACGACCCGTCCGTCGGCGGTGGTGAACCGGCGCTTCTTGGTGTCGACCTCGAGCTCCTCGGCGCCGCAGACACAGGTCTTGCCCATGCCGCGGGCGACGACGGCGGCGTGCGAGGTCTTGCCGCCGCGCGAGGTGAGGATTCCGTTGGCGGCGATCATGCCGTCGAGGTCGTCCGGGTTGGTCTCGCGGCGGACCAGGATGACCTGCTCGCCGGAGCGGGACCACTTCACCGCGGTGTAGGAGTCGAAGACGGCCTTGCCGACAGCGGCGCCGGGCGAGGCCGCGATGCCCCAGCCGATCCGCTCGGACTTCGCGTCCTCGTCGAAGCGCGGGAACATCAGCTGCGCGAGCTGCGCGCCGTTGACCCGGTGCAGCGCCTCGTCCAGGTCGATCAGGCCCTGGTCGACCAGCTGGACGGCGATCCGGAACGCGGCGGCGGCGGTGCGCTTGCCGATGCGGGTCTGCAGCATCCAGAGCTTGCCGCGCTCGATGGTGAACTCGATGTCGCAGAGGTCGCGGTAGTGGTTCTCGAGCTTCTGCATGATGGCCATGAGCTCGTCGTACGACTTCTTGTCGAGCTGCTCCAGCTCGGCCAGCAGCACCGTGTTGCGGATGCCGGCGACGACGTCCTCGCCCTGGGCGTTCTGCAGGTAGTCGCCGTAGACGCCCTCGTGTCCCGAGGCCGGGTCACGGGTGAAGGCGACGCCGGTGCCGGAGTCCTCGCCGAGGTTGCCGAAGACCATGGTGCAGATGTTGACCGCGGTGGCCAGGTCGTGCGGGATGCGCTCCTGGCGGCGGTAGAGCTTGGCCCGGTCGCTGTTCCAGGAGTCGAAGACGGCGTCGACGGCGAGGTCCATCTGCTCACGCGGGTCCTGCGGGAAGTCGCGGCCCGTGTGGTCCTTGACGATCTTCTTGAAGGTCTTGACCAGGGCCTTGAGGTCCTTGGCGTCCAGGTCGAGGTCGTTCGCGGTGCCCTTGGCCCGCTTGACCTCGTCCAGGGCCTCCTCGAAGAGCTCGCCCTCGACGCCCAGCACGGTCTTGCCGAACATCTGCACAAGACGTCGGTAAGAGTCCCACGCGAAGCGTTCGTTGCCGCTCTGCTTGACCAGACCGGCCACCGAGGCGTCCGAGAGGCCGATGTTGAGGACCGTGTCCATCATGCCGGGCATGGAGAACTTGGCCCCGGAACGGACCGAGACGAGAAGCGGGTCGGCGGCGTCGCCGAGCTTCTTGCCCATGGCCGCCTCCAGCGCGACGAGGTGCGCACTCACCTCGTCCCGCAGCGCGTCCGGCTCGGCGCCGGTCTCGAGGTAGACCTTGCAGGCCTCGGTCGTGATGGTGAACCCCGGAGGGACGGGGAGCCCGAGATTGGTCATCTCGGCGAGGTTCGCGCCCTTGCCGCCGAGAAGATCCTTGAGGTCCTTGTTGCCCTCGGTGAAGTCGAAGACGAACTTTTCCAACTTGCCCTGAGTGGCCACGAGCCGGTCTCCTGCCGCACGGTTGCCCTGACGCCGGAGAACATACCCAGATCAAAGGCAGTTGGCTGCCCCCACTAGGCCGTCAGTGGCTGGTACCGACAGGTAACCAGCGAGATCGAAAGCCCGGAATCGGCCTTCGCCTGCGAAAGTAAAATCGTCGCCCTGACGCTAGCTCGCGTTCATAGGTTGAACGCGGGGAAACCAGAAGATCACAGAATGCTGGAGTCCGCCACACGGTCGGCGACGAACGTGTTGCCTTGGCTTGATGTAGTGGACACAACCGGGGCGCGAGACGTGAGGGAACGTTCGGGAAGCGTTTCACACCCCGCGCCACCTGCGGTTTTACGTCCATCTGACGCAAAGTGACCGCGAATGTGGCCGGAGTCACGCCTCGTTTGCAGGCCCGTCTCACCCCTCGTACGTACCGGGTCTCACCATCCGTCGCGCGGCGTCCACCCTCCGTTCCCAACGAGAGGCCACACTGCGCGCAGCAGGACAGCGCACGGGCGAACGCCGGTCGGTCTCAGCCGCCGGAGGTGTCCAGCTCGGCATCCGCCGACGGCACGGCGCAGTCGTACGGGTCGTCAAGCCAGCCCTCCGGCAGCACGACGCGGGCCGCGCCCGAAGTGCGGCCGCGCGGGCCGTCGGCACTGTCCGGCCAGTGCTGAGCGGCGTCGATGCGGGAGAGGTGGTCCTCCAGCTCCGCCAGGGAGGAGGTGGTCGCCAGCGCGTTGCGCAGCTCCGAGCCGACCGAGAAGCCCTTGGTGTACCAGGCCACGTGCTTGCGGAAGTCCACGACGCCGCGCTTCTCGTCGCCGATCCACTCCCCCAGCAGCTCCGCGTGGCGCACCATCGTCCGGGCCACGTAGCCGAAGTCGGGGCGCGCGTAGTCGATCTCTCCCTCGAAGACGCTGACCAGCTCCTTGAAGAGCCACGGCCGACCGAGGCAGCCGCGGCCGACCACCACGCCGTCGCAGCCCGTCTCGCGGACCATCCGCGCGGCGTCGTCCGCCGACCAGATGTCGCCGTTGCCGAGCACCGGCACGTGGGAGGGGACGGTCTCGCGCAGGCGGGCGATCGCGGACCAGTCGGCCTGGCCGCTGTAGTGCTGGATCGCGGTGCGCCCGTGCAGGGCGATCGCCGCCACGCCCTCCTCTGCGCCGATGCGCCCGGCGTCGAGGTAGGTGATGTGGTCGTCGTCGATGCCCATGCGCATCTTCATGGTCACCGGCAGGTCGCCCGCGTTGCGCACGGCCTGGCGGAGGATGTCACGGAGCAGGTTCCGCTTGTAGGGCAGGGCCGAGCCGCCGCCCTTGCGGGTGACCTTGGGGACCGGGCAGCCGAAGTTGAGGTCGATGTGGTCGGCCAGGCCCTCCTCGGCGATCATCTTCGCCGCGCGCCCGACCGTCTCCGGGTCGACGCCGTAGAGCTGGACGGATCGCGGCTGCTCGCTCGGGTCGAAGTGGATCAGCTGCATGGTCTTGGCGTTGCGCTCGACCAGGGCCCGGGTGGTGATCATCTCCGAGACGAACAGCCCCTTGCCACCGCTCTGCTCGCGGCAGAGCGTGCGGAAGGGCGCGTTCGTGATCCCCGCCATCGGCGCGAGCACGACCGGCGGCCAGACCTCCAGCGCGCCGAGGCGCAGCGGTGCGGCGGTGGCGGGCGCCACCGGGGCAGCGGTGTCCGTGGTGGTCATCCGGGCGGTCCTTCGCTAGGGCAGGCAGGTACGCAAGGCGCAAGGCAAGCAGGCAGAACCTCTAGTGTCCCATCGCCGCCAGTCGCGCCACGCGCTCCCTGGTCTCCGGGTCCGCCGGAACATAAGTGATCATGCGGTGGCCGGGACGGGGTCCGAGCCACAGGTTGGTGTACTCGAAGTTCAGCAGGCCGACCTCGGTGCTGAGGAAGCGCTTGTGCCCCTCCGAGGAGCCGGTCACGTCGTGGTGCTCCCACTGCTCGGCGAACTCGGGGGAAGCCAGCTGCAGGCGCTTGAGCAGCGATTTGTAGCCGGGCTCGGCCACGTGGTCGCCGAGCGCGACCCGGAACTTGGCCACCATGTGCCCGACGGCGACGTCCCAGTCCGGCAGCAGCGTGCGCCAGCCCGGCTCGGTGAAGGCCAGCCAGAGGAGGTTGCGCTCCTCCGGCTCGTAACGCTCCAGGCCCCCCACGATCCGGGAGTAGACGTCGTTGCTGGCGATGACGTCGAAGCGGCTGTTCAGCACCAGGGAGGGCATCGGCGCCAGTTGGTCGAGGATGGCGCGGACCACCGGGGTGACGACCGGACACACCTTCGGCCTGGCCGGGTCGCTCGCACCGGCCAGCACGAACAGATGCTGCCGCTCGACCTGGTCGAGCAGCAGGCCGCGCGCGATGGCGTCGAGCACCTGCGTGGAGACCTGGATGTCGCGGGCCTGCTCCAGCCACGTGTACCAGGTGACGCCAACAGCGGCGAGCTGCGCGACCTCCTCGCGACGCAGCCCGGGCGTCCGGCGTCGGCCGCCTGCGGGCAGGCCGACCTGCTCCGGCGCGATGCGCTCACGTCGGCTGCGCAGGAACGCGGCGAGCTCACGACGGCGCAGCTCGCCGGGCCGGCCGGAGGGGGGAGCCGAGTGGACGAGCTCCAGGGGTGGGGTGGACGCCGCAGCGGTGGTCATGTATCCCAGGATGCATCGGTTCTCATCCCGTTGCCAGGTACTCCTGGTACCAGGATAAGCAGACACTGGTACCAGGGTACTGGGCGGCGGACAGTAGTCCTCGTGAGCATCCACAGCACACCCCAGCAGACCGCCGGGACACCCACCCGGGCCAACGTCCTGCCCCGCGTCATCCGCGTCGGCGGCACCTCTCCTGCTACCCCCACGTCTCCTCCGTCGTCAGGGACCGCTCCTCGGCTGAGCACCCTGGGCCTGGTCACCGTCCTGCTCGGCGCCTTCCTGCCGATGCTGGACTTCTTCATCGTCAACGTCGCGCTGCCGACCATCGACCGCGACCTCTCCGCCGGACCGGCGACGCTGGAACTCTTCGTCGCGGGCTACGGCATCGCCTACGCGGTGCTGCTGGTCCTCGGCGGCAGGCTCGGCGACCTCTACGGCCGCAAGAAGCTCTTCATCGCGGGCGCGCTGCTCTTCGGACTCACCTCACTGGCCTGCGGACTCGCCCCCACCGCACTGGCCCTGGTCGTCGCGCGCGTCGCGCAGGGCGCCTCCGCCGCGCTGATGCTGCCGCAGGCGCTGGCCACCATCCAGGCCGCGACCGACGGCGAGCGCAAGGCCAAGGCCATGGGCATCTACGGCGCGGTCGGCGGCATCTCGGTCGTGATCGGTCAGGTGCTGGGCGGCGTGCTGCTCTCGGCGAACCTGTTCGGGACCGGCTGGCGCTTCATCTTCCTGGTCAACGTGCCGGTCGCGCTCGCGGCGGTGCTGCTGGCGAGCCGCTCCGTCCCGGAGACCCGTTCGGCCAACCCGGCGCGCGTCGACGTCCCCGGCACGGTGCTGCTGGCTTCGGCGCTGCTCGCGCTGCTGGTCCCGCTGATGGAGGGCCGCTCGCTCGGCTGGCCCGCGTGGACCTGGGCGCTGCTGGCCGCGTTCCCGTTCCTGCTGGCCGGCTTTATCGCGGTGGAGCGGCGCGGTGAGCGGACGGGCCAGGTGCCGCTGGTGCCGCTTTCCCTGGTGAAGCTGCGCGGGCTGCGGGTCGGCCTGACCATGGCCGTGCCGTTCTTCGCGGGCTTCGGCGGTTTCATGATGGTGATGGCCGTCGCGCTCCAGGTGGGCCTGCACGAGGGCCCGATCGCCTCGGGTCTGGCCATGGTGCCGATGGCGACCGGCTTCTTCGCCGCCTCGCTGGCTGGCCCTCGGCTGCTGAGCCGTTTCGGCTCGCGCGTCATCGTCACCGGTGCGGTGATCCAGGCACTCGGCCTGGGCGTGCTGACGCTGACGGTGCTGAACGACTGGTCCGGGCTGAGCCCGTGGACGCTGCTGCCCGGCATGGCGATCGCCGGTACCGGCCAGGGCCTGGTCATGCCGCCGCTGATCCGGCTGGTGCTGGGTCAGGTCCCGGTCGAGCGGGCGGGCGTGGGCGGCGGGATCCTGGCCACCACCCAGCAGTCCTCGCTGGCGCTCGGCGTCGCGACCCTGGGCACGCTCTTCCTCTCCCTCTCCCCCACCATGGGCATGCACCACGCGCTGGCGCTGGTCCTGGCCCTGCAGTTCGCGGCGACCTTCGTGGTCATCGCCCTGGCGACGCGGCTGCCGCGTTCGGTCGGGTGAGCGCGGTGACTCCCCCTGTGGATAACCCTTCGCTCGGTGTCACACCCTCGTGCAAGCATCCTTCCCATGAGCGCGCACGAGATCGACACCCACGGCCACCCTGCTGCGACCCGTAGCCGGGAGCAGCTCGCCGCACTGACGGCAGCCGGCGCGCGTCCCAAGTGGCTGATGTTCTGGGGGCATCAGCCACAGAAGGACGGCAGCGTCGGCTCCGGCGCGCTCAGCCAGTGGTGGCCCTGCCGCTTCGAGATCGAGGGCGTCGAGTACCGCAGCGCGGAGCACTGGATGATGGCCGCCAAGGCCCGGCTGTTCGATGACGAGGCGTCGGTCGCACCGATACTCGCGGCCCATACCCCGGCCGAGGCCAAGGCGCTCGGCCGCCTGGTGTCGGGCTTCGACGAGTCCCGCTGGGCGGCGGCGCGCTTCGAGCTCGTCGTCGAGGGCAACGTCGCCAAGTTCGGCCAGGACGCCGCGCTCCGCGCCTACCTCCTCGCCACCGCCAACCGCGTCCTGGTCGAGGCCAGCCCCCGCGACCGCATCTGGGGCATCGGCCTCGGCGCGACCAACCCCGCCTCCACCGACCCCTCCCGCTGGCGCGGGCTGAACCTGCTGGGCTTCGCGCTGATGGAGGCGCGGGATCGGCTGGCCGGTCAGCGGTAGCGGATAGAGATCGCCCCGCTGGTGGCCGTGGCGGTGAGGCCAGCGTCCCGATGGTGTCGTAGGTGCCGAGCCGGCTGTCGTCAGTTGCGCAGGCAGTGACGGGCGGTCCGTCCTAGCGTGGGACTCATGGACCACGAGCCGACCGCCCCAGCCGAGCTGTTCGAGGAACTCGCCCCACGGGAGGCCGTGCGGCAGATGTGACCGGGCAGACCGACCCTGGAGACGACATGGCACATGAGACTTTCGAGGTGCACCCGAGGAACGGGGCAGATCTCCACTCCCTTCGGGGCTGGCTTGAGCGGGATTCCTCACTGGCCGGCGCACAGCTGACGCAGCAGCCCGAGATCGAGGAACGCGGCGGTGGCGACGTCGCCATGTGGCTCAGTGTCGGCATTTCCGGCGCTCAGCTGGCTCAGGCGCTGATCACCAGCGTGTGGACGTGGACCCGCGCGCAGCCCGCACCCACCAGAGTTCGGATGCGGCGGGGCGACGCCGAGATCGACATCACGGCGAACCTGACCCCGGATGCGATCGAGCGGCTCGTGGAGCGCTTCCTGCAGAGCTGAGTCAGGCTGCCAGAACGTGTCTTCTCTCGCTGGCGGCCGGTAACAACGATCAATGCCAGCGCTCTGCGTGCCGATCAGCAGAACATCGAGGCCCCGCTGGACTTCCCCCTCAGCGGGGCCTCCGCCCTGACGGGTGGCAGAGTGCGGCGTCAGCGCCCTCAGCGAAGGCGTAGCCCGCCCAGCCTTCAGCCACTTCGTCTCCCTGCGGCAGAAGGCCCGGTCTGGGTTCTTGGCCGCTTGGAAGATCCGCGTGCGGATCTGAGGTGCCCCGCCTCTGGAGGCTGGCGCGGCCTCAACCTCCTCGGCTTCGCACTGATGGAAGCGCCGGTGCGGCTCTCGGCGGAGCGCCCCTCTCGCGGGTGCGCCACGAACTTCGCGACGAGGAGACCCGTTGACCGGCGCAGCCGACTTCCGCGATCTTGCTACCCAAGGTAGTAACATCAAGGCATGAGCCAGGACGCGCAGCCCGGCGAGCGAGCCGGCCAAGCCAAGAAGTACAGCGTCTCCATGCCCGAGGACATAGCGTCCGAGGTCCGTGAACTCGTGGGCAAGGGATCGTTCAGCGCCTACGTCACCTCGGCGGTCCAGCGGCAGCTCGAGCGGGACCGCCTCGCCGAACTCGTCCACGACCATGAGCAGCGGCTGGGGCCGATCGACGACGATCTCGTCGAGGCAGCCGCCTCCGAGACCGCCGAGGCCGAGCGGAGGTACGCCACGTGGCTCGCGGCACAGGAGCAGCGCCGAGCCGGCTGACCAACGGGACGCTGTTCCTGGATTCGCAGGGCTTGTCACTGCTATTCGACGACGATCTCCGCATGGCCGCACGCCTCAAGGACGCGGTGCAGCAGGACCTCCGTATCGCCACGAGCGTGGTCACGCTGGTCGAGGCGATGAACCCGAAGCGCGCGCAGCCGCGCTGGCAGTACGTCCTGTCCAGGATCAATGTGCTCGATGTGACCCGCCCGATCGCGGACCATGCGGCCGATCTGCTCCGTGCCGCCGGCCTTCACGGCCACAAGTACGCGATCGACGCGATCGTGGCGGCAACCGCCATGGCCCAGCCGGGGCCGACCCGACTGTGCACGAGCGACGTCGACGACGTGTCCCGGCTCTGCGACGGCAGCATTCTGCTGATCGCGGTCTGAGTCGTCCCGCGCCTCGAGCGCGGCCCGGGCACGGCCTGCGCTCACCGCTCATTCGAGTGAGAGCGACGCATGATTACTGCCGACGCCGCACGGTGCGGCCTATCGTGAGTCGTATGACCGCACGTCTGCCGATCCGCCAGCTGCAGCAGCACGCCAGCGAGCTCGTCGACCGCGCCGCCGCGGGCGAGCGCATCGAGATCACCCGCAACGGGCGGCTCGTCGCCGTGCTCACCCCACCGCCCCCGGAGCAGCGGGTCCTCGAGGACCTGGTCAGGGACGGCACGCTCGATCCCCGCAATGTCGAGCAGGCGCGTGGGCTCGGCGACTGGGAGCCGCTGCCTGGCCGGTCCCTCTCCCGTCCGCTCTCCGAGGTCCTCCAGGAGCTCCGCGACGAGGAGGACAGGTGATCTACCTGGACTCCTGTGCGTTGCTCAAGCTCCTGGTGACCGAGCCCGAAACGGATGCACTGCGCGCATTCCTGACCGCCCGGGCCACCGAGGGGCATGCGAGCAGCGCATTGGCCCAGACCGAGGTGGGCCGCGCGCTCGTCCGAGTCGACGCCGACCAGGAGCTGCTGGAGGGAGCGGACGAGCTGCTCCACCGAATCCTGCGGATCCGCGTCACCGACCCGATCCTCCGGGCCGCAGCCCGCCTGCCGATGACGCACCTACGCAGCCTCGACGCCATCCATCTGGCCAGCGCCGAGTTCCTGGAGCAGGCACTGACCGCCTTCGTCAGCTACGACAAGCGCCTGCTCACCGCAGCCGAGGAGCGTGGGCTGCCAGTGGAGTCGCCCGGCCGTCATCGGTAGTGAATGTCGATCGCGCCGCTGGTCGCGGTAGCAGTGATGGAGCCGGACGACGCGGATGTCGGCGCGGGGGTGGCGCCTGGGGCTGAGGGGGCGCTGGGGGGTGAGGTGACGGCGAGGCCCTGGTCGATGGCGGGGTCGCCGCCGGAGTAGGTGGAGGCGGTGATCCGGTACTGGCTGCCGCGCGGCAGGGAGAGGTTGATCGCGCCGGAGGTGACCTTCGCGGTGACCTGGGTCGGCGGTTTGGCGAAGTCCAGGGATACGGCGCCCGAGAAGGCCACGGCCGAGACCTGGGCCGACTGGAGGCTGTCGCCGGTGATCTCGCCGCTGGAGGCCTGCGCCCTCACCTCCCCGGAGAGGTTGTTCAGATGAATCGCCCCCGAGCTGGTCTCGACGTCGACCGAGCCGGACAGACCGGTGATCGTGGTCGAGCCCGAGTCGCTCTGCGACAGGACCGAGGCCGCGGCCGGCACCTGGATGTCGAGCTGTGCGCCGCACCCTCCGCCACCGAGGAACTTCTCCGGGGAGTCACAGCGCACCGCGATCTTCAGGGTCCCGCTGGCGGGGTCGAGCGTCTGGTCGACCACCGGCTTCGAGGTCACCCAACTCAGATTCTCCGTGACCGAGGCCGTTCCGTCCTGTCCGGCGACGACCCGGATCGAAGCGGACGGGGCGTCGACCTTCACGGTGCGGACATTGCTGTTCGCGTAAGGCGTGGTGTGGCTCGCGTGCTGCTCGACCAGCCAGGTCACCACGCTGGTCCCCGAGACCGCCACCGTGACCACCACGACCAGCGCCGCGAGCGCATACCAGAGGCCGCGGCGCGGCCGGACGAAGGCAGACGTCATGAGGACTCCTCCGACTCCAGGAACCGCAGCACCGCCATGACCCGCCGGTGCTCGCCGTCCGTCGGGGCGAGCTGGAGCTTCATGAAGATGTTGTTGATGTGCTTGGCCACCGCGCTCTCGCTGACCACCAGCCCCTGCGCGATCGCCGCGTTGGAGCGACCCTCCGCCATCAGCGCCAGCACCTCCCGCTCGCGCGGGGTCAGCAGATCCAGCGGGCCGCTCTGCCGGCGCAGCAGCAGCTGTGAGACGACCTCCGGGTCCAGCGCCGTGCCGCCCGCCGCCACCCGCTCCAGCGCGTCGAGGAAGTCGTCAACATTGCCGACCCGCTCCTTGAGCAGGTAGCCGACACCCCGGGTGTTGCCGGTCAGCAAGTCGGCGGCGTAGCGCTCCTCGACGTACTGGGACAGCAGCAGCACCGCCGTCTCCGGGTGCTGACGCCGGATCAGCAGCGCGGCCCGGACGCCCTCGTCCGTGAGCCCCGGCGGCATCCGCACGTCCGTGACCACCACGTCCGGCCGGTGCTCGTCCACGGCTGCCAGCAGTTGCTCCGCGTCGCCCACAGCTGCCACGACCGTGTAGCCCACAGCCTCCAGCACCTTGACCAGGCCTGCCCGCAGCAGGACCGAGTCCTCGGCGATTACAGCACGCACGGCAGCTCCACTCGAAGAGTCGTCGGGCCCCCGAGGGGGCTGGTGATCTGCAGGATCCCGTCCACCGAGGCGGCGCGCTGGCGCAGCCCGACGAGGCCGGTGCCCTTGGCCGGGTCAGCTCCGCCGACGCCGTCGTCGACCACTGTGATGATCAGACGGGAGACATTCTCGCGGACCACGATCTCCGCGCGGGACGCCTGGGCGTGCTTGGCGATATTGGCCAGCGCCTCGGAGACCACGAAGTAGGCCACCGCCTCCACGGCAGGCGCAGCCCGCCGCTCCAACGCGACATCGAGCTTCACCGGCAGCGGCGCCCGCGCCGCGATCCCGGACAGCGCCGCGTCCAGGCCCCGGTCCTCCAGCACCACCGGATGCAGGCCGCGGACCAGGTCGCGCAGCTCGGCGATGGCGGCCTGGGCCTCGTTGTGGGCCTCCTCGATGACCTCCATCGCGCGCGGCGCCTGCTCCTCGGCGGGCAGGTTCTTCAGCATCCGGCGGGCCAGGCCCAGGTTCATCGCCAGCGAGACCAACCGTTGCTGCGCACCGTCGTGCAGGTCGCGCTCGATCCGGCGGCGCTCCGCGTCCGCGGCGTCCACGACCTCGGCCCGGCTCTCCGCCAGGTCCTCGACCCGGCGCGCGAGTTCGCGCGTCCGGCTCGGTCCGAGCAGGCCGGCCGCGGCTCGCGTGTCCATCCACCGCCCCAGCCACGCCAGCCACGGCGCCGCCAGCAGCAGGACGACGCCGAGCGTCGTCGTCCACATCAGGCTGTGCGAGTTGGCGCGCACGTCGACGCTGTCCGGGAGCGCGAAGTACCAGGAGGGCAGGCTCGCCAGCACCACTCCGGCCGCCAGGACGAAGAGCACGCCGACGCCGTAGAGCGCCACGACCGCGTTGACCAGGACGTGGTAGGCGAACTGCCGCCAGGTCGCCTCCGCGGTCACGATCCGCCAGCGCGCTCGCGGGCTCGGGACCACCGGGATGTCCAGGCGCAACTGTGAGAGGAAACGGCTGCGCTGGACGCGAGTCAGCCACGGCAGCAGCACGAGTGTGGCCACCGGCACCAGGGCCAGCGTGACGCTGCTCGGCGCGCTGAAGAAGACGGTCGCCGGCAGCAGGGCCGGCGGCACGGCCGTGGCGAGGAAGGCGATGTCGCGCAGACCCTGACGCCCGTAAGGGGCCAGGACCCAGCGGATCACCCGAACGATTGGCATGCGCCCAGGCTAGAGGCTGATGATCACACCTGTCGCTGAACCCTGAGCCCCCCTAAGGGTGTACCTGGCACCACCCTCAAGACGGCGACGGACACCACCGAT
This sequence comes from Streptacidiphilus sp. MAP12-20, assembly GCF_041262525.1. NCBI lineage: Bacteria > Bacillati > Actinomycetota > Actinomycetes > Kitasatosporales > Streptomycetaceae > Streptacidiphilus > Streptacidiphilus sp. MAP12-20. The sequence continues at coordinate 38,800 of NZ_JBGCCK010000005.1, forward strand.
TTTCACAGAGAGATCGGCCAGTCTTGGCTGAAGCACGGACCCGACGCCAGGAGGACACCATGGGCGACACCGAACTCAGCACGCTCGACCTGGAGTTCCGGGGCCTCCCGCTGCTGGACTCCCCCTGGTCGGTCCGCTTCGCGCAGGGCACGCGGGGACGCCGGGCGCTGGAGGTCTACAACAACGGCCTGCTGCTGGACGTGATGGTGGAGACCGCGCTGGCCCCGCAGCTGCTCCGCGGCGCGCGGCGCGGCGCCCGCGACGGACGTCGCTCGGTGCTCGCCTGGGGCCACGTACCGCCTGGCGGCGAGCCCCCACGGGTCGTCCTCGGCCGGACGGGCACCGAGGCCGAGGCTATCGTCGCCGCCGGCGGCTTCTGGCTCGCCCTGGCGGAGGGCGACGCGGACCGCGTCATCGCGCGGAGCGCGGACGGAGTTGAGGAGCAGTTGCGGGTCCGGGCCGGCTGGTCGCGCTAGCGCGGAAGGGGCGCGAGGAACTGCGCGAGCAACCACCCTGTGCGGATGGCCCTGCTCGCTGAGCGACTCACCACTTGGGGTGGCTTGTCGCGCAGTTCCTCGCGCCCCTGATGGTGCAACTGACCCTGCTGCCGACCGGTCGCGCCCAAGCGGCGGAGCCGCAAATCAGCAGAGCCTCGCGCCCCTGATGGTGCAACTGACCCTGCAACCGACCCGCCGCATATCAGCAGAGCCTCGCGCCCCTAAAAGTGCGACTGAGCGTCTGCTACTAGCAGCCCAGCAGGCGCGGAGCCAGGAAGTTCTGGACCTGGTCCAGCGACACGCGCGTCTGCTCCATCGTGTCGCGCTCGCGGATCGTCACCGCGTTGTCGTCCAGGGTGTCGAAGTCCACCGTGATGCAGAACGGCGTGCCGATCTCGTCCTGGCGGCGGTAACGACGGCCGATCGCGCCGGCGTCGTCGAACTCGACGTTCCAGTTCTGGCGCAGGTCCGCGGCCAGACCGCGGGCCTTCGGGGAGAGGTCCGCGTTGCGCGACAGCGGCAGGACCGCGACCTTGACCGGAGCCAGGCGCGGGTCCAGGCGCATGACGACGCGCTTCTCCATCACGCCCTTCGCGTTCGGCGCCTCGTCCTCGCGGTAGGCGTCGATCATGAAGGCGAGCATGGCGCGGTTGACGCCCGCCGCCGGCTCGATGACGTAGGGGTACCAGCGCTCGCCGGACTCCTGGTCGAAGTACTTGAGGTCGACGCCGGAGGCCTCGCTGTGCGACATCAGGTCGTAGTCGGTGCGGTTGGCGATGCCCTCGAGCTCACCGAACTCGTTGCCGCCGAAGTTGAAGCGGTACTCGATGTCCACGGTGCGCTTGGCGTAGTGGGAGAGCTTCTCCTTCGCGTGCTCGTAGAAGCGGATGTTCTCCTCGCGGATGCCGAGGCCGGTGTACCAGTCCCAGCGCTCCTGGAGCCAGTACTCGTGCCACTTCTCGTCCTCGCCCGGCTTGACGAAGAACTCCATCTCCATCTGCTCGAACTCGCGGGTGCGGAAGATGAAGTTGCCCGGCGTGATCTCGTTGCGGAAGCTCTTACCGGTCTGGGCGATGCCGAACGGCGGCTTCTTGCGCGAGGTGGTCTGCACGGCGGCGAAGTTGATGAAGATGCCCTGGGCCGTCTCCGGACGGAGGTAGGCCAGGCCGGAAGCGTCCTCGGTCACGCCCAGGTGGGTCTTGAGCATGCCGGAGAACTGCTTGGGCTCGGTGAACTGGCCCTTGGTGCCGCAGTTCGGGCAGTTGACGTCGGCCAGCCCGTTGGCGGGCAGTCGGCCGTGCTTGGCCTCGTACGCCTCCTCCAGGTGGTCGGCGCGGTAGCGCTTGTGGCAGGAGGTGCACTCGGTCAGCGGGTCGTTGAAGGTGGCGACGTGTCCGGAGGCCTCCCAGACCTCGCGGGCCAGGATCACCGAGGAGTCCAGACCCACCACGTCCTCGCGCCCGGTGACCATCGCCCGCCACCACTGGCGCTTGATGTTCTCCTTCAGCTCGACGCCCAGCGGCCCGTAGTCCCAGGCGGCGCGCTGGCCGCCGTAGATCTCACTGCACGGGTACACGAAGCCACGGCGCTTGCTCAGGCTGACGATGGTGTCGATCTTGTCGGCGGCCACAGTGCTCTCTTCAGGTACGACGAAGGCGGTCAAGGATGGATTTCCATGCACGCGGATATCACAGGCTACCGGGCTGCGCCGGTCAGGTTTCAAATCGATTGTCCCTCGGACCATCATTTGACAATCATTTTCATCTTAAGTGAACATGGTTTTCATGAACACGCGCTCCGTTCCGCCTCGCCGCTCCCGTCGTCTCCGCATGACCATCGCCCTGGCGGCCACCGTCGCGGTCGCCGCCACCGCCGTCGTCAGCGGCTTCGGCATGGTCGGCAGCAGCGCGGAGGAACGGGACGCGAACGGCAGGCTCGACGTGGTCGCGTCGTTCTATCCGCTGGAGTACCTGGCGAAGACGATCGGCGGCAGCCACGTCCAGGTCACCGACCTCACCGCGCCCGGCGTCGAGCCGCACGACCTGGAGCTCAGCCCCAAGCAGGTGGCCGCCGTGGGCGAGGCCGACCTGGTGCTCCAGCTCAAGGGCTTCCAGCCGGCCGTCGACGCGGCCGTGAAGCAGGCCGCCCCGGCCCACGTCACCGACGCCGCGGCCCTCTCGCCCCTCGTCGAGCACAGCGGAACAGGCGAGGACGGCCACGACCACGGCGGCGCCGACGCGCCCGACCCGCACATCTGGCTCGACCCGAGCCGCTACGCCGCCGTCGCCGAAGGCGTCGGCGCGCGGCTCGCCACCGCCGACCCGGCCCACGCCGCCGCGTACCGGGCCAACACGGAGGCCCTCACCGCCAAGCTGAAGGCCCTCGACGCCGACTTCCGCACCGGCCTGAAGAACTGCGCCGGCAAGGACTTCCTCACCAGCCACGCCGCCTTCGGCTACCTCGCCGACGCCTACGGCCTGCACCAGATCTCCGTGAGCGGCATCGACCCCGAGGCCGAGCCCAGCGCCGCGCGCCTCGCCGAGGTCAAGCGGGAGGCCAGGGAACACGGCGTCAGCACCGTCTTCACCGAGACCCTGGCCAGCCCCAAGCTGGCCGAGACCCTGGCCAAGGAGCTGGGCCTGAAGACCGCCGTGCTCGACCCCCTCGAAGGCGTCGGCAACGGCCACGACTACTTCTCCGTCATGCACGCCAACCTGCGCGCCTTGCAGGACGCTCTGGGGTGCACGGCATGACCACCCCGACCGCGCTGACCGTCCCGACCGCGCTGACCATGCGCGCCGTCCACGTCGTGCGCGGCGGCCGGCCGGTGCTGCGCGGGCTGGACCTCACCGTCCGGCCCGGCGAGATCGTCGCGCTGCTCGGCGGCAACGGCTCCGGCAAGTCCACCGCCGTCCAGGCCGCCGTCGGCGCGCTGCCGCTCGCGGCCGGACGCGTCGAACTCTTCGGCACCCCGCTCCCCCGCTTCCGCGCCTGGAAGCGCCTCGGCTACGTGCCACAGCGCAGCACCGCCGCGAGCGGTGTCCCTGCGACCGTCCGCGAGGTGGCCGCTGCCGGGCGGCTGGCGCACCACCGGCTGCTCCCCTTCCGCCGCGTCGACGCGGACGCCGTGGACGCGGCCCTGGACGCCGTCGGCCTGCTGGACCGCGCCGACGACGGCGTCGAGTCGCTCTCCGGCGGCCAGCAGCAGCGCGTGCTGATCGCCCGCGCGCTCGCCGGACGGCCGGACCTGCTGGTGATGGACGAGCCGCTGGCCGCCGTCGACACCGCGCAACAGCAGGTGCTCGCCGACGCCGTCGCGGCCGAGGCCTTCCGCGGCACGGCCGTTCTGCTCGTGCTGCACGAACTCGGCCCGATGCGGGGCCTGATCGACCGCCGCGTCGTCCTCGACGCCGGACGCGAGCTGAAACCCGACACCGGCTGCTGCCCCGGCCCGGTCGGCTCCCCCGCCGACCTCACCGCGACGATCGGCCTCCTCGCATGAACGGCCTGCTCTCCCACGAGTTCATGCGCAACGCGCTGCTCGCCGCGATCCTGGTCGGCGTCGCCGCGCCCGCGGTCGGGATCTACCTGGTCCAGCGGCGACAGGCGATCATGGGCGACGGCATCGGGCACGTCGCGCTGACCGGTGTCGCGCTCGGCTTCCTCTTCCAGACCAGCCCCGTCTGGACCGCCGTCGTCGTCTCCGCGCTCGGCGCGGTGGCGATGGAGCTGATCCGCGCCCACGGCCACGCCCGCGGGGATCTGGCCCTGGCCATGCTCTTCTACGGCGGCATGGCCGGCGGCGCGCTGATCATCAGTCTCGCCCCCGGGGCCTCGATGGCCAGCCTCAACACCTACCTGTGGGGCTCGATCCTCACCGTCTCCCGCGCGGACCTGCTGGTCATGGCCGTGCTCGCGGCACTGGTCTGCGCGATCTGCTTCGGGCTGCGGCGGCAGCTCTTCGCGGTCTGCCAGGACGAGGCCTTCGCCAGGGTCACCGGTCTCCCGGTCCGCCTGCTCAACCTGCTGCTCGCGGTCACCGCCGCCGTGACCGTCACCGTGGCGATGCGGGTCGTCGGACTGCTGCTGGTCAGCGCGTTGATGGTGGTGCCGGTCGCGGCGGCGCAGCGGGTCGGCCGGGCGTTCGCGCTGACGCAGGGGCTGGCCGTCGTCATCGGCGTGCTGGTCTGCCTGGGCGGAACGGTCGGTTCCTACTACGTGGACGTGCCCTCCGGGCCGGCGATCGTCGTGCTGGCGATGGCGGCCTTCGCGTCGCTCGCGGTGGCCGGATCCGTGCTCGCCAAGCTCCGCTCGCCCAGACTCTCCCGCAGTTCGGCATCCGATCGGCCTCGAACTGGCACAATGGCGGCTGAAGTATCCGTTCGAGAGCCGCAGGAGAGCCGGTGACCCCCGCGAACCAGTCGTCCCCCGCCAGGTCGACCCGTCAGCGCACCGCCGTCGCCTCGCTGCTCGCGGAGGTCGACGACTTCCGCAGCGCGCAGGAGCTGCACGACCTCCTCAAGCACCGGGGCGACTCGGTCGGCCTGACCACGGTCTACCGCACCCTGCAGTCGCTCGCCGACGCGGGCGAGATCGACGTGCTGCGCACCGACGACGGCGAGGCCGTCTACCGCCGCTGCAGCAGCGGTCACCATCACCACCTGGTCTGCCGCTCCTGCGGCCGGACCGTCGAGGTCGAGGGGCCGGCCGTGGAGCGCTGGGCCGAGGGCGTCGCCAGCGAGCACGGCTTCGTCGACATCGCGCACACCTTGGAGATCTTCGGCACCTGCGCCGAGTGCGCGGCCGCCCAGGCCGCCGCGCAGTCCTGACCTCAGCTCTCCCCGGACTGCGCCGGAACCGTCGCCTCGTTGGGCAGCGCCCCGCCGTAGCGGCGGTCGCGCATCGCGAACTCCTCACAGGCCCGCCACAGGTCACGGCGGTCGAAGTCCGGCCAGAGCACGTGCTGGAACACCATCTCGGCGTACGCGGACTGCCAGAGCAGGAAGTTGGACGTGCGCTGCTCGCCGCTCGGGCGGATGAACAGGTCCACGTCCGGCATGTCACGGTGGTACATGTACTTCGCGAAGGTCTTCTCGTTGACCTTGCCCGGGTCGAGCCGCCCCTCCGCCACGTCCTTGGCCAGCGCCGCCGCCGCGTCGGCGATCTCGGCGCGGCCTCCGTAGTTGACGCACATGTAGAGGGTCATCGCGTCGTTGTCGCGGGTCATCTCCTCGGCGACCTGGAGCTCCTGCACGACGGACTTCCACAGCTTGGGCATGCGGCCGGCCCAGCGGATCCGGATGCCCATGTCGTTCATCTCGTCGCGGCGCCGGTGGATGACGTCGCGGTTGAAGTTCATCAGGAAGCGGACCTCGTCGGGCGAACGCTTCCAGTTCTCGGTGGAGAAGGCGTAGAGCGAGAGGTTCTTCACGCCCAGCTCGATGCAGCCCTTGAGCACGTCGAGGACGACGGCCTCGCCGACCTTGTGCCCCTCCGTGCGCGGCAGCCCGCGCTCCTTGGCCCAGCGACCGTTGCCGTCCATGACGATGGCGACGTGTTCGGGGACCAGCTCACCCGGGATCTTGGGCGGCTGCGCGCCGCTCGGGTGCGGGGTGGGCGGGAGGTACTCCCGGGTTCGCCTGCTGCCGAAGAGTCCGCGCCGTGCCGTAGCCATGTGCCTCTGCTTCTTCTCTCGATCAGTGGGCTGCTTCTCCAGTGTGCGGCGTCTCTAGTGAGCGACGTACTTGAGAGAACGCAGGCCCCGCTCCAGGTGCCACTGGACGTAGGCGGCGACGAGGCCGCTTCCCTCCCGGCGGTGCCGGGGCTCGCAGGCGTCCGCGGTCTCCCAGTCGCCGGACAGCAGCGCGCCCAGCAGCGCCAGTGTCTCAGGGGAGGGTACGACACTCCCCGGCACCCGGCAGTCGCTGCACAGGGATCCACCGGTCTGCACCGAGAAGAACCGATTCGGCCCGGGAAGACCGCATTTGGCACAGGCCTCGAAGGAGGGCGCGTAGCCGTTGACCGCGAGCGAGCGCAGCAGGAACGCGTCCAGAACCAGATGCGGCTCGTGCTCGGCACCCGCTAGGGTCCGCAGCGCGCCGATGAGCAGCAGGTACTGCTGGACGGCGGGCTCGCCCTCGTTCTCGGTGAAGCGCTCGGCCGTCTCCAGCATGGCCGTCGCGGCGGTGTAGCGGTCGTAGTCGTTGGCTATCCGGCTGCCGTACGGGGCGATCGTCTCGACCTGCGTGAAGAGTGCCAGATGCCGCCCGACCAGCTCGTCCCCCCGGCAGAAGAACTGCACGTCGACATGGCTGCACGGCTCCAGCCGCGCGCCGAACTTCGACTTGGTCTTGCGCACCCCGCGCGCCACCGCGCGGACCCGGCCGTGCTCCCGGGTCAGGATGGTGATGATCCGGTCCGCCTCCCCCAGCTTCTGGGTGCGCAGCACCACCCCGTCATCGCGGATCAGACTCATGCGCCCATTCTCACCCCTCGCGACCGTGCAAGGGACCTGAGCCCGTCGGCTGCTCAGGAACGGGGCGTCCGCGCCGCCGCCGCCAGCGTGGCGTCCGTCTCCTCGCGGCCCAGCCCGAGGCACTGGCCGACGACCCGCAGCACGGACCGCTCCGCGGGCCGGTAAGGTCCGTCGGCGAGGGCGATCAGGGCGCCCTGCGTCAGCAGCCTGGTCAGTCCGGGGCCGAGCAGGTGCGGCGCGAGCGGTTCGATCGCGGTGTGCAGTTCGACGAGGAGGGCTGCACCGCAACCGCAGATGTCGATGCCGACGTCCGCGCCATCCGCGCCGTCGGCGCTGTCCGGGTCGCCGTCGTCCGAACCGGCCACGGCGAGCTCCGCGAGCAGCTTGGGCGCGTCCAGGTCGGTGTACCCGGCCCCGCGCAGCGCGGTGACCGCGGCGTCCCGCACGCCGGGAGCGGCGTCCTGCCCCCCGCTGGCCGCGAGAACAGCGAGGGCGATGGCGTGGTGGGCGTTGCGCAGCATGGCCAGCAGCAGGCTGGAGGTGGGGTGCGCGAGCGCGTCCATCCCGTAGCGGGCCCGGCAGGAGGTGCACTGCAGGGTGGCCGCGGTGCGACGCAGAGGCAGCAGCGGGATCCCGGCGACGCGAAGCCAGTTGCGCCCGCGCTGTCTGCGGTAGTTCCGGTCGCCGCCGCAGGCGAGGCAGTAGAACTCCCCAAGCAGCTCGGTGTGCCACCGGGCTGAGACAGCGACCACGTGCGTCACGGCGCGCTCCCGACTGCGTCGACCGGAGCGGCCCCGTCGCTGCTGCCGGCTGACCAATGATGCTGCCACGCAGATGACGTGATGTCAGCACCCCCGGCAAGCGCGGATGCCTTTGGGCAGGCGGGGGGGCCTTCGCCCTGATCGGTGGACACGCTGATACTGGATCTGCTTGATCCGGAGGAAGCGAGAACACCGCCGATGGCGATGAAGGACTACTCGGACGAGTTCAAGGCCGACGCCGTGGCCTTGTACGAGTCCACGCCCGGGGCGACCTACAAGGACATCGCCGCTGACCTGGGCATCAACAGGGCGACGCTGCGCGAGTGGGTGCTGCGGGACCGCGACCGCCGCGGCATCGCGCCCGCTGACGCCCGGCAGGGCGGGACGGCACCGGCTCGGGCAGGACAGTCGCCTGCGTCCGCCGATCCCGACGAGCGGATCCGCCAGTTGGAGGCGCGGGTGGCCGAGCTTGAGGCGAGCGAGCGGAAGCTGGCCACCGAGCGAGACATCCTGCGGAAGGCAGCCAAGTATTTCGCCGGCGAGACGAACTGGTGAGCTGCTTCCAGTTCGTCCACGACCACCGGGACGCCTACGAGGTGAAGCGGCTGTGCCAGGTCCTGGACGTCAACCGTTCCAGCTACTACAAGTGGCTGGCCGGGGCCGACGCCAGAGAAGCTCGTCGACGCCAGGACCGGGTCCTGGCCGAAGAGATCCGCCGGATCCACGCCGGTTCCGGCGGCGCCTACGGCTCTCCGAGGGTGACCGCAGAACTGCGGGACACGGGTGAGCGGGTCAACCACAAGCGGGTCGCCCGGGTCATGCGGACGCACTCCATCGTGGGCATCCGTCTGCGAAGAAGGGTCCGCACCACCGTTCCGGACCCGGCGGCAACGACCGTCGCGGACTTGTTCCAGCGGGACTTCAGCGCCCCGGAACCGGGACACAAGTACATGGGCGACATCACGTATCTGCCGCTGGCGGGCGGGGAGTTCCTCTACCTGGCGACGGTGTTGGACTGCTTCAGCCGTAAGGTCGTGGGCTGGTCCATCGCCGACCACATGCGCACCGACCTGGTCGCCGACGCACTGCGCATGGCGGCCGCGACGCGCGGTGGCCTGGATGGGGCGGTGTTCCACAGCGACCACGGGGCGCAATACGGGTCCCGGGCTTTCGCCGAGCTGTGCTCGGATCTGGGCGTCACCCAGTCGATGGGCGCCGTCGGCAGCAGCGCGGACAACGCGGCCTGCGAGAGCTTCCACGCCTCCCTGAAACGCGAGACGCTCCAGGGCGCCGGCAACTTCGGCGACCCCGTCGGTTGCAGGAGGACCGTCTTCGCCTGGCTGACCCGCTACAACACCCGCCGCCGACACTCCGCCAACGGACACCTCAGCCCCAACGACTACGAACACCGACACCACACGGCTAAGCTCACGCTCGCCGCGTGACAACCAACCGCGTGTCCACCTTCACGGGCGAAGGCCCGGGCAGGTGCACTACCTCAGGGGCGCGGGGCTCTGCTCGATGAACCGCGTGCGCGACAACCCACCCTGTGTGGTGGCTCGCCGAACGAGCAGGGCCATCCGGACAGGGTGGTTGCTCGCGCGCGCAGTTGATCAAGCAGAGCCTCGCGCCCCTAACGAACTGCGACTTGTCCTAGTGACTAACGCTGCGCCCTGTTGACCGCAGAGACGATCGCCTTGATCGACGCCCGCACGATGCTCGTGTCGATGCCGACGCCCCAGACGACCTTGCCGTCCACCGCGCACTCCCAGTACGCCGCCGCCTGCGCGCCCGAGCCCTGGCTCAGCGTGTGCTCCGCGTAGTCCAGGACCCGTACGTCCACGCCGATCTGCGCCAGCGCCGCGACGAACGCGTCCGCCGGGCCGTTGCCCGTGCCGCGCAGGGTGACGTCCGAGCCGTCGACGACCGCGTCGACCATGATCGTGTCGGTGCCGTCCGCCGTGGAGGACGCCTGGTGCGAGCGCAGCTGCACGCGACCCCAGGGAGCGTCCGGCGTGGGCAGGTACTCGTCCTCGAAGACCGACCAGATCTGCTGGGGCGTGACCTCGCCGCCCTCCGCGTCCGTCTTGGCCTGGATGGTCCGGGAGAACTCGATCTGCATCCGGCGCGGCAGGTCCAGGTTGTGGTCGTTCTTCAGGACGTACGAGACACCGCCCTTGCCGGACTGGCTGTTGACCCGGATGACCGCCTCGTACGAGCGGCCCACGTCCTTCGGGTCGATCGGCAGGTACGGGACGCCCCAGGTCTGCTCGCCGACGGGGATGCCCGCCGCCTTCGCGTCGGCCTCCAGCGCGTCGAAGCCCTTCTTGATCGCATCCTGGTGCGAGCCGGAGAAGGACGTGTAGACCAGGTCGCCGACGTAGGGGTGGCGCTCCGGGATCGACATCTGGTTGCAGTACTCCCAGGTGCGCCGGATCTCGTCGATGTTGGACAGGTCGACCTCGGGGTCGACGCCCTGCGAGAACAGGTTCAGCGCGACGTTGACCAGATCCAGGTTGCCGGTTCGCTCGCCCTGCCCGAACAGGCAGCCCTCGACGCGGTCCGCGCCGGCCATCACGGCCAGCTCCGCCGAGGCCACGCCGGTGCCGCGGTCGTTGTGCGGGTGCGTGGACAGCGCGACGAACTCGCGGCGGGACAGATTGCGCGACATCCACTCGATCTTGTCGGCGTAGACGTTCGGCGTGGAGCGCTCGACCGTCGTCGGCAGGTTCAGGATGATCTCGCGGCCCTCGCTCGGCTGCCAGACGTCCATGACCGCCTCGCAGACCTCCAGCGCGTAGTCCAGCTCGGTGTCGATGAAGACCTCGGGCGAGTACTGGTAGCCGAAGACCGTGTCCTCGCCCAGGATCTTCTCCGCGTACTCCATCACCAGACGGGTGCCGTCGACGGCGATCTGCTTGATCTCGTCCTTGGAGGCGTGGAAGACGACCCGGCGGAACAGCGGCGCGGTCGCGTTGTACAGGTGGACCGTCGCGCGCGGGGCGCCGCGCAGGGACTCCACCGTGCGCTCGATCAGTTCCTCGCGCGCCTGGGTCAGCACGGAGATGGTGACGTCCTCGGGGATCGCGCCCTCTTCGATGATGGAGCGCACGAAGTCGAAGTCGGTCGCGCCGGAGGAGGGGAAGCCGACCTCGATCTCCTTGTAGCCCAGCTTGACCAGCAGGTCGAACATGGCCCGCTTGCGGGCCGGCGACATCGGGTCGATCAGGGCCTGGTTGCCGTCACGCAGGTCCGTGGACAGCCAGCGGGGGGCCTTGCTGATGACCTTGCTCGGCCAGGTGCGGTCCGGCAGGTCGATCGTGCCGAAGGGAACGTAGCGCTGGAACGGCATCCCGGACGGCTGCTGGCGCACGCCGGCGGCAGTGATGGGCGTGGGGCGCTCGTTGAAGGGCTGCTGGCTCATGGTGGGTAATCTCCTGCGAGTCGTCGCTCCGAGAGGCGGCCGACGACTGCGGCATCCAGAAACGCGCAGCACCCACCCCCGCGGCGAGGGAGTCGGCCTCGATTAACTCGGGCCCTCGCCGCGGCAGCTAAGAAGAAGCAGCCCGTAACGCATGATGCTGCCAGAGTAACCCAAGCCGCGCGGAGGTCTAAGCGCCTCCCGCGAGTATTCCGCTCTGTGAGACGAGGCAGCCGGGGGGCGAAGTCAAGACAGAGTCAAGACCCTGAGGCACTCCTCTTTCGTCGCTCCTCGGAGCACACTGATTACTATGCGCATCATGGTCACCCGTACGGGCGGGTTCACCGCGATCGAACACCGGGCTCTGCTGGACACGGAGGGGCGCCCGGACGCCCCCCACATACACGCCATGGTGCGCGAGGCCCTGGGCGCCTGCGGGCGCAGCCCGTCGCTCGGCGTCCCGGACGGCTTCCACTACGCGATCACTGTGAACGGGCGCCCGACGGGCTACTGCGCCGATCCGCAATTGACGTCCAGTCAGCGATCGCTGATCACTCTGGTGCTGAACGGCAGCTGACGCACGGCCGGGCCCTGGGCGCTCCGTGCAAAATTGCAGAGATTTCTCTGCAGAGGACTCTTTGCAGAGAAGCCTCTGCGGTGTAGCTTCTTGCCATGAGCAAGGAAGAGCACGCCGAACCCACCGCCGAACCCACCGCCGAACCCCCGCGCACCCTCGATCCGCGCAGCCTGCGAGCGCTGGCCCACCCCCTGCGGATGCGGCTGCTCGAGCTGCTCACCGAGGGCCCCGCCACCGGCACGATGCTGGCCGAGCGCGTCGGCGAGAGCACCGGCACCGTCAGCTGGCACCTGCGCAACCTCGCGCAGCACGGCTACATCGAGGAGGACCGGGGCCGGGGCAGCAAGCGCGAGCGCTGGTGGCGTCGGGTCGAGACGGCGACCGTGGTCAACACCGCGGAGCATCGCGGTGACCCGGAGGCCCGCGCCGCGCTGTCCGTCTATCTCCAGGAGACGGTGCAGCTCCAGTTCCGGCGAGTCAGCGACTACCTCAGCCAGGAATGGCCGGAGGACTGGCGCGGCACCGGCAATGTCTCCGACTTCAGCCTCCGCCTCCCTCCCGAGCGACTCCGCGAGCTCAACGCGGAGCTGATGGCCGTCGTCGAGCGCTACCGGCCCTCCGCCGACACGTTGCCCGAGCCGGGCGCACTGCCGGTCACCGTCCAGTTCCAGACCTTTCCGAGAAGGGAAACCGACGCATCATGACCAGCCTCCTGCGCCGCCACCGCGACTTCCGACTGCTCTGGACCGGCGAGGTCGCCGGCCAGTTCGGCAGCAGCGTCACCGGCGTCGCGATGCCGCTGATCGCGCTCACCGTGCTGCACGCGGACGCCTTTCAGGTCAGCCTGATCACCGCCGCAGGCTGGCTGCCGTGGCTGCTGATCGGCCTGCCCGCCGGAGCCTGGGTGGACTGGCTCCCGCACCGGCCGGTGATGGCCGCGGCGCAGGCCGTCGCGCTCCTGGTCGTGCTGAGCGTGCCGCTCGCCGCCTGGGCCGGGGCGCTCAGCATCGCCCAACTCCTGGGCGTGGCGCTGCTGCGGGGCGTGGCGCAGGTGTTCTTCCAGACCGCGTACACCGCGTACCTGCCCGTCCTGCTCGAAACCCCTGACCGCGCCGAGGGCAACGCGAAGCTGCAGGGCAGCGCCTCCGCCGCACAGATCGCCGGGCTGGGCTCGGGCGGAGCGCTCACTCAGATCCTGGGCGCGACCGGCGGCATGCTCGTCAACGCGGCCACCTTCGTCCTGTCGCTCGCGTGCCTCGGTGGCATCCGCCACCGCGAGGCCGGCTCCGGCACGACGAAGCAACGCCGCGCGCTGCGCGAGGAGATCGGCGAGGGCCTGCGCCTGGTCGCCGGCGACCGGTGGCTCCGCTCGTTCACGATCTTCGGCGCGAGCTCGAACCTGGCGCTGACCGGCTACCAGTCGATCCTGGTCGTGTTCCTGGTCCAGCGTGCGGGGGTCGGCGCGACGGCTGTGGGCATGCTCATCGCAGCGGCGAGCCTCGGCGGCGTCCTGGGCGCATTCGCGAGTCGCAGGCTCGCTGCGCGGATCGGCACCGCACGGGCCATGCTCTTCTTCGAGCTGGGGCTGCCGGTGTTCGCCCTGCTGATTCCGCTGGCCTCGCCGGGGGCCGGAGTCTGGCTCTACCTGGTCGGCGGGTTCTGCGTCTCGCTCGGGATCGTGGCCGGGAACATCATCAAGGCAGGCTTCCAGCAGCGCTACTGCCCCCCGGAGCTGCTCGGCCGGCTCAGCGCCAGCTCCGCGGTGCTGAACTTCGGGACCATCCCGCTCGGCGCGGTGCTCGCCGGCACCCTGGCCGGCGCGCTGGGCCTCCAGACGGCGATGTGGATCACCACGGCGGGCGTCCCGCTGGCCGCGCTCCTGTTGCTGGCCTCCCCGCTGCCGCGCTATCGCGACCTGCCGACCGAGGACCGGCTCGCGGTTCCCCTGCCCCGGCAAGCGGCAGCGACGGCGACGGCGACGGCGACGAGCGGGAGCGTGGCGGCCCCCGTCGCGGTTCCGAACGCGAACTGAACGCGCGTCGATCCGCACGACCATCCGCACGACGATGCGAGCGACCCCGCCGCCCCGAGCCAGGCACGGCTCAGGGACGACGGGGTCGCTACGCCGCGTCAGCTCGGGAGAGGCACCTCCAGCGCGACGCTCAGCGGCAGGTCCGCAACACTGCGACCCGCCCGTACCTGGTAGTCGCCCGCGCGACCCACCCAGCCGTCCACGCCGCCCCAGATCTGGAACGCGCGCAGCGGCAGCTCGATCCGCGCCTCGGCCAGCTCGCCCGGCGCGGCCGTGACCACGGCGAACCCTGCCAGCGCACAGCCCGGACGCGTCACGTCCCCGTCCTGCGGGCACAAGTAGACCTGGACGACCTCGCGCCCGGCCCGCGCCCCGCTGTTGCGGACCCGGACCACGGCCTCGGCCACCCCCGCGTACGGGTCGGCACCGCCGGACGCCGGTGCGAGCAGGCGCAGCTCCAGGCCCTCGTAGGACCACTCGGTGTAGCCCAGCCCGTGGCCGAACCAGTACGCGGGAGCGGCGCCGTCGCGGCGCTGCCAGGCCCGGTAGCCGATGAATAGGCCCTCCTCGTAGTCGAGTCGGCCGTCCGTCGGGGCCACCTCCCAGACCGGCACGTCCGCCTCGGTGGCGGGCCAGGTCGTCGGCAGCCGACCGCCCGGCTCCGCCGCGCCAGTGAGGACGTCGGCCAGCGCCGAGCCCGCCTCCTGGCCGGGGAACCAGCTCAGCAGCACCGCTGCGACGTCCTCGCGCCAGGGCATCAGCACCGGCGCGCCCGCGTTGACGACCACGACCGTGCGCGGGTTGGCCGCGGCGACCCGCGCCACCAGCTCGTCCTGGCGTCCGGGCAGGGCCAGCGAGGCGCGGTCGACTCCCTCGCTCTCGACCTCCTCGGTCGTGCCCACGACCACCACGGCGACGTCGGCGGCGGCAGCCACCGCCACGGCCTCGTCCAGCAGTTGGTCGTCCGTGCCGATCGGCTCGCCGTGGCCGAGGAGGAAGGAGACCAGGCCGAAGCCGGCGAAGCCGCTGTTCTCCGGCAGCAGGTAGCGCAGCTTGAGCGCGACCGGCGCGGTGGCGTTTAGCTCCAGCTCGAAGACGCGCTCCGGCGGGTTCAGGAAGGCGGCGGCCGGGTCGGTTCCCTCGGGGGCGAGCAGGCCGTCGAAGAGGACCTCGCCGTCCGCCTCCAGCGCGAAGGAGCCCACACCGCGGATGCCGAGGCGGTGCGCACCCGTGCGCTCGGGGGTGAGCGTGCCGGTGAGCTCGACGGCCGCCAGGCCCTCGAAGGAGAGCCCGGCCGGCAGCTGGCCGATCCAGCGGGCGGTGCCGTCGGGCAGCGCGACGCTGCCGAGCTCGCCGCCGTCGCGGTCGAGGAAGCGGGCCTGGGTGGCTGCGGCCAGCGGACGCAGGTGGACGTTGGGGTCCGCGCCGATCGCGAAGCTGAGCGCGGTGCCCTGCGGCAGTGCGGTCCGCAGGCCCTCCAGCGGGCTGACCACGCGGGTCGGGAAGACCTGCGCGGAGCCGCCGCCCCCGATCCGCGCCTCGGCGGCGGCCGCGCCGATCAGCGCGACCGAGCCGAGTCCGGCCGCCAGCGGCAGCACGCCGTCGTTGGCGACCAGCGTCATACCGGCTGCGGCGACCTCGCGGACCAGGGCCTCGCCGTCGATCGGCGCGGGCAGCTGCTCCGCGGGGACGACGGCGGGCGCGTCCGCGAGCAGACCGACGCGTGCGGCCAGCAGCAGCACCCGGCGTGCCAGCGCGTCGACGGTCTCCTCGGGCACCAGGCCCTCGTTGACCGCGTTCACCAGGTGCTCGCCGTAGACGGTGACCGGGCCCGGCATCGCGATGTCGAGGCCGCCCAGAGCGTTGCGAACGGTGTCGCGGGCGCCGGTCCAGTCCGAGACCAGGATTCCGTCGAAGCCCCAATCCTCGCGCAGCACCCGGTTGTTGAGCTCGTCGTGCTCGCTCATGCTGTGGCCGTTGACCCGGTTGTAGGCGGCCATCAGGCCCCAGGGGGTGGCCTTGCGCACGATCGCCTCGAACGGCGCCAGGTAGAGCTCGCGCAGGGTCCGCTCGTCCGCGCGGACGTCGACGGTGTAGCGGTCGGTCTCGGAGTCGTTGGCCACCCAGTGCTTGGGCGTGGTCCCCACACCGCCGGACTGGATGCCGGAGACGTAGGCCGCGCCGATCTCGCCGGTCAGCAGCGGGTCCTCGGAGTACGCCTCGAAGTGGCGGCCGCCGCGCGGGCTGCGATGCAGGTTGATCGTCGGGGCGAGCACGACGTGCGCGCCCTTGCGGCGGGCCTCCTGGGCCAGCAGCCGGCCCGTTTGGTGGGCAAGCTCCAGGCTCCAGCTCGCGGCCAGGGCGGTGGGCGAGGGGACGGAGACGGACGGGTCGTCAGCCGTCCAGTTCTCGCCGCGCACACCGGCCGGGCCGTCCGACATCACCAGCCGACCGAGGCCGATGTCCTCGTTCGCCGGCAGCGACCACATGTCCGCTCCCGCGAGCAGGGCGACCTTGCCGGTCAGGTCCAGCTTGCCGAGCGCCGCCTCGACGGCGGTCTCGCGCTGCTGATCGGGTGTCATCTCTCCAGCATCCTTTCTCACTCCCCCGCCTACGTACTGAGTTTGCGTCAGATCCGTGCTGTGCTGGATCCGTGCTGTGCCGGATCCAGCCACCTGTCAGATCCAGCCGTCGAGGGAGGTCATGAAGCCCGCGAAGTCGTCGCGGTGGATCGTGTGCCCCGCACCCTCGACGGTACGCACCTCGAAGCCCCGCTCGCGGAGCGTCTCCTTGTCCTCCGCCGAGAGCAGGAAGCTCGGGTCCGCCACCTGCACCAGCGAAGGCACGACCGGCTTCTGCGGCAGCACGGCGAAATCCGCCAGCCCGGAGAGGGCGGTGGCCGTGGCCGGGTCCCAGACGGCGAGGGTATCCAGCTCGACCTGGACGTCCTCCGCGGCCCAGCGCGGGTTCATCGCCGCGACCGTCTCCCGCGTGGCCATCGCCGCGAACTGGACGAACATCGCCGGGTCGAAGCCCTGCTCGGGCTGGACGAAGTGCCAGGCCGGGTCGGAGAAGACGGCCCGCTCCGGCTGCAGCCGGTCCACCGCCAGCGAAAGCGTCAGGCCACCGAGGGAGTGGCCGATGGCGAGGTCCGCGCCACCGGGCAGGGTCTCGGCGAGGTCGTCCGCGTAGTCCGCCGGGGCGTACTCGCCACGCCCTGACGCCCCGTGGCCGCGCAGGTCGACGGCGATGACGCGGTAGCCGCGCTCCGCCAGCGCCGGGCCGACCAGCCGCCAGGTGCGCGAGTCGGACATGATCCCGTGGACCAATAGGGCGACCCGGTCGCCGCTGCCCCATTCGCGGGTGTTGAGCTTCATCGGTGCATTGCCTTTCTAGCGGACGGAACGGATCGGTCGGACGGCCAGCGCCCCGAGGACGCTGAGCACGCCGCCGAGGGCGAAGAGCGTGTCGTAGCCGGCGAGGCTGACGACCGTGGACGCGATGAACGGCGCGATGATCTGCGGGCCGGCGTTGGCGATGTTGAGCACGCCCATGTCGCGGGCGGCGTCCTCGGCCTTGGGCAGGACCAGGGTGACCAGCGCCGTGTCGACCGCCATGAAGCAGCCGAACGCGAGGCCGTTGACGACGGAGAAGATCAGCATCCCGGTGAAGTTCGGGCTCACGATCGGGATCAGCGCCGAGACGCCGGAGGCCGCGGCCGAGACGCCCACGAAGCGCTTGCGGGCGTCGAGGCGGTCGGAGAGCGGTCCGCAGACCGCGATCGAGACGAGCATCGAGACGGCCGAGAGCGGCGTCAGTACGGCAGCCGCGGCGGTCGCGCTCATGCCGTGCGGCAGGGTGATGTGGTCCTGGAGGACGTAGAGCTGGTAGCCGCTGATCGCGAAGTAGCCGAGCACCAGCAGCGCGCGGCCGATGAAAGCCCAACGGAAGTCGTGCGCGCGCAGGCTGTCGGTGAAGGCGCGGACCTGCTCCCTGAACGAGACCGGGCCCTTGGCCGGACGGCGCTGCTCCTTGCTCAGCCCGGAGACCAGCAACGCGGCCATGGCGACGAGCACGCCGAGGATCAGGTAGCCGGTGCGGAAGCTGCTCGCGCAGGCGTTGCCGACCAGCACGCCGACGATGCTGCCGACCGGCAGGCCGAGCCCGACCGCCGCCGAGGCGGTTCCGCGCTTCGCGGCGGGCACGCGGTCGGGGACGATCGAGGTGATCGCGGCCTGGTAGACGTTCATCACGGCCTGGCCGAGACACCAGGCGATGGCGACCAGCAGGATCGAGTTGACCGCACCGAGCAGCGCCATGGCCGGGACGGCCAGCAGGCCACCGGCGAGGATCCACGGATTGCGCCGGCCCGAGCGGTCCGACAGCGCGCCCGCGACGGGGTTGAAGACGGCGGCGAAGATCGCGCTGACCCCGGAGACCAGGCCGAGCATGGCGACCTTGTCATGCGGGGCGATGTGCTGGATCTGGAGCGGCAGCAGGATGGCACCCACGCCGACATAGAGGGCGTACATGGCCGCGTTGCCGGTGAACAGCAGCGGCAGCAGACCTCTGGACGGCTGGGCGGGTGCCCCGGCGTCGACGGCGTGGACGTCGGCGGGGGTGGGGGTGGGGGTCGACTCGGAAAGGGCCACGTTGCCCTCCTGTTTCGTGAGGTGGCGCGTGATGGGGGTGGGTACGTCCCGGCCGGCTGAGGGGAGCCCGCCGGGACCTGGGGTCTCGCAACCCCGCGCCGCTGCTCGTGTTTCGCATTGGTTACACGTGTCATGATGACTCGTGTAATCACATGTTTTAGCACCCGTTTCAGCGGCGCACCAGCCCTTGGTTCTGGAAAGATGTGGAGCGCAATGACACAGCCATCACCCACGGCGGCTACCGCCGCTCCCACCAGCGCCGACGTCGCGCGCCTGGCCGGCGTCTCGCGCGCCACGGTCTCCTACGTGCTCAACGACACCGTCGGCGGTCGCGTGAGCGAGCAGACCCGGCTCCGGGTCCGCGCCGCCGCCGAGCAGCTGGGCTACGTCCCGCACGCCGCCGCGCGCTCCCTGCGGGCCGGACACTCGGGCCTGGTGCTGCTGGCCACGCCGGAGATCACCTTCGGCCCGCTCTTCAACGAGTTCTTCGGCGAACTGCGCGCGGGACTGCGCGACCACGGCTACACGGCCGTCCTCTACGGCAACCGCTCCGACCTGGCCGGGCACGACGTCGCCCGGGCCTGGGCCGAGCTGCGCCCGACGGCCGTGCTGGCCGGAATGGGCGACGAGCTCACGCCGGAGGGGGTCGAGATGCTCAAGCGCTCCGGCACCCGCGCAGTGCTGACCCTCGCCGGGCGGCCGGTGCCCGGCACGCACTCGCTGATCCTGGACCAGCGCGAGGTCGGAGCGACCGCCGCCGCACACCTGCTCGCGCGCGGCCATCGCGCCATCGGGGTGCTGATGCCCACCGACCGCACCCTGCGGCAGTTCAGCGAGCCGCGCCTGGCCGGCGTCCGCGCGGCGGCGGCCTCGGCGGGCATGGCCACGCCGGGCGGCGTCCGGGTGGAGCCGCTGGAGCTCGACTACACCGAGGAATCGGCCGCGGCCCTCGCGGCCCGCTGGCGCTCACTCGGGCTGACGGCGCTCTACTGCTACAACGACGAGTACGCGGCGCTGACCCTGGCCGCCTTCCAGGACGCGGGCATCGCAGTCCCGGCGGAGGCCGCGCTGGTCGGCGCGGACGACCTGATGCTGGCTCGGGTGCTGCGGCCGCGCCTCACCTCGGTCCGGGTGGCCCTCCCGGCCGGACGCGGGCTCGCGGACCTGATCGACCGTCTGATCCGCGAACCCGACCACGAGGTGGAGACCCATCACCTCGGCAGCAGCCACATCATCGTGCGCGACAGCGGCTGACCGCCGTTGAGGATCAGAACCCCAGCTTGCGCAGCTGCTTCGGGTCGCGCTGCCAGTCCTTCGCGACCTTGACGTGCAGGTCGAGGAAGACGGGCGTACCGAGCAGCGCCTCGATCTGCTGGCGGGCGACGGTGCCGACGTGCTTCAGGCGCGCGCCCTTGGCGCCAATGACGATCGCCTTCTGGCTCTGGCGCTCGATGTAGACGTTCGCGTGGATGTCCAGCAGCGGCCGGTCGGCCGGGCGACCTTCGCGCGGCAGCATCTCCTCGACCACGACGGCCAGCGAGTGCGGCAGCTCGTCGCGCACGCCCTCCAGCGCGGCCTCGCGGATGAGCTCGGCGATCATGACCTGCTCGGGCTCGTCGGTGAGGTCGCCCGCCGGGTACAGCTGGGGGCCCTCCGGGAGCAGCGGGATCAGCAGGTCCACGAGCAGGTCGACCTGCTTGCCCTCCTTCGCCGACACCGGGATGATCTCGGCCCACTCGATCCCGAGCTCCGCGCCGATCTTGGCGACGTCGAGCAGCTGCTCAGCGAGGCGCTTGGAGTCGACCAGGTCGGTCTTGGTGACGATGGCGACCTTCGGGCGACGTTTGATCGCCGCGATCTCCTTGGCGATGAACTTGTCGCCGGGGCCGATCTTCTGGTCGGCGGGGAGGCAGAAGCCGATGACGTCGACCTCGGCCCAGGTCGTCCGCACGACGTCGTTGAGTCGCTCGCCGAGGAGCGTGCGGGGCTTGTGGAGACCGGGCGTGTCGACGAGCACGAGCTGCGCGTCGGGGCGGTGCACGATGCCGCGCACGGTGTGCCGGGTGGTCTGGGGACGGTCGGAGGTGATCGCAACCTTGGTGCCGACGAGCGCGTTGGTGAGCGTGGACTTGCCGGCGTTGGGGCGCCCGACGAAACAGGCGAAACCCGAGCGGTGCTGCTGGGCGGGGCTGGAACTCATGCGGCCATTCTCCCCTACGCGGGGAGCGGGCTCATGACCAGTCGTCCATCCTCCCCAAGTCGATGGTCAGTGGAAAGGGAGCGCTGAGGTTCAAGACACCGCGATGCGCGCCCTTCGACTCGTAGGAGCGCGCCACCGGGTCGAGCTCGTAGACATGAACCACGGGCTCGCCGTTCTCGTTCTCCACAAGCCAGTAGTGCTTGATACCGGCAGCCGCGTACTTGCGGGGCTTCAGCTCCTCGTCGCGCTCCATCGAGTCAGGTGAAACAACCTCCACGGCCAGCACGACGTCCTCAGGCCGGTAGAAGGTCTGGGTTCGATCTCTCATGGCTTCGGCGTGGACGACCATCACGTCCGGCTCCGGCCGGTCTCGTTTGTCCAGGACGAGGGACATCTCCCGGACGGCCTTGAACTCCTCAGGGCGCGCCTGGAGCAGGCCGTAGTGCAGAAGGCTGACAGCGGCGTAGTGAAAATTGCGCTGCGGACTCATGAAAACGAGGTTCCCGTCGAGCAGCTCCGTGTGCGGAGGCAGGTCGGGGAGCCCGTCGAGATCCTCCGCGGTCCAACCGCCGTCCGGCGGAACTGGCCAGGTGGGGGTGTTCGTCGGTGCGACGGTCATCGTTGCTCCCATGGGCGAGATCCTCGTCGTCCTGCCCAGCGTACCCACAGGCTTTCGCTGATCACTCACCCGAACGTGGGAGCGCACAACCGTGGCACGCTACTTTCCGCGCTTGAAGAGCGCCCCCAGCCCCCCGATCAAGGTGAACAGCGCCACGATGATGGACGCCGCCAGCCAGCCGGGGTTCTGGTCCTGCTGCCAGTGACCCATGCCCATCAGCACGAACAGCACGCCCGCGATGAACGCGATGCCCTTCACCCGTACCCACCCCCACCGGTCGCCCGGAACGCCACCGCCCCGACCCTAGCGGGCCCCAGGCGGTTGGCAAGACGTCCGTGCAGGTACCCGCGTCAGTCCAGCACGACCGTCTGCCGGACGGCCGCGTCCGTGTCGGCCAGGAAGACGGACGTCCCGGCACCGCCCAGGTCGCGGGCGGCGGCGAGGTCCTCGTCCGCCAGATGGTTGGCGTCGCCGACGACCGCCGCGGCCTCCAGGCCCTTCGCGCCGCTCGCGACCGCCATCGCTACTGCCGTCTGCAGCGCGCTGAGGTGCAGCGACGGCAGGGAGACCGTGCCGGCGACGTAGGTCCGCCCGGTCTCGTCCCGCACCGCCGCGCCCTCGGCCACACCGTTCCGCGCACGGGCCGAACGGGCCAGGGTGATGATCTTCTTGTCTTCTGCGTCAAGCTCGACGGGCTGCTGCTCGCTCATGCCAAGAGAATACGGTCTACCGACCGCACGCGATCGGATACCTTCGCCGCCATGACAGACCTTCGTATCGGCGTGATGTTCGACCGCTCGTGGGACCCGGCCGGGTTGCCCGGTTTCGCCAGGGAGGTCGAGCGGCTCGGTGTGGACGACCTGTGGGTCGTCGAGGACCTGGGGTGGAACGGCGGGATATCGGCCGCCGGCGTCGCGCTCGGGGCGACGGAGCGCATCAGGGTCGGGCTCGGCATCGCGCCCGCGCCGCTGCGCAGCCCGGCGTTGCTGGCGATGGAGGTGGCCACGCTGGCGCGCGTCTTCCCCGGGCGGTTCGTCGCCGGGATCGGGCACGGCGTGCGGGAGTGGATGGAGCAGCTCGGCGTCGCGCCGCGTTCGCCACTCGCGCTGCTGGAGGAGACGCTGACCGTCGTGCGCGCGCTGCTGCGCGGCGAGTCGGTGACCGTGGAGGGACGCGAGCTGCGGCTCGACGGGGTGCAGCTGGTGCACCCGCCCGCGCCGGACGCGGTGCCGCCGGTGATCGCGGGGGTGGTCTCGCCGAAGTCGCTGGAGCTGGCCGGCCGCGCGGCCCAGGGCACGCTCGTCGCCGAGGGCCACGGCCCCGACGACTTGCGGACCGTCCGCGCCGCGGCGGAGCGTGGCGGCGCGGACGCGGACTTCACCCTCACCGTCTTCGCCTTCCTCGGCGTCGGCGAGGCCGCCGTCCCCGCCCTGCGGGAGGCCGTCGCAGGCCACGCCGAGTGGCTCGGCCGCGGCCCCAAGGACACCTTCTCCGTCTCCGGCTCCCCGGCCGAGGCGAGGGCTGCGATCGAGGCCCTGGGCTCCGCCGGGGCCGGGACCGTCGTGCTCCGCCCGGTCGGCCCCGACCCGTTGGGACAGCTCGCGGCCGTCCTGACGACGCTCGGACGCTAGCGCCGCGCCCGGTGCGTGCAGCTGCAAGGCGGCGGAGCGCCCTCGCACTGGACCGTACTTGGGTGCTTCGCCAACGCAGCAGATGAGCGTGCCGGGCTCCCCCAGCCTTCGGCCGGGAAGTGCCCCCTGCGGCGGGGCGAAGGTTCGCGGGCGCGGCGTGAGCGCCCGCTACTCCCGCGCCAGCCGGGCGATCGCCAGCTGCGCCAGCAGCGCCGCGCCGTCCGCGAGGACGGAGTCGTCGAACAGCGCCTCCGGCGAGTGGTTGTACGCCGCCGTGGCGTGGTCGCGGTCCGGCGGGCACGCGCCGAGGAAGAAGTAGGCGGAGGGGACCCGCTCGCAGACGTAGGAGAAGTCCTCCGCGCCCGCGAGCGGCTGTGCCATCGGACGGAAGCGGTCCTCCCCGAAGAGCTCGCGCACCGTACGCGCGGTGAACTCCGCCTCCGTACCGTCGTTGACCGTCACCGGGTAGAGCCGCTCGTAGCGGGCGTCGACCTCCAGGCCGTGCGCGGCGGCGACGCCGCGCACCACCCGGAGCGTCTCCTCCTCGGCCCGCGCCCGCGCCTCCGGCGAGAAGGAGCGGATCGTCGCCTCGAAGGTCGCGTCGTCCGGGATCACGTTGTTGATCGTGCCGCCACGGATGTAGCCGACGCTGAGGACGACCGGGTCGAAGGCGTCGAAACGGCGGGTCACCATCGTCTGCAGCGCCGTCACCGCCTCGCACAGCGCCGGGATCGGGTCGAGCGCGGCGTGCGGCGCGGAGCCGTGGCCGCCGCGTCCGCGCATGGTGACGTGGAGGGTGTCCGCCGCCGCCATCGCCGCGCCCGGACGGCCCGAGACCACCCCGCCCGGCAGCATGCCGCTGACGACGTGCAGCCCGTACGCGGCGACGACCGGCGCGCCCGCCGCGTCCAGCAGCCCTTCGTCCAGCATGATCTTCGCGCCGCCCCGGCCCTCCTCGCCGGGCTGGAACATGAAGACGACCGAACCGGCCAACTCCTCCCGCCGCTCCGCGAGCAGCTTGGCCGCGCCGACCAGCCCCGCCACGTGCAGGTCGTGCCCGCAGGCGTGCATCGCCCCGTCGATCGTCGACGCGTACGGCAGCCCGCTCGTCTCCTGCACCGGCAACGCGTCCATGTCCCCGCGCAGCAGCACCACAGGTCCAGGACGACCGCCCCGCAGCACCGCCACCACGCTGCTGAGCTTCTCACCCAGCGTCAGCTCAAGCCCGAGCCCCGCGAGCGCCGCCACCACCCGCGCCTGCGTCAACGGCAGCTCCAGGCCGATCTCCGGCTCTGCGTGGATCGCCCGCCGCAACGCGGCGAGCTCGGGCTGGAGGAGCGCCGCGGAATCGAGCAGGGTGGGTGTGGGCGTGGCTGACGGTGCGGTCATGGACGGGCCTCCCGAGGGTGATGATCACACTGGCTGTTCCGAGGCTAGCCGCCCGACGCTCGCTGCGGCAGGAGTCACGCGCAGCGCCAGCGCCACCGGCACGCCGAGCGCGCAGAGCAGCGCGCAGGCGGCCCAGATCGCGACATACGCGTCCTGCGTCGGCACGCCGGGACGCAGCAGCAGCGCGTCGAGCACGGCCGCGCCGACCGCGCCCGCTGCCGCGCCCGCGAGGGGCGTCGGGTGGGCGAAAGGATGGCTAATCTGGGTGCCCATGACCCGCCGCCGCACGAATCGGCAGGCAGCTGCCTCCGCGCGCAAGGATCAGCCATGATCGGCGAACTATGATCGACGAACTCGACCTCGCCCTCGTCGACGCGCTGCGCGTCGATCCCCGGGCTCCCTGGTCCAAGTTGGCCGGCCCGCTCGGCGTCGATCCGGCGACTCTCTCCCGCCGCTGGGCCCGCCTCTCGGGCGACGGGGACGCCTGGGTGACCTGCTACCCGTCGGCGGAACGGATGGGCGTCGGGCTGACCGCGATGGTCCTCGTCGAGTGCCGGGCCGACTCCGTCGCCTCGGTCGCGGCGACGCTGGCCGGGGACCCGCAGACCCCGACGGTGGAGGTGGTCAGCGGCGAGGCGGACCTGATGCTCACCGTCGCCGCGCTGGAGCCGGGCCAGATCACGGCCTATGTGCTGGACCGGGTCGGGCGGGTCCCCGGCGTGCTGCGCACCCGTACCGCGTTCGTGGAGCGCACCCTGCGCGAGGGCAGCCGCTGGCGCGAGGGCGCGCTGGACCCGGCGCAGCGCGAGGCGATCGGCGGCGGCTTCACCGCGCCCGCGCTCCCCGTCGACCGGGCCCTGCGCGAGACGCTGACCGGCCGCGCCCTGGCGGACCGCGCGCTGATGCAGGCCCTGGGCGGGGACGGCCGGATGCCCTTCGCCGAGCTGGCCGAACGCACCGGCCTGCCCGCCACCAGCGTCCGCCGCCGGGTCGGCGAGCTGCGGCAGTCCGGCCGCCTGGTGCTGCGCTGCGACGCGAGCCCGCGCCTCGGCGGGCACGTGGTCGGCACGATGCTCTGGCTGGACGTGCCCGCCCGCGAACTGGACGCCACGGCCGGGTGGCTGGGCGAGCTGCCCGCCACCCGGATGTGCGGACTGGTGGCCGGCTCACCGGCGAACGTGGCCGCCTACGTGATGACCCACCAGGTCGGCGACGCCCGCCGGATCGAGGCGTCCCTGGCGCAGCGCCGCCACCACCCGCGCCTGCGTCAACGGCAGCTCCAGGCCGATCTCCGGCTCCCGGTGCAGTTCTCGACGCAACGCGGCGAGCTCGGGCTGGAGCAGGGCGGCGGACTCGGCAAGCGTGGGCGACATCGGCGTCTCCTCCGGGGACACGGGCTGGTGGCCCCATCGTCAGCCGCAGACCGCTCTTCCCGGCAGAGGCGCACGGATCGACCGCCGACGAGCGGCAGCACGCACGGATCAGCCGCGCACGGATCAGCCGGCCAGCGGTCGGATCCTCGAACGGCGGCCCTCGGGGGAGGCCAGCCACTCCAGCTTGCGCAGGGTGTCCGTGCCCGGCAGGGCGTTGTGCAGCACCACCGTGAGGTCCGGCCGGTCAGGGACGCGCAGCTGCGTGCTCTCGAAGCACAGCTCGCCGACGAGCGGGTGCTGCAGCTGCTTCGGCCGGGTGCCCGCCGGACGGACATCCCCGCGCGCCCACATCTCCGCGAACAGCTCACTCTTGGCGCTGATCTCGTCCACGATCGCGACGAAGCCCTCGTCCCCGGGGAACTCGGCGGCCGCGGCCCGGTACTCGGCGGCGACCAGCGCCGCGTCCTGCTCCCAACCGACATGCCGAGTGCGGTAGATGGGGTCCGTGAAGTAGGCGCAGAGGCAGTTCGTCCAGCGGTCGGTGAAGTCGAAGGCGTCGGTGGCGGCCGCGTTGAAGGCGATGTTGTTCCAGTAGCGGTCGATCACGTTGGCCGGCAGCGGCATCCACGCGTCGATCAGCCGCTGCATCGACTCCGTGACGGCGGTAGCGCTCCGCGGCACGACCGCGAGCGGCGGGTTGAGGCCCGCCAGCACGTAGAGATGACGCCGCTCGGGCTCGTCCAGCTTGAGCACCCGCGAGACGGAGTCCAGCACCTGCCCCGAGACGGTGATGTCCCGCCCCTGCTCCAGCCACTGGTACCAGCTCACACCGACCCCGGCGAGCACCGCGACCTCCTCCCGCCGCAGCCCCGGCGTCCGCCGGCGCGCACCGCCGTCGGGCAGCCCCGCCTCACCAGGACTGACCTTCGCCCGGCGGCTCATCAGGAACTCGCGCAGATCCGCGCGCCGCCGCGTCGCAGCGGCCGTGCTGGTGCGAACGTCCACAGTCTCCCCTGCCTGGTGGTTGTACCAACAGGATAAGCGCCCTCTCTCCACCACCCTTGGAACGGCGGAAGCATGATGGACATGGCGATCGACACCACGACCACGACGGCCGGCCAGCAGCCGGCGGCCTCCGCTCCCGCAACCACGGACGAGAAGCTCTCCCTACGGGCCAGGCTCGTCCTCTTCGTCCTCTGCGCCGCCCAGTTCGCGGTGGCCCTCGACTTCTCCATCCTCAACATCGCGCTGCCGACGCTCGGTCAGTCGCTCCACCTCTCGCAGGCGAACCTGCAGTGGGGCATGACCGCGTTCGCGCTCCCGTCCGGCGGGTTCCTGCTGCTGTTCGGGAGGATCGCCGACTCGGTCGGACGTCGACGCGTCTTCCTGATCGGCCTGACGCTGTTCACCGCAGCCTCCGTGCTGGCCACCGTGGCCTGGTCGCCCGCGAGCTTCCTGGCCGGGCGCGCGCTCCAGGGTCTCGGCGCGGCGGCGATCGTGCCCTCCGGCATGGCGCTGCTGACCACGACCTTCAAGGAGGGCCCGCAGCGTGACCGGGCGCTCGGCGTCATGGGCAGCCTGATGGCGATCGGCTTCACCTGCGGCATGGTGCTGGGCGGTCTCCTGACGCAGCTGCTGACCTGGCGGTCCACGATGGGCCTGAACGTGCTGATGGGCGCGGCCGTGCTGGTCGCGGCTCCGCTGCTGCTGACCGAGTCGCGCAACGCCGTCCGCCCCCGGATCGACGTCCCCGGCGCGGTGACGGTCACCGGCGGGCTGCTCTCGCTGATCTACGCCCTGTCCACCGCGGCGCAGCGCGGCTTCGGCGACACCTCGGTGATCGCGACGGTGGTCGCGGCGGCGGTCCTGCTCACCGCGTTCGTGGCGATCGAGGCGCGGACTGCCGAGCCCTTGGTCTCGCTGCGCATCCTGCGCCGCCCGACCGTCGCCTTCGGCAACCTCGGCGGGATGGCGACCATCGCCACCATGACGGCGGCGGTCTTCCTCGGCACGCTGTACCTGCAGCAGGTCAACGGCCTGTCGCCGGTGCTGACCGGTCTGGTCTTCGGCGCGCTCGGCCTGACCTGCGCGGTGACCGGCACCTTCGCGCCTCGGCTGGTGGCCCGCTTCGGCTCGGCGAAGGTTCTTTCCGGCGGCCTGCTGCTGCAGGCGGCGCTGACCTTCGGCCTGCTGGGCATCGGAGCGGGCGCGGCGGGCACCTGGCTCTTCCTGGTGGTGATCTCGCTGGCCGGCGTCGGCCACATGGCGGCGATCGTCGCCTACAACGTCACGGCGACCTCGGGCCTGCCGGACGACGAGCAGGGCCTCGCGA
Organism: Streptacidiphilus sp. MAP12-20; assembly: GCF_041262525.1. Taxonomy (NCBI): domain Bacteria; kingdom Bacillati; phylum Actinomycetota; class Actinomycetes; order Kitasatosporales; family Streptomycetaceae; genus Streptacidiphilus; species Streptacidiphilus sp. MAP12-20. Next base: position 66,759 of record NZ_JBGCCK010000005.1, read on the forward strand.
CGGGCCTGGCGACGACGACCCAGCAGGTCGGCATCACCGTCGGCATCCCTCTGCTGAGCGCGCTGGCCTCGACCCGCGGTGACGTTCTCAGCGGCGTGAAGCTGGGCCTGGGCGCGGACGCGCTGGCGGTGACGGCGCTGGGGATCGCTGTCGCGATCGGCCTCGGAGCTTCTGCCAAACGACGCTGAGGTAGTTGCCATTGCTGGGGGCGCGGGGCTCTGCTCGATCTACTGCGTGCGCGACAAGCCACTGACGAGCAGATGGTCCTCAACGCGCAGGGCCATCCGCACAGGGTGGTTTCTCGCGCACGCAGTAGATCGAGCAGAGCCCCGCGCCCCTTACGTCTCAGTCGGATTCCGGCCGCAACGCAGCTTCTTCCTCGTCATGGCGGGAGGCCCTCGGGACCGCGACCGCGAGGAGCGTGCCGATGCGGTTGCGGCGGCCGGCCGTGCTCTCGGCCGTCAGGCGGATCGCTGCGATGGGGAGTTCGTCGTCGTCGGGGACCGGGACCTCCGCGTCGGAGCCGGGGATCGGGACGCGGCCGAGGGCCTTGGCCAGCAGGCCGCCGACCGTCTCGACGTCCTCGTCCTCCAGTTCTATGCCGAAGAGCTCGCCGAGCTCCTCCACCGGCAGCCGCGCCGTGATCCGGTAGGAGCCGTCCGCGAGCGGTTCGACCGGCGGGGTCTCGCGGTCGTACTCGTCGGTGATCTCGCCGACGATCTCCTCCAGGATGTCCTCGATCGTCACCAGCCCCGCCGTGCCGCCGTACTCGTCGATCACCACCGCGACGTGGATGCGGTCCCGCTGCATCTCGCGCAGCAGGTCGGCGACCGGCTTGCTGTCGGGTACGAAGGTCGCCGCGCGCATCACGTGGCCGACCGGCTCGTTCTCCGCGTCACGGTTGGCGTGGGTGCGGCGGACCAGGTCCTTCAGGTACGCGATGCCGACGACGTCGTCCTCGTTCTCTCCCACCACCGGGATCCGGGAGAAGCCGCTGCGCAGCGCCAGCGTCAGCGTCTGCCGGACGGTCTTGCCGCGCTCGATCATCACCAGGTCCGTGCGCGGCACCATCACCTCGCGGACGATGGTGTCGCCCAGCTCGAAGACCGAGTGCACCATGCGGCGCTCGTCGTCCTCGATCAGGTCGTCCTTCTCGGCCAGGTCGACCAGGGCGCGCAGCTCCGCCTCCGAGGCGAACGGCCCCTCGCGGAAGCCCTTGCCCGGCGTCAGCGCGTTGCCCAGCAGGATCAGCAGGCGCGGGATCGGGCCCATCACCCGGGCCAGCGGCAGCAGCACGAACGAGGCCGCCGTCGCCGAGTTCAGCGGGTGCTGCCGCCCGATCGTGCGCGGCGAGACGCCGACCGCGACGAAGGAGACCAGCACCATCGCCCCGATCGCGACCAGCACCGCCTGCCAGGTCTGGTGGAAGCTGCGCACGCAGACGACGGTGACCAGCACCGCCGCCGCCATCTCACAGGTGACCCGGATCAGCGTCGCCAGGTTCAGGTACCGAATCGGGTCGCTCGCCAGCGCGAGCAGCCGTTTGGAGCCGCGGCGGCCGGCCCGGACCGCCTCCTCGGCACGGAAGCGCGATACGCGCGAGATGCCCGCCTCGGCGCAGGCGGCGAGCCACGCGCAGATGACGAGCAGCACCGCCCCGACGAGGAAGCTGGTACTACTGCCGCTCATTTCCCCGTACCCGCTTATCGGGTCGTGGGAGCCGGGGACGGACCGGTCTCGCCGCGCGAGGTGCGCCAGTCGTCCAGGATCCGCTTCTGCAGACCGAACATCTCACGCTCCTCGTCCGGATCCTCGTGGTCGTAGCCGAGCACGTGCAGCACGCCGTGGACGGTGAGCAGCTGGAGCTCCGCGTCCATGGAGTGCCCGTTGGCCGCGCCCTGCTTGGTCGCGACCTCCGGGCAGAGCACGATGTCGCCGAGGAGCCCCTGGGGCAGCTCCTCGTCCTCCTTGCCGGGCCGCAGCTCGTCCATCGGGAAGGACATCACATCCGTCGCGCCCGGCTCGTCCATCCACTGCACGTGCAGGGCCGCCATGGCCTCCTCGTCGATGACGATGACGGAGAGCTCGGACAGCGGGTGGATGCGCATCCGGTCCAGCGCGAAGCGGGCGACGTCGAGGAGCGCCTCCTCGTCGACCTCCGTGCCGGATTCGTTGTTGATGTCGATCGCCATGGCGGGTGCGGGTCTCGGCTTTCTACTGACGTGCTGTGAGTGAGTGGTTACGGGTGATCAGTCGGAATGGCGGTGCTCGTGGTGCGGTGCCGCGCTGTGGGCGTCGTAGCGGTTGTAGGCGTCGACGATGCGGCCGACGAGCTTGTGCCGGACGACGTCCGCACTGGTCAGGCGGGTGAAGTGGATGTCGTCCACGTCGCCCAGGATGTCCTGGACGATGCGCAGGCCGCTGATCGTGCCGCCGGGCAGGTCGATCTGGGTGATGTCACCGGTGACCACGATCTTGGAGTTGAAGCCGAGCCGGGTCAGGAACATCTTCATCTGCTCGGCGCTGGTGTTCTGCGCCTCGTCGAGGATGATGAACGCGTCGTTGAGCGTGCGACCGCGCATGTACGCGAGCGGCGCGACCTCGATGGTCCCGGCCGCCATCAGGCGCGGGATCGAGTCAGGGTCGATCATGTCGTGCAGCGCGTCGTAGAGCGGGCGCAGGTAGGGGTCGATCTTCTCGTAGAGCGTGCCGGGCAGGAAGCCGAGCCGCTCGCCGGCCTCGACGGCGGGCCGGGTCAGGATGATCCGGTCGACCTGCTTGCTCTGCAGCGCCTGCACGGCCTTGGCCATGGCCAGGTACGTCTTTCCGGTACCGGCCGGGCCGATGCCGAAGACGATGGTGTGCCGGTCGATCGCGTCGACATAACTCTGCTGGTTGAGCGTCTTGGGGCGGATGGACCGGCCCCGGTTGGACAGAATGTTCGCTGTGAAGACGGACGAGGGGCTCTCGTGCGCCTCCGGGCTGGAGGGGTCCTCGGCGGCCTTGCGCAGCATGGCGATCGAACGCTCCACGGTGTCTTCGGTCAAGGGCTGGCCGGTGCGCAGCACCAGCATCATCTCGTCGAACACGCGCTGCACCAGAGCGGTCTCGACCGGGTCTCCGGTGACGGTGACCTCGTTGCCGCGGGCATGGATGTCGACGGTGGGAAAAGCGTTCTCGATCACACGGAGGAGTGAGTCCCCAGTGCCGAGCACCATCACCATCGGATGCTTCTCCGGAATGACGATGCGCTCCTGGGTCCGTGCCCGCCCTGCCTGCGCGGGCTGAGTGTCGGAGGGCGCCTGTGTTTGAGAAGTCATAGGTCGGCGCTGAGGCCTGCCTCATCCCATTTCACTGTCGGGTCCATCGTGCCGGATAGGAAAAGGGTACGACGGACGGAACGGCCGGGAACAATGATGCTGCGCTGCTCAGCGGAGATCCGCCAGTGTTTTATGCCCGTTCACGCGCCCGCCCGTTCATGTGCGCGTCGGCACCGCTACCCGCATCAGGTCCTCGGCGACGACGATCTCGCCGTCGAAGTGGTGCCGGGCCTCGGCCAGATGCCCGTCCAGACCCGGGTAGCGCTGCGAGAAGTGCGTCAGCACGAGCGTGCGCACGCCGGCCTCGGCGGCGACGCGCGCCGCCTGCGCGGCGGTGAGATGACCGTGCTCCTGGGCCAGGTGGGCGTCCGCGTCCAGGAGGGTCGCCTCGATGACCAGCAGATCCGCTCCCTCGGCCAGCGCGTGGACGCCGTCGCAGAGGCGGGTGTCCATGACGAACGCGGCCCGCTGACCACGCCGCGTCTCGCTCACCTCGCCGAGCGTGACGTCCGGCCGGCCCGCGCGACTCAGCCGCCCGTCGCGCTGGAGCCGCCCGACATCGGGACCGCCGATGCCGAGGGCGCCCAGCCTCTCCGGCAGGATCCGGCGGCCGTCGGGTTCGACCAGGCGGTAGCCGTAGGACTCGACGGGGTGCGAGAGCCGCGCCGCCTCCAGCGCGAAGGGCGCGCCCTCCCGGCCGGGCGCCTTGAGGGCCCCGCCCTCACCCGTGACGGGTTGGGGCTGGAGCTCGACCGTCTCGTAGAACGCGCTGGCGTTCCGCAGCCGCTCGAACCAGTGCGCGCCGGAGGCCGGGAAGTACGCCGTGACCGGGTGCGGCACCCGGTCGAGGTTGATCCGCTGGATCACGCCGGGCAGGCCGAGACAGTGGTCGCCGTGGAAGTGCGTGACACAGATCCTGGTGATGTCGTGCGAGCTGACCCCGGCGTACAGCATCTGCCGCTGGGTGCCCTCGCCCGGGTCGAAGAGCAGGCCCTCGCCGTCCCAGCGCAGCAGGTAGCCGTTGTGGTTCCGGTGCCGGGTGGGCACCTGGCTGGCCGTACCGAGCACGACCAGCTCGCGCGCGGACACCTGTCTCAGACCAGCCGCTCGCGCAGCCCGGCGTTTCCGCCGAGCACGTGCACGTGGGCGTGGAAGACGGTCTGACCGGCACCGCTGCCGGTGTTGAAAATCAGCCGGTACCCGCTGTCGACGACCTTCTCCTCCTCGGCGACCCGCCCCGCCTCGGCGAGCACGACCCCGGCGAGCTGCGGGTCCGCGTCGGCGAGGGCGGCGGCGTTGGGGTAGTGCGCCTTGGGCACGACGAGGACATGCGTCGGCATCTGCGGGTTGATGTCACGGAAGGCGAGCGTGTGCTCGGTCTCGCGCACCTTCGTGGACGGGATCTCGCCCGCCACGATCTTGCAGAACAGGCAGTCCACCTGGGCCTCGCCGGCCATCCCGCACGCTCCCTCAGTCCGTCACCACTTGGCCTGCATCGTACGCCAGCCGGGCAACACCCCCAGGGGCGCGAGGCTTTGCTTGATTCACTGCGTGCGCGACAAGCCACGGTGTGTGGTGTGCCGCCGAACGAGCAGGGCCATCCGCACAGGGTGGTTGCTCGCGCCCCTGGGTAGTGCACCTACCTGTCGTGCTCCGACCGGTCACCTCGGTGCAACTGCTGCAGGGCCCTCTCGAGTCGCGCCTGCCTGGCCTCCGGCGTCAGCGCCTGCAGCAACGGCAGGATCAGCTGGTAGCGCCCGGAGCGGTCGAGAGCCTCGAAGGCTTTCCGTGCCTCAGGGGCCGCGTCGAGCCGCGCCGCGAGGTCGGGTGGCACCGTCGCCGTCCGCTGCGATGCGTAGGCCGCCGCCCACCGGCCGTCCGCCTGGGCCCGGCGCACCTCGGCCAGCCCCGGCTCGCGCATCCGCCCGACGGCCGTCAGCCCCGCGACGCGGTCCACGTTGACCTGCGACCACAGGCTCCTTGGCCTGCGCGGCACGTATTTCTGCAGGTAGTAGCGCTCGTCGAGGGACCGGCGCTGCCCGGAGATCCAGCCGAAGCAGAGCCCTGCGTCGACCAGTTCGTCGTCGGTGACGCTGGGAATGCCGGAGTTCTTCTTGGCCACCTTGATCCACACACCCTCGCGGCGGGTGTGGTGCTCGGCCAGCCAGCTCTCGAACACCGCGCCACTCGCGAAAGTGACGACCTCCACACCGTCGACCTCATCCATGCGGGCCAGGCTAGCGCCGTGGCGGCCGGACTACCCCCAGCGGCCGCTGCGCCCCAGCAGCAGGGCACCGGCCGCGACGCCGGCGGTCGACGTGCGGAGCACCGACGGGCCGAGCAGGTAGGCGCCCGCGCCGGCGGTGGCGAAGGCGGCGAGCTCGTCCGCGGAGACGCCGCCCTCCGGGCCGACGACGAGGACGACGGAGCCGGTCGCCGGAAGGTCGGCGGCGGCGAGCGGCGCGGCGCCCTCCTCGTGCAGGACGGCAGGGAAAGTCGCCGAGGCGAGCAGGGTGGCGACCTGGCGGGTCGTCATCAGGTCGTGGACGAGCGGGAAGCGGAGCCGGCGCGACTGCTTGCCCGCCTCGCGGGCGGTCGCCCGCCACTTCGCCAGCGACTTGGCGCCGCGCTCGCCCTTCCACTGGGTGATGCAGCGCGAGGCGGACCAGGGGACGATCTCGTCCACGCCGACCTCGGTCATCAACTCGACCGCGAGTTCGCCGCGGTCGCCCTTGGGCAGCGCCTGGACAACGGTGATCCGCAGCGGCGGCTCCGGCTCGGCCAGCACCTCGGTCACGCTGACGTCCAGCGCGTCCTTGCCCTCCACCGCGGCGACCGTGCCCCGCACGCCCGCCCCCTGACCGTCGGTGAGCACCAGCTCCTCACCGACGGTCAGCCGCTTGACCGCGACCGCGTGCCGCCCCTCCGGGCCGTCCAGGCGGATCACCCGGCCCACGGGGGCGAGGCGGTCGGTGTCCAGCAGGAAGACGGGGGCGGTCACGTGCTGCTCTGTTCTGTGCGGAGGATCGGGCGTCGCCGCGTCAGCGGCCGTTGAAGGCGTCCTTGAGGCGCGAGAAGAGACCCTGCTGCCCCGGCGCGAACTGGCCGGACGGGCGCTCCTCCCCGCGCAGCTTGGCGAGCCTGCGCAGCAGATCCTCCTGCTCCGCGTCGAGCTTGCTCGGCGTCAGGACCTCGACATGCACTATCAGGTCGCCGCGCCCGCCGCCGCGCAGGTGCGTGATGCCCCGGCCGTGCAGCGGGATGGACTGGCCGGACTGGGTGCCGGGCCGGATGTCGATCTCGGCCACCCCGTCCAGGGTCTCCAACGGGACCTTCGTGCCCAGCGACGCCGCCGTCATCGGCAGCGTCACCGTGCAGTGAAGGTCGTCGCCGCGCCGCTGGAAGGTGTCGTGCGCGATCTCGGAGATCTCGACGTACAGGTCACCGGCCGGGCCGCCGCCGGGGCCGACCTCGCCCTCGCCGGCCAGCTGGATCCGGGTGCCGTTGTCCACGCCCGGCGGGATCTTGACCGTCAGCGTCCGCCGCGAGCGCACCCGGCCGTCGCCGGCGCACTCGGGACACGGGGTCGGCACGACCGTGCCGAAGCCCTGGCACTGCGGGCAGGGACGCGAGGTCATGACCTGGCCCAGGAAGGAGCGGGTCACCTGGGAGACCTCGCCGCGGCCGCGACACATGTCACAGGTCTGCGCCGAGGTGCCGGGGGCCGCGCCCTCGCCGTTGCAGGTGGTGCAGACGACGGCGGTGTCCACCTGGATGTCCTTGGTGGCGCCGAAGGCCGCTTCCTTCAGATCGATGTCGATCCGGATCATGGCGTCCTGGCCGCGCCGGGTCCGCGAACGCGGGCCGCGCTGGCCGCCGGCCGCGCCGAAGAACGCGTCCATGATGTCGCTGAAGCCGAAGCCCGCACCGGTGCCGAAGCCGCCCGCCCCGCCCGCGCCGCCGGTCGCGGAGAGCGGGTCGCCGCCGAGGTCGTAGACCTGGCGCTTGTTCGGGTCCGAGAGCACCTCGTAGGCGGCGTTGATCTCCTTGAACCGCTCCTGGGTCTTCGGGTCCGGGTTGACGTCAGGATGCAGCTCACGCGCCAACCGGCGGAAAGCCTTCTTGATCTCGTCCTGACTCGCGTCCCGTCGGACGCCGAGTACCGCGTAGTAGTCCGTGGCCACCAAAATGCTCCGCTAGTCTCCGTGTGAGGCTCGTGCCGTGTCGTGTCGTCGTCTTCGTTGTCCAGGACCAACATCGTCCAGGACCAGGTAGGACTAGGACGCGGCCAGGATCTGACCGACGTACCGTGCAACCGCTCGGACGGCCCCCATGGTTCCCGGGTAGTCCATCCTCGTCGGCCCGACCACCCCGAGTTTGGCGACGGTCTCATCGCCCGAACCGTAGCCCACCGAGACGACCGAGGTGGAATTCAGGCCCTCATAGGCGTTCTCGTGACCGATCCTGACCATCACCCCTGGATCTCCGGTCTCACCCAGCAGCCGAAGCAGAACCACCTGCTCTTCCAGCGCCTCAAGGACCGGCGCGATGGTGAGCGGGAAGTCGTGCGGGAACCGGGTCAGGTTGGCGGTGCCGCCGAGGACGACGCGCTCCTCGGTCTGCTCGACCAGGGCCTCGAAGAGGGTGGACAGCACGGTCGTGACCGCCGCCCGGTCCTGGTGGGCGAAGCTCTCCGGCAGGTCCTGCAGCAGCGTCGGGACCTCGGCGAAGCGGCGACCGGCCGCGCGCGCGTTGAGCCTGCTCCGCAGGTCGGCCAGCATCGCCTCGCCGACCTGGCTCGGGCAGTCGACCAGCCGCTGCTCGACCCGTCCGGTGTCGGTGATCAGCACCAGCATCACCCGGGTCGGCGTCAGCGCGACGAGCTCGACGTGCCGGACGGTGGAACGGGTGAGCGAGGGGTACTGGACCACCGCCACCTGTCTGGTCAGCTGCGCGAGCAGCCGGACCGTGCGGGCGACGACGTCGTCCAGGTCCAGGGCGTGGTCGAGAAAGTTGGTGATCGCCCGGCGCTCCGCCGTCGAGAGCGGCTTGACCTCGGTCAGTCGGTCGACGAAGAGGCGGTAGCCCTTGTCCGTGGGCACCCGGCCGGCACTGGTGTGCGGCTGGTGGATGTAGCCCTCCTCCTCGAGGATGGCCATGTCGTTACGGACGGTAGCCGAGGAGACACCGAGATTGTGGCGCTCGACCAGCGCCTTGGAGCCGACCGGCTCCTCGGTGCCGACGTAGTCCTGCACGATGGCGCGCAGCACCGCGAGCTTGCGGTCGTCGAGCCGACGCTCCTCACGCACGGGTACGCACCTCCAGTCGTCGGGTCCAGCAGCCGGTCGTCCAGTGCTGGGAGGGGCGCGGTCGGCGCCTTGATCCCGTCACTACACCTGCCCTGGCACTCTTGACTTACGAGTGCCAGCTTTCGTCGTGTGCCAGTGTAAAGCGCCAGGGTCCGCGACCGGAACGACTGGACCTCGTCAGACGTACCACATAGCGAGGGCGACACGGCAGAATGGCGTCCGCAGTTCACCGCCCAGGAGGGACACCATGTCCAGGACTCGTTTCGCACCGGACCGCGGGCTGACCACCCGCATGCTGATCACGATGTTCATGATCGGCCTGCTCTTCGTGGTCTTCGTCGGCGTGCTGCTGGTGGTGCTGCGCGGGGCGTGGCCGCTGGTCGCCATCATCGCGGGCGGGCTTTTCATCGCCCAGTTCTGGTTCAGCGACAAGATCGCCGCCTTCAGCATGGGCGCCCGCGAGGTCACACCCGAGGAATACCCGGAACTGCACGGCGCCATCGACCGCCTGTGCGCTCTCGCGGACATGCCGAAGCCGAAGGTCGCTGTCGCGCAGAGTGACATGCCCAACGCGTTCGCGACCGGCCGCAACGAGAAGAACGCCATCGTCTGTGTGACGACCGGGCTGCTGCGCCGCCTGGAGCCGGAGGAGCTGGAGGGCGTGCTCGCCCACGAGCTCTCCCACGTCGCGCACAAGGACGTCGCCGTGATGACCATCGCCGGCTTCCTCGGCGTCCTGGCCGGCATCCTCACTCGCGTCGGCCTCCAGTTCGGCCTGTTCGGCGGCTTCAACAGCCGCGACGACCGGGACGGCGACAACGGCAACGTCGCGCTGATCGCGGTCATCGCTGTCAGCGCTGTGGTCTACGGGATCAGCTTCCTGCTGACCCGCCTTCTCTCGCGCTACCGCGAGCTCTCGGCCGACCGCTCGGCCGCGCTGCTCACCGGCAAGCCTTCCGCCCTGGCCTCGGCGCTGACCAAGGTGACCGGCGACATCGGCGCGATCCCGACGCAGGACCTGCGCCAGTCGCAGCCGTTCAACGCCTTCTACTTCGCCCCGGCCCTGTCGGCGCGCGAGGTGGCGAGCAGCGCCTTCTCCACCCACCCCTCGCTCCAGCAGCGGCTGGAGCAGCTGGGCAAGATCTCCGCCGAGCTCGGCCGCAACTGAAGCGCTCCGCGCGGCCGCACGTGACAAGCGCTTCGCGCGCCTGAGAGGACACATACCGCGATGGGTTTCCTGGACGCCCTGCTCGGCCGGACCAAGCCGGTCAAGCCCGATCTGGACCAGCTCTTCGGCCTTCCCTCGGCCGCCATCACCCTGGAGGCGGCCGCGGGCTTCAAGCCCACCGGCGTCGGCTCGGTCTGCTTCGCCGCGGCCGAGGGCAACGCCTTCGCCCAGGTCCAGCAGGACGTCCAGGCCCTCCTGGACGCCGACACCGCGCGCGGCGGCCAGCCGGTCGAACTGACCCCGCGTGACGCCTACGGCTACACCTGGCTCACCTCCCGCCAGGACCCGGACGACATCGTCTCGCTGGTCAACGACGTCCACGCAGTCAACTCCGCACTGGAGTCCCAGGGCTTCGGCCCGCAGCTGCTCTGCTCGCTGGTCAACTTCTCCGACGTGCAGGGACGCCGCCTCGCCCTGGTCTACCTCTACAAGCGGGGCTCCTTCTACCCGTTCGCGCCGCTGGTGGGCGAGAAGCGGGACAACCCGCTGGAGTTGCAGATCAAGGCGATGCTCGGCAACGACCTGCGGCTCGAGCAGGACCTCACCCGCTGGTTCCCGGTCTGGGGCGCACCGGGGCTGTAGCGGTCGGCGCTCTGCGGCCCGAGTTCTGTAATGATCGGTCGGTGAGCCGATACGACGCCCGTGGCCTGACCGATCTGACGCCCCCGTGGAAGCGTCAGTCTCCCGTGCCGGAACTGCCGGCCGAGCGGGACCTGGTGGTCGAGGAGGCGTCAACCGGCTTCTGCGGGGCGGTCGTCCGCTGTGAGAAGACGGCCGAGGGCTTCACCGTCACGCTCGAGGACCGGCACGGCAAGCTGCGCGTCTTCCCGCTGGCCCCCCGCGGCTTCCTGGTCGACGGCGAGCCGGTGACGCTGGTGCGGCCGCAGCCGGGCGGGGCGCGGCCGGTGAGTCCGACCCGTACGGCGTCCGGCTCCGTCGCCGTGGTCGGCGCGAAGGCGCGCGTCGCGCTGCCGAGCCGGATCTACGTCGAGGGCCGCCACGACGCCGAACTGGTCGAGCGGGTCTGGGGTGACGACCTCCGGATCGAGGGCGTGGTCGTCGAGTACCTGGAGGGCATCGACGACCTCCCGGCGATCGTGACCGAGTTCGGCCCGGAGCCGGGACGGCGGCTGGGCGTCCTGGTGGACCATCTGGTGCCCGGTTCGAAGGAGTCCCGGATCGCGGCGCAGGTCACCGGCGCGCACGTGCTGGTGGTCGGGCACCCGTTCATCGACATCTGGGCGGCCGTCAAGCCCGCCGCCGTGGGCGTCACGGCCTGGCCGGACGTGCCGCGCGGCGAGGACTGGAAGACGGGCGTCTGCGCCCGGCTGGGGTGGCCGCTGGACACCCCAGCCGCGTGGCGCCGCATCCGCGGCTCGGTGCACTCCTACAAGGACCTCGACCCGGCCCTGCTCGGCCGGGTCGAGGAACTCATCGACTTCGTCACCGCGCCCTGATCAGGCCAGCAGTTCGACGCAGTCGTAGGCGAAACCGGGGCTCAGAAACCGCGCGCCGCTCATCCCGCTCACGACGTTGATCCGCAGCACGTTGACGCCCGCCGTGAAAGCGTTCGCCGGAACCGTCCAGCTGAACATGTGGTTGCTGCCGCGATAGGAACCGACCGTGAGCGACCGGGTGCTCGGCTCGGTGGCGGCAGGCAGAACCGGGGAGGTCCAGCGGTTGACCCGGATCTGCGGTCGGCCGTTGGCGTAGGCGGTGGTGATCCCGATCCTGAGTACGTGCGCCTGGGCCGCCTGGGCCGCGGTCAGCGTGAAGCGGACCTGCAGGCCGTCGTTGACGTCTCGCCACTGGTAGGCGGGGAAGGAGGCGACCGGCGTCGAACCCACGGTGAAGTCGCCCGTCCAGGCCGCCGCGCGGGCGTCCGACGGGTGCATGTGCGTCATCAGCGCGGCGTTCTTGAACCCGAGCGGCGTGCCGTCCCAGTCGCCGATCCGCCACAGCGCCCTCGTGCTGCTCGGGTCGCCGCTCGGGCCGCCGCTGAGGGCGATCGTGTGCAGGCCGGTGGTCTGCCCGGCGCGGACGGTCACCGAGCCGCTGTGGACGGCCAGTTCGCCCTTGTAGACGGTGACGGCGTAGCTGCCCGGCAGCATCCGCACGCAGGAGAAGGCGCCGGTCGCCGGATCGGCCGTGGCCCAGTACTGCGCCTGCGTGTTGGCGAAGCCGACGGTGTAGGCATGGCCGGGGGCGCGTCCGCTGATGCCGACCCCGGCGACCCGGCCCCGGCCCTTGTCGCCGACCCAGCCGACCAGTCCCAGTCCGTCCACCCAGCCGGTGTCGATCCGGTCGTGGGCGAGGGTGGCGGCGGGCGCGCCGCCGTCGGTGAACGCGAGCACGTAGGGGCCCTGGAGCCCGAAGCGCATCGGCTCGGTCTGGTTCTCGCCGTAGTAGAGGATCTCGTAGAGTCCGGCGCCGTCCTCGTAGTGGTGGCGCATCAGCGAACGGTAGAACGGGCCGCCGGAGGCCTTCTCGTGGTTACTGCGCACCATCCACAGGCCCACCGCGCCGGTGCTCCAGCCGACGTGGTCGTAGTCGATCACGCGCTGGTTGGAGTAGTGCTTGGAGCGGGTGGTGCCGTCCGGCTTGCGGCGGACGTCCTGGGCCTCGATCAGGACGTCGGTGCGGGAATCCCAGCTGTCCGGATTGTCGCAGGGGAACAGCCCCGGACGGACGCGGACGATGTACCGGGTCGCGGTGATCGAGGCGTCGGCTTTGTTCGTCCACAGGTAGACGTTGTTCTCACCCGGCCGGGCCGCGTAGTAGTGGTGCATGGTGCCGTGGACGACGGTGACCAGAATGGCCCCCGGCGTCTTCCCGATCCGCACCGAGGAGGCGCCAAGGCCGGTCTCCACCTGGGAGTTGCGGCCGCCGTAGCCCTGGTACTCGGTGCCCCGGTAGACCAGGGAGACCAGATCGCCGTTGCTCTTGCTGACCTTGAAGACGAGCTGCGCTCCGGTGTCGACGACGAAGTTCGCGCCGTCGTCGGCCCAGCCGAAACGGCCGGTGACCGCGCCGGAGGCACCTTGGGAGGCGGCCTGAGCGGCGGAGAGCAGGGCCCCCGCGGTCGCGCCAGCCGAGCCCAGCCCGAGGCTGGTCGCGCCCGCGCGGACCAGGAAGGTCCGGCGTGGCAGCCGGTGTCCTTGCTGCGTGTTCATGGGAGGTACGGTCCTTTGCTCGCGGTTCACAGCGCGGGGAACGTCGGGAAGACACACGCGGGTACCGAGCCGCTGCCGCCGACCGAAGTGACGCTCACGCCCGTGCCGGAGGGCACCATGTTGTCGGCGTAGCGGGTGATCGCCGCGTAGGCGGCGGTGTCGGCCGTCGCGTCCATGGAGACGTTCAGCAGGGCGAGACCGAGCGGGTGACTCGGGTCCAGGCCCACGAAGGTGGACTTGGCCCCGCTCGCTGACGCCGTCGACCGGAAGCCGTCGACGGTGATCCGGGTGAAGAACGGGACTCCGGAGCCGGTTCCGCTCGCGTAGTGGGTGTCGAAGACCATCGGCGCGCGCACGGCGGTGACGCAGGTGTCGAGGTAGGTCACGTCGCTGACGGTGCCGCCGTTGGCGGGTGAGGACTTGATCCGGATACCGGTGCTGCTGCCGCTGGCGTTGCCGAGGCTGTCCACGCCGGTGAGCGTGTTGTTCCGGACCAGGATGTTGCTGACCCCGCCATTGGTCTCGCTGCCGATGGAGATGCCGTGGGTGCCGTAGAAGTGGCTGTTCTCGATGGTGATGTTGCGGCTGGCCGAACCGCCCTTGATGGCCACGCCGTCGTCGCCGGTCATGATGTAGCTGTCATTGACGGTGACGTCGGTGGCGCCGGCCGGGTCGATGCCGTCGGTGTTGCGGGCGTTGTCGGGCGTCCTGATCCGCACGCCCCAGGCGGTGAAGCCGGTGCCGCCCTGGTAGACCACGTGGAAGTTCGGCGAGTTGAGCACGTCCAGGTGGTAGAGGGTGAAGTTGTCGGAGTTGACGGCCTGGATCAGACGCGGGTTGTTCTGGTTCTTGCCCGCTTTCTGCGCGGCGGTGGCCAGGCCCCACCAGGTGGTGCTCTGGCCGAGGATCGCCTGGTCGCCACGCCCGTCGATCCGGCCCTGTGAGCCGTCGGCGGCGCGTACCGCCTCGATCCCGGCGTTGGCCCCCGCGACGCTGATCAGCGGCCTGCAGCCACCGTGGGCGGTGGACAGCGTGCCGCAGGTGGGCTGGCCGCTGACCTGGTAGTCCGCCGGGTTGCGGGAGGCGTAGAGGGTGACGCCCGAGTCGAGCAGCAGCACCTCTCCCCGGTGCACGGTCAACGGGCCGCTGAGGAAGGCGTTGTGAGCGGCGTCCGTGGCGGTGAGCCGGACGGCGACGGTCGCCGTGCCCGTCTGTGTGCAGGCGTCCAGGGCCCGCTGGATGCGGGCCGTGTCGGGCGGGCTGCTCTCGGCGGCGCCGCTCGCCGTGCGGGCGGGCATGGCCAGGCCGGCCGCGACGGAGGCACAGACGGTGCCCGGCACGGCGGGCTCACTGACCTTGCGGGCGTCACCGGTGGCGCTGCCGACGGCGGGAGTGGTGGGTGGCGGCGAGGTGGGCGGCGTGGTGGTGGGCGCGGCGATGGGGTTCCAGCCGTCGGTGCCGGCCAGGTACGTCTGGGCGGTGTACTTCGCCGCCTCGGACGTGCTCAGCTGGGGGCTGTTAGCGCTCACATCATTGGCGTTCGCGCCCGTGCCGCTGTTGCGGTAGGAGCCGAAGCGGGCGGACTGCCACGGGTACCCGCCCATGCTCGCCCACGGCGCGGCGCCCCTGATCGCCGCCGGGAGCACGGTGTTCCGGACCACCACCTGGGCGACGGCGCTCGGCGTCGGGTGCCAGGAGCGGCCCAGGTAGTACGTCCTGGCCTTCGCCGAACTGGTCACCGTGCTGTCGGTGATGAGGAAGCCGTACGCCTTGCTCGCCTCGGTGTTCGCCGCCGTCAGGGAGCCGTTCAGGCCGTCGGCGGCAGCGCCGTCGTCCAGGGCGTTGATCGTCGCGTGGTCGAAGACGGCGGTGGCGTTCCCGAAGAGGAAGTCGACGTCGCCGCTCACGTACACCGAGCGGAAGTACTGCCGGGTCTGCGCGGTCGGCGAGGGGGACCAGGCGAGCAGGGTGTCCTGGTGGCCGAGGAACCGGTCGTTCAGGTAGACCTGCCGGTCCCCCTCGGCGGCCAGGGCCACCGCCTGGCTGCCGTTGATGCCCGGGTTCGCGGCCTTGGAGAAGGAGTTGGCAACGGTCAAGTTCTTCACCGACATGCCTGCTGCGGCGAAGGTCGCGGTCGCGCTGCCCATGGTTCCGTAGCGGGAGCCGTCCGGCCTGCCGGCGCCTGCGGCGTTGCCGAAGGTGATCACGACGTCCGCGGCGCTGCCGGTCGCCCCGACCAGGTTAAGCCCGGTCTTGGTCGCCGGAACGGTCACCGTCTCATGGTAGGTGCCCTTGGCGATGAGGACGGTGTCGCCTGCGGAGGCGGCGTTCACCGCGGCCTGCACGGTCCGGTACTGCGCGCCGCCGCCGGCCGCGACGGCGAGCGTTCGGGTCGAGTGCCCGGTGGTGGCGGGGGTGCTGCTTGCGGATGCGAGCAGGGGTATCGCCGCGATGCCGCCGCCGGCCACCAGCAGGGCGGCGGCGAGGGCCGGGGCACGCCGGACGAGGCGGGAGCGGCGGTGCGTCGTGGGTTGAGGCGTCGGTGACACAGGGTCAGTCCTCTGTTTCCGGTGCTGCTGTTCGGACGGTTACCCCTCTCAGTGGTCCGGGGCGCGCGAAAGGTTGCCCGAGTGGCGTGAATTTCTCGCAGCAGGGCCGGTTGGCAGGGCTACTGCGCGGCGACCGGGTAGAAGTTGCCGTAGACGAGGACCTGGCTGCCGTGACCCGTCGCCGTGGCCCGGTAGTCGTCCTGACCGGCGTCGCGGCCCCCGGCTGCGTGGTTGTACTGGCCCGCGAAGGTGCAGGTCCCCGGCGCCAGGGTGACTCCGGGCTTGAGCGTCCACTCGTAGACCAGGTCGCCGCCCTGCCTGGTCACGGTGGCGACCAGGTCCTGCGCGGGCACGGAGGACCAGATCCCCGTGCTCCCCACCCCGGGCGTGAGCGCCACACGCAGCCGGACGTCGAGCACGGTGAGCGTGAAACTGCTCTTGAGGGTGACGTCGCTCTGCGCCCAGTTCGCCGTGCTGCCCGGGCCGATGGAGCCGTCCGACCAGAGAAAGCCCTGCTGGACACGGGTTCCGGCTGCCGACGACGCGGCCGAGGAGGCGGGTGGAGCAGGCGACGGAGAACCGGATCCGGACGGTCCGGACGTCGGCGCGGTGGAGGCCGACGACGCGGCGCTGCGTCCGCCCATCGGCCCGGCGCCCGGCCCGATCGGCGAGGCCGAGGGCCGCGGGATACTCGTCGCGGACCCCAGTTCGGACGAACCACCCGGCGCCGTGCGCGAGGCGGGCTCCGGGCTGACGTACCGTCCCACCGCCGCCCAGGTCCCCGCCACGCTCAACCCCAGCAGCAGCGCCGAGACCACGCCGAACCCCGCCAGCCGCGCCACCGGCCGTCGCGACCGCGTCACGGGCCGCGTGGACGCCCGACCGGCGGTGACGCGGGCCAGCATCGCCTCCCGGTCGGGCCTGTGCCGCGCGACCTCGTCGCGCAGGGCCTCGCGGAGCCGATCCTCACGGGGCTGACCTTCGCCGGGCTGACCTTCGCTGGGCTGATCCTCGCGGGGTCGTCCGGAGGACGTGTGGTGACGCTCCATCAGTTCTCCTCCCCCGCCTGCCGTGCCGACACCAGCCATGCCTCCGAGCGCCGTCCGCCCAGGAGTTGCGCGAGTTGCGCCGCTCCTCGCGAGGTCTGGCTCTTGACCGTCCCCACGCTGATCCCCAGCGCCTGCGCCGTCTCCCGCTCGGAAAGGTCGAACGCATAGCGTAGGACGACGCAGGCCCGGCGTCGGTACGGAAGCTGCCGCAGCGCGCCGCGGACGTCGACGACGGCGGGCACGTCGGTCGTGTGAGCGTTCTCACGCCACAGCGCGCTCCATCCGCGCAAGCCGCTGCGCTCCCGCCCCAGGCGGCGGAGCCGGCTCCGGCAGAGGTTGGCGAGCACCCCGCGCGCGTAGGCCGCCGGGGAGTCGGCGGCGCAGACCCGGTCCCAGTGACGCCAGACCTCAAGCAGCGCGTCGGCGGCGAGGTCGTCGGCGGCGTCGGGCTCGCCGCTGAGCAGGTACGCGAGGCGTGAGAGCTCGGCATGGTGCCGTTCGAAGAACGCGTGGTACGCGCTCTCGGCCGCGCCGTCCCGCATGGCCACCCGAACCCTCCCCAACGCCGCCCACAGGACAACTGCCGCGCAACCGCCGCAGAGGCCGCGAGCCTACCAATGCGGTCCGGCGAGCGAACAACCCCCCGGCAGCAGCGCGGGACAGACGCCGCGTCAGTCGACGAGGTCCCGGACCACCGCGTCCGCGAGCAGACGGCCGCGCAAGGTGAGGACCGCGCGACCCTCGCCGAACGGGCCGGATTCGAGCAGTCCCTCGGCGAGCGCGCGGTCCGCCGCCGCGCGGCCTTCCGGGCGGAGCAGGTCCAGCGGGCAGCCGGCGGAGAGGCGCAGCTCCAGCAGGATCCGCTCGACCCGGCGATCCTCCGACTCGAGGCGTTCGCGGCCCTGCGCCGGGGTCTCCCCTGTCGCCAGCGCCTGCGCGTACGCGGCCGGGTGCTTGCGGTTCCACCAACGGACGCCCCCCACGTGGCTGTGGGCGCCCGGCCCGGCGCCCCACCAGTCGGCGCCGGTCCAGTACAGCTCGTTGTGACGGCAGCGGGCGGACGCGGAACCGGCCGTGGCCCAGTTGGAGACCTCGTACCACTCCATCCCGGCGGCGCTGAGCAGTTCCTCCGCCATGAGGTAGCGGTCGGCGTGGACGTCGTCGTCCGTCATCGGGATCTCACCGCGCCGGATGCGGGACGCGAGCTTGGTCCCCTCCTCCACGATCAGCGCATACGCGGAGATGTGGTCCGGCTCTGCCGACAGCGCGGCCTCCAGCGAAGCGCGCCAGTCCTCCGCCGACTCCCCCGGGGTGCCGTAGATCAGGTCGAGATTGACGTGCTCGAAGCCCGCGGCGCGGGCCTCCGCGACGCAGGCCTGCGGGCGACCGGGCGTGTGGTGGCGGTCGAGCAACTGCAGCACGTGCGGGCGGACGCTCTGCATGCCGAAGCTGAGCCGGTTGAAACCGCCCTCGCGCAGTTCGGCCAGGTAGGCCGGGTCGACGGATTCGGGGTTCGCCTCTGTCGTGACCTCGGCCCCCGCCGCCAGCCCGAACTCGTCCCGGATCGCCCCCAGCATGCGGACCAGGTCCCGCGCGGGCAGCAGCGTCGGCGTCCCACCGCCGAGAAAGACCGTTTCGACGGGCAGGTCCGCAGCACCCAGCACCTTGCGCGCCAGCCGGATCTCGGCGATCAGGTGCTCCGCGTAGGTCTCCTGCGAGGCGACCGTGCCGGAGGAGCGCAGCTCGGTGGCGGTATAGGTGTTGAAGTCGCAGTACCCGCAGCGGGTCGCGCAGTACGGGACGTGGACGTAGAAGCCGAAGGGACGCGTACCGAGCCCGGCCAGGGCGGTCTCGGGGAGCGAACCGTCGGCCGGGACGGCTTCGCCGTCGGGCAGAGCGGAGGGCATGTACTCCATTGTCCGCTATTCACGCATGCGAGCGTGCCGACGGGCGGCCCGGTAGGGCGGCTCGTCGGCACGCTGACGCTCTATCGCGGGTAGCGGGTATTCGGGGGTGGCGGGGCCCCGTCGGGCCTCCCCGTCACGCCTCCCGCGCGCCCGCGTACATCGCCTCGATCAGCTCCGCGTTCTCGCGCTCCACGACCGGGCGCTTGACCTTCAGGCTCGGGGTCAGCTCACCGTGCTCCACGTCCAGGTCGCGCGGCAGCACGGTGAACTTCTTGACCGTCTGCCAGCGCTGCAGCTGGCCGTTGAGCTGGTCGACGAAGCCGCCGATCAGCGTGTGGACCTCGGGCGAGGTGCAGACGTCCGCGTAGCTGCGGCCGGCCTGACCGTTTCCGCCGGCCCACTGCATGATGGCCGGCTCGTCCAGGGTGATCAGCGCCGTGCAGAAGTTGCGGCCGTTGCCGATGACCAGGATGTTGCTGACGAACGGGCAGACCGCCTTGAACCGGCCCTCGACCTCGCTCGGGGCGACGTACTTGCCGCCCGACGTCTTGAACATGTCCTTCTTGCGGTCGGTGATCCGCAGGAAGCCGTCCTTGTCCAGCTCACCGATGTCGCCGGTGTGGAACCAGCCGTCCTCCTCCAGCACCTCCGCCGTCTTCTCGGGCTGGTTGTGGTAGCCGCGCATGACGCCGGGGCCGCGCAGCAGGATCTCGCCGTCCTCCGCGATCCGCACCTCCGTGCCCGGCAGCGGGCGGCCGACCGTGCCCACCCGGTAGCTCTCGCCCGGGTTGACCGTCGAGCCCGCGCTGGTCTCGCTCAGCCCGTAGCCCTCCAGGATGTGGACGCCGGCACCGGAGAAGAAGTAGTTGATGTCGGGCGCCAGCGCCGCCGAGCCGGAGACGCAGGCACGCAGCCGACCGCCGAAGGCGGCACGGATCTTCGCGAAGACGAGCTTGTCCGCCACCGCGTGCTTGAGCTGCAGCGGCAGCGGGACGGTGCGCGAGCCGGTCGCGATCTCGTTCTTCTGCGCGGTCTCGGCGTACTCTCGGGCCACGCCCGCCGCCCACATGAAGATCTTGTACTTGGCGCCGCCCTCCGCCCGGGCCTTGCTGGCGATGCCGTTGTAGACCTTCTCGAAGATGCGCGGCGCGGCTGCCATGTACGTGGGCTGGACCAGCGGCAGGTTGGTGATGATCTTGTCGATCCGGCCGTCCACCGCGATCACCGAGGCCTGCTGGATGTGGCCGGAGGTGAGCGTCTTGCCGAAGACGTGGGAGAGCGGCAGCCACAGGTACTGCACGTCGTCCTCGCCCGTCAGCCCCAGCGAGGACTGTGCCGCGGCCTGGTAGGCCCAGCAGTCGTGGACCAGGCGGACGCCCTTCGGGCGGCCCGTCGTGCCGGAGGTGTAGATCAGGGTGGCGAGCTGCTCGCGCTTGATCGCGGCCACCGTCTTCGTCACCTCGTCCGGGTGCTCCTTGAGGTAAGCGGCGCCGCGCTCCTCCAGCTCGGCCAGCGAGAGGACCTCGATGCCGGCCGCCTCCGCGACACCCGCCGCGTCGCCCTCGGGCTTGCTGCCGTCGATGGTGACGATCGCCTTCAGCTCCGGCGTCTCGGGAGAGGCGGTGAGCATCTTGGCGAGCTGCTTCGCGTCCTCGACGATGATCGCCCGGCTGCCGGAGTCGGAGAGGATGTAGGCCGTCTCCTCGGCGTTGGTGCTCGGGTAGACGGCGGTGACGGCCGCGCCCGCGCACATGATGCCGAGGTCGGCGAGGATCCACTCGATCCTGGTGGAACAGGAGATGCCGACCCGCTGCTCGGGCTCGACCCCGAGGGTCATCAGTCCGGCCGCGATGTCCTGAACTCGCGCTGCAGCCTGACCCCAGGTCATCGGGCGCCACTGCTCGGCGCCTGGCCTGCTGTCCGCCGCGTGCTCGTCGACGGGCACGGGATAGCGGTAGGCCACCCGGTCCGGGGTGGCCGCCACGCGGGCCAGGAACAGCTGGGCCACAGACTCGGGGCGGTTGTCCAGCAGCGGTGCTGCGACGAGCGGCTTCAAGCTCACGGCTACCTCCGGGGCCCGCGCGGCCGGTGTGGGTCGGCCGACGGGCGAATGCAGTGCGGACGGCGGGGCGTACAAGCGGTGGGGCGTTCAAGCGGTGGGGCGGGCGCTTCAAGCGGTGGAGCGCTATTTAACTCGCGAGTAACTGGCGGGCAACGATCAGCGTAGGACGTTATGGCCTCGGACGTAAGGGGGAGAAGGTGACGCGGGTCACGTTACTTGCCGGTCGGCAAGTAAGCTCTCTAGTATGACGCGGCGACCTCGTCCAAATAAAGAGATGGCCCCTGCGACGGCCAACCGGGTACGGTGTACGCAGATGAATATCAGCAGCCTTCACGACAGCAGTACCGACAGCACCGGCACCGCCGACAGCACCACTCCTTCCGCATCCGCCCGCCGAGCCATCCTGAGAGACCCGTTGTGCTGATCCGACTCCTGCGCGCCCACCTGGGGCCCTACTCCAGGCCGATCACCGTGCTGGTCCTGCTCCAGCTGATCCAGACGATCGCGACCCTCTACCTTCCCACCCTCAACGCCGACATCATCGACAACGGCGTGGTCAAGGGCGACACCGGCTACATCCTGCAGACCGGTGGCATCATGATCGGGGTCACTGTCGCCCAGGTCATCTGCTCCATCGGAGCCGTCTACTTCGGCGCCAAGACCGCCATGGCGCTGGGTCGGGACATGCGCGCCTCGGTCTTCGACCGGGTGCAGTCCTTCTCCGCGCGCGAGGTCGGCCAGTTCGGCGCGCCGTCGCTGATCACGCGCAGCACCAACGACGTGCAGCAGGTCCAGATGCTGGTGCTGATGACCTTCACGCTGATGGTCTCCGCGCCGATCATGTGCGTCGGCGGCATCATCATGGCGCTCAACCAGGACGTGCAGCTCTCCACCCTGCTCATCGCGATCGTGCCGATCCTCGGCATCCTGATCGGCGTCATCGTCACCAGGATGCGCCCGCTGTTCCGTTCCATGCAGGAGCGGATCGACACCGTCAACCGCGTGCTGCGCGAGCAGATCAGCGGCCTGCGCGTGATCCGCGCCTTCGTGAAGGACACCCACGAGCGCGAGCGCTTCGGCGTCGCCAACGACGAGCTGACCGATGTCGGTCTGCGCGTCGGCCGGCTGATGGCGCTGATGTTCCCGCTGGTGATGATGGTCGTGAACCTCTCCAGCGTGGCCGTCATGTGGTTCGGTGCGAAGCGGATCGACAGCGGCGGCATGCAGATCGGCGCGCTGACGGCCTTCCTCAGCTACCTGATGCAGATCCTGATGTCGGTCATGATGGCCACCTTCATGTTCATGATGGTGCCGCGCGCCGAGGTCTGCGCCGAGCGCATCCAGGAGGTGCTGGACACCGACACCACGGTCGTTCCGCCCGCCTCCCCCGTGCGGGAGCTCTCCCGTCGTGGCTTCCTGGAGCTGCGCGGCGCCGACTTCCGCTACCCGGGCGCCGAGGCGTCCGTGCTGCGCGACGTCAGCTTCACCGCCCGGCCCGGCGAGACCACGGCGATCATTGGCTCCACGGGTTCCGGCAAGACGACCCTGCTCAGCCTGATCCCCCGGCTCTCCGACGCGACCGACGGCTCGGTCCTCGTCGACGGTGTCGACGTGCGCGAGCTGGACCCGGTGCTGTTGGCGAAGACGGTCGGCCTGGTCCCGCAGAAGCCCTACCTCTTCTCCGGCACCGTGGCCACCAACCTTCGCTACGGCAACCCCGACGCGACCGACGACGAGCTCTGGCAGGCGCTGGAGACCGCGCAGGCCAAGGACTTCGTCAGCGAGCTGACCGACGGCCTGAACGCGCCGATCGCCCAGGGCGGCACCAACGTCTCCGGCGGCCAGCGGCAGCGCCTCGCGATCGCCCGCGCGCTGGTCCGCAAGCCGGAGATCTACCTCTTCGACGACTCCTTCTCCGCGCTCGACTACGCGACGGACGCGCGCCTGCGCGCCGCGCTGTCGCAGGAGACGGCGGACGCCACGGTCGTCATCGTGGCCCAGCGCGTCAGCACCATCCGCGACGCGGACCGGATCATCGTCCTTGACGAGGGCCTGGTCGTCGGTGAGGGCACGCACCACGAACTGATGGACGACAACGAGACCTACCGGGAGATCGTGCTCTCCCAGCTCACCGAGGAGGAGGCGGCATGAGTTCCGGCGGCGACGAAGCGAAGGCGGCAGCAAGCCGCCGCCCCGGTGCGGCGGTCGGACCGGCCCGCTGGATGGGCGCGCAGCCCACCGAGAAGTCGATGAACTTCAAGGAGTCCGGCAAGCGCCTGCTCGGCCGACTCCGGCCCGAACGCCCGCTGATCGCGGGGGTGCTGGCGCTGGCCACGGTCAGCGTGACGCTCTCGGTCATCGGCCCGAAGATCCTCGGCCACGCGACGGACCTGATCCTCGGCGGCGTCTTCGGCAAGAAGCTTCCGGCCGGAACCGACCCGAGCCATCTCAAGCTCAACCACGACCAGCAGCAGATGCTGTCGTCGATCCACTTCACCCCCGGCAAGGGCATCGACTTCGGCGCGGTCGGCACGGTCCTGCTCTGGGTCGCGGTGATCTACGCCTTCGCCGGTCTCTGCGGCATCGTGCAGGCGCGGCTGGCCAACGTCGCGGTCCAGCGCGCGGCCAACCGGCTGCGCGGCGACGTCGAGGACAAGCTGTCCCGGCTGCCGCTGAGCTACTACGACAAGCAGCCGCGCGGCGAGGTGCTGAGCCGGGTCACCAACGACATCGACAACATCGCCCAGACGCTGCAGCAGACCATGTCCCAGATCATCACCTCGCTGCTGACCGTGGTCGGCGTGCTGTCGATGATGTTCTACATCTCCTGGCTGCTGGCGCTCATCGCGCTGGTCTCGATCCCGGCCTCGGCCGTCATCGCGGCGAAGGTCGGCAAGCGCGCGCAGCCGCAGTTCGTGCAGCAGTGGAAGTCCACCGGCAAGCTGAACGCCCACATCGAGGAGATGTACAGCGGCCACGCGCTGGTCAAGGTGTTCGGCCGGCAGGAGGAGGCGGCGCAGCAGTTCCGCGCCGAGAACGACAAGCTCTACGCCAGCAGCTTCAGGGCGCAGTTCATCTCGGGCCTGATCCAGCCGTGCATGATGTTCATCGGGAACCTCAACTACGTGCTGGTGGCCGTGGTCGGCGGTCTGCGGGTCGCCTCCGGCGCGCTGTCGATCGGTGACGTGCAGGCGTTCATCCAGTACTCCCGGCAGTTCAGCCAGCCGCTGACCCAGGTTGCCTCGATGGCCAACCTGGTGCAGTCCGGCGTCGCCTCGGCCGAGCGGGTGTTCGATCTCCTGGACGCGCCTGAGCAGTCGGCGGAGCCGGAGCACCCGACGCGCCCGGCGCGCGTCGAGGGCCGGGTCGCGTTCGAGCACGTGGCCTTCCGCTACGACCCGGAGAAGCCGCTCATCGAGGACCTCTCGCTGACGGCCGAACCCGGCCACACGGTCGCCATCGTCGGACCGACGGGCGCGGGCAAGACCACGCTGGTCAACCTGCTGATGCGGTTCTACGAGCCGACGGCCGGGCGGATCGTGCTGGACGGCGTCGACGTCGCGGCGATGAACCGGGAGGAGCTGCGCGCCAACATCGGCATGGTGCTCCAGGACACCTGGCTCTTCGGCGGCACGATCGCGGAGAACATCGCCTACGGGTCAGAAGGGGGGGCGGCGCGCAGCGCCTCGGACAAAGGTGGTGGCGGGCGACGGGTGGGCGCGACGCGCGAGCAGATCGTGGCGGCGGCCAGGGCCGCGCACGTCGACCGGTTCGTGCGGACGCTGCCGGAGGGCTACGACACCGTCATCGACGACGAGGGCACCGGCGTCAGCGCGGGCGAGAAGCAGCTGATCACCATCGCGCGGGCGTTCCTGTCGGAGCCGTCGATCCTGGTCCTCGACGAGGCGACGAGCTCGGTCGACACCCGCACCGAGGTGCTGATCCAGCGCGCGATGGCCAAGCTGCGCACCGGCCGCACGGCTTTCGTGATCGCGCACCGGCTCTCCACGATCCGCGACGCGGACACCATTCTGGTGATGGAGGACGGCGCGATCGTGGAACAGGGCGACCACGCCTCGCTGCTGGAGCAGGGCGGCGCGTACGCGCGGCTCTACCAGGCGCAGTTCGCGCAGGCGGTCGCCGAGGTGGACTGACGCCCGGACGACGGCAGGGAGGGGGGTGGGTGCTTCGTCGAAGCGCCCACCCCCCTCCCGTTGCCGCTACCGCACGCTGACGACGGGGCTCGGGGACGGCGGCGAGGGCGTCGGGTCGTGGTGGGTGCCCTGGGTGAGCATCCAGGCGACGGCTGCTCCCGCGATGAGCATGCCGCCGGCTCCGGCGAGCCGGGGGTCGAGCAGGGGGTTGCGCGGGACCGCAGGGTCCTTGTCGTCCTTCGCTGCCGCCACCCGTCCAGGCTAGTGTTCAGCCGCCGCGGACGTAACGGGTCGGCGGGACGCCGACGACGGCGGTGAAGTCCCGGGTCAGGTGGGCCTGGTCAGCGTAGCCGAGGTCAGCGGCGAGGGCGGCCCAGTCGACCGCGCCGCTGTCCGCGCGCTGCGCGGCCTCCTGCAGGCGGGCCCGTCGCAGTACCCACTTCGGCGAGACGCCGACGTACTCCGCGAACAGCCGTTGCAGGGTGCGCGGCGAGAGGTCGAAGCGGGCCGCGACCTGCTCGACGCGGAGCAGCATGTGATCCGCCGTCATGACCTGCACGATCTCGGCGATCTGCGCGGCGAGGGGATCGGCGTCCGGCGTCGGCAGGAACGCCTCGACCAGCCGGACCATCTCGCTCGTGTCCTCACACGCCAGGACCTCGCCGTTCAGCGCGTCGACGCCGGGGCCGAAGAAGCGCGCGGCGGGCAGGACCTGGTCCGTGAGCTCCTGCACCGGGCCCGCCGTGAAACCCCGGAAGCCGCCGGGCAGGAACTTGACCCCGTGCACCTGACCGGCGTCGACCAGCCGGCGCGTGTAGACGCCGCGGTTCACGCCGTAGAGGAGCGGCCCGGGTTCTTCGAAGACCAGGTGGACGCTCGGGTGCGAGAGCACCTGCTGCTCGTACGGCGGCCTGCCGGTCACGTCCCAGCAGACGATCCAGTGGTACTCGACGAAGGGCGCGAGCGCGGGGCCGGGCGGAACAGGCGTGACCGTGAACAGTCCCGCTCCCTGCTCCGGACGCAGCACCCCGCGGGGGCCCTCGCCGCCTGCCGACCTCTCCATGCTCGCAGCCTAACTGTCGCGTTTCTTCAAGACCGGCAGCGACCTGGGCGCCTACCGTCGTGCTCATGAACGAGCTGCCTGAACTGCACGAACGACTGAGCACCGTCGCCGCAGAGACCGTCCGCGTCGTGCGCGGCATCGACCCGTCCGCCCTGGACGCGGCGACCCCCTCCGCGGAGTGGGACCTGCGCGCCGTGGTGAACCACCTGACCCTCTGGACCGCGCACAGCTTCGCGCTGCGCGCGGAGGGCGCGTCCGTCCCGGCCGACTGGTACGAGCGCGACTTCACGGCCGAGCCCGGCTGGGGCGAGGCCTACGCCGTCCAGGTCGACAAGGCGCTCGCCGCCTGGTCGGACCCATCGGTGTGGGAGCGGGAGATGCCGATGGGCGACTCCGCCGTCCCGGCGACGGCGATCGCCGGGATGATCCTGCTGGAGTTCGCCCTCCACGGCTGGGAGGCAGCGGAGGGCTCGGGTCAGACCTACACCCTCCCGGAGCCGGCCGCGGCGGCGGTGCTGGGACAGGTGGAGCAGTGGGCGGAGATGTTCCGCCAGTACGACGGCTTCGCGGAGGCGGTGCCGATCGGCGACGACGCGGGCGCCTTCGCCCGTGCGTTGGCCCTCTCGGGACGCAGGCCGCGCTAGCGGTCGCGGCCTCGGTCAGCACCCTCCTAACAGTTGCTGGTGCTGCGCAGGGCCGGCCAGGTGTTCGGGCCGACTCCGCCGTCAGCGCTGAGGCCCATACAGCTCTGGAACGCCTCCACGGCCTTCGCCGTGCCGTCGCCGAACTGCCCGTCCATCCCGCCGACGGGGGCCAGGATGGCCTGGTACTTCGAGCCGCGGTACCAGAGCAGGCACTGCACCTCCTTGTTGGCGGCGGTGTTGGAGTTGTGGGGCGCGTACTTGTCGGTCTCCTCGCTGCCGGAGTAGTAGGTGCAGTTCTGGATCCAGGCCGGCGGGGGCGGAGGGGGCGGCGGAGCCGAACTGTGCGTCGCGGCGGGCGTGGACTGCTGCGGCGCGGGGGTGCCCGGCGTGGTCGCGGGAACGCCGCCGGGTTGGCCGCCGGGCTGGGCGGAGCTGCCGCCCGCCGGGGTTGTCCCCGGCTGGGCCGCCGTGGAGCGGGAGGCGCTCGCGGAGGGCACCGCCGACGTCCCGGCGTTCGAGGGTGCCCCCGATCCGGAGGCGGAGGCGGAGGCGCTCGCGCTCGCCGGAGCCCCGTCCACGCTGCCGCCGGTGCCCTGCTGCTGGGCCACGGTGTGCGGGTCGGCGGGCTTGCTCCCGCCCGTCAGCGCGATCGTCGTGCCCGTGAGCGCGGCCACCGCGATGACCGCCGCGACGGCGAGCAGGACGCCGCGGCTGCTGCGGCGTCGCTCCTCCGGCTGCGCCGGGGTCAGGCCGGGCGCGACGGAGAGGTAGCCGGGCAGCACGGGAGACGGCGACGGTACGGCCGTAGGCTCCGGCATGGCCGGGACGGTCGGCGGGGTCGGCCGTCCCTGCGCGAACGCGGTCGGTGGAGTGGGCGGCACGGCAGGTGTGGGGGCGCCGGCCACCGGGGCGCCGGAAGCCGACGCACCCGCGACAGCCGCGCCGCCTGCGCCACGGCCCAGCAGGATCGTGCCGTCGTCGGCCACCGGCGCCTCGGTCGTGGGCAGCGGCAGGCCCTGAACGGCGGTCGCCACCTCCACGCGGCTCATGATCGCCGCGCTCAACTCCGCCGACCAGGGCGCGGCCACCTGCCGGGGCGCCGCGCGGTCGATGACGTCCTGGGCGGTGGGGCGGGCGTCCGCGTTCTTGTCCAGGCAGGCGCGCACCAGTTCCGCCAGCGTGGGGTCGACCACCTCGATCTCGCCGAGCACCGCCTCCTTCGGTTCCTCGAAGGCGACCCGGTGCAGCACGTCGACGGTCGTCCCGTCGCCGAAGGGGCCGTGACCGGTGAGCGCGAAGGCGATGACCGAGCCGAGGGCGAACAGGTCGGACGAGCTGGCGACCACCTGGCCGCGCACCTGCTCCGGGGACATGTAGGCCGGAGTGCCCACCTGCTGGCCCGTGGTGGTGATGGAGCTGGTGTCCGCGGCCTGGGAGATGCCGAAGTCGATGACGCGGCAACCGGCCGGTCCCAGAATGACGTTGGACGGCTTGATGTCGCGGTGGACCACGCCGACCCGCTCCATCGCCGAGACCGCCTGGGCGAGTTCGAGTGCCAGGCGCCATGCCGCCGTCGCGCCCACCGGACCGGACGTGGCCACGGCCTCGGAAAGGCTGGGGCCAGGTATGTACTCCGTTGCCATCCAGAGCAGGTCGCCGTCGTAGCCGCTGCCGAGCAGCACCGCGGCCTGCTCGCCGCGCACGCGTCCAAGGGCGGACGACTCGCGCTCGAAGCGCCGCCGGAAGCCCTCGTCCTCCGCGTACTCCGGCCGGATCACCTTGACTGCGGCCAGGCCTGACGCGCCGTCCACCGGACGCCCGAGGTAGATCCGTCCCATTCCGCCGCCGCCGAGAAGCGCGAGCACCCGGTACGGGCCGACCTGGCGCGGGTCCATCGCGCGCAGCGGGGACGCGCCGAGGCGGTCGAGTCCCGTCGAGCCGAAGAGTCTGGGATCTGCGAACACGTCGTTCTGCTCGGTCATTTCGGCGGGCCCCCGGTTGGCAGAGCGGTCAGAAGGTCGGTCAAATGCGGTCACACAGGCACCGGGAGATTACCGCAATCACCTAGCGATCGGACAAAATGCGAGACCCCCACACGTCTGAGCGTGCGGGGGTCTCGATCTGTCCGTTGCTGCCGGGCGGGCTACTTCTTCTTCTCGCCCGCCGGGCCCTCGGCGTCCGTGGACAGCGCGGCGATGAAGGCCTCCTGCGGGACCTCCACGCGGCCGACCATCTTCATCCGCTTCTTGCCTTCCTTCTGCTTCTCCAGCAGCTTCCGCTTACGGGAGATGTCACCGCCGTAGCACTTGGCCAGCACGTCCTTGCGGATCGCGCGGACCGTCTCACGGGCGATGACGCGCGAGCCGATGGCGGCCTGGATCGGCACCTCGAACTGCTGGCGCGGGATCAGCTTCTGCAGCTTGCCGGCCATCATCACGCCGTAGTTGTAGGCCTTGTCGCGGTGCACGATCGCCGAGAAGGCGTCGACCTGCTCGCCCTGGAGGAGGATGTCCACGCGGACCAGGTTCGCGCTCTGCTCGTCGATGGGCTCGTAGTCCAGCGAGGCGTAACCGCGGGTCTTGGACTTCAGCTGGTCGAAGAAGTCGAAGACGATCTCGGCCAGCGGCAGGTTGTAGCGGATCTCGACACGGTCCTCGGAGAGGTAGTCCATGCCCTGGAGCGCGCCGCGTCGTTGCTGGCAGAGCTCCATGATCGCGCCGACGAACTCGTTCGGGGCGAGGATCGTGCCGCGCACGATCGGCTCGTACACCTCAGCGATCTTGCCGCTGGGGAACTCGCTCGGGTTGGTGACGACGTGCTCGCTGCCGTCCTCCATGACGACGCGGTAGACCACGTTGGGGGCGGTGGAGATCAGGTCGAGGTTGAACTCACGCTCCAGCCGCTCCCGGATGATCTCCAGGTGGAGCAGGCCGAGGAAGCCACAGCGGTAGCCGAAGCCGAGCGCGACCGAGGTCTCCGGCTCGTAGACGAGCGCGGCGTCGTTGAGGCGCAGCTTGTCGAGGGCGTCGCGCAGCAGCGGGTAGTCCGAGCCGTCCAGCGGGTAGAGGCCCGAGAAGACCATCGGCTTCGGGTCCTTGTATCCGCCCAGCGCCTCGGTGGCGCCCTTGTGCATCGAGGTGATCGTGTCACCGACGCGGGACTGCCGGACGTCCTTGACGCCGGTGATCAGGTAGCCCACCTCGCCGACGCCGAGACCCTTGGACGGGATCGGCTCGGGCGAGATGACGCCGATCTCCAGCAGCTCGTGGGTGGCGCCGGTCGACATCATCTGGATGCGCTCGCGCTTGTTGAGCTGACCGTCGATGACTCGGACGTAGGTGACCACGCCGCGGTACGCGTCGTAGACGGAGTCGAAGATCATCGCGCGGGCCGGGGCGTCCTTGACGCCGACCGGGGCCGGGACCCGCTCGACGACCGCGTCGAGGATCTCCTCGACGCCGAGACCGGTCTTGGCGCTGGCGCGCAGCACCTCGCTCGGGTCGCAGCCGATGATGTGGGCGATCTCGTCCGCGTACTTGTCCGGCTGGGCGGCCGGGAGGTCGATCTTGTTCAGCACCGGGATGATCGTGAGGTCGTTCTCCAGCGCCAGGTAGAGGTTGGCGAGGGTCTGCGCCTCGATGCCCTGGGCGGCGTCGACGATCAGCAGGGTGCCCTCGCACGCGGCGAGGGAGCGGGAGACCTCATAGGTGAAGTCGACGTGGCCCGGCGTGTCGATCATGTTCAGAATGTGCGTCGTGCCGACGTCGGCGCCCGTGCGCGGAGCCCAGGGCAGACGGACCGCCTGCGACTTGATGGTGATGCCGCGCTCGCGCTCGATGTCCATCCGGTCCAGGTACTGGGCGCGCATCTGCCGGGGGTCGACCACGCCGGTGATCTGCAGCATCCGGTCGGCAAGCGTGGACTTGCCGTGGTCGATGTGGGCGATGATGCAGAAGTTGCGAATCAGCGCCGGGTCGGTGCTGGCGGGCTCCGGAACGTTGACGGGGATGGCGGACACGCAGGATCCAGTTCTTCTGATCGGCCGGGGGACTCGGTCGCGGTGAGGTGGTCGGGGTCAGGGTCGTTCGAGTATCAGTTGCGACGAGGCTCGTCGCAGGCCTGACTTCGTCAATCCGTCCTATGGTCCCATGGCCCGGCGCTGGTGCAGAATCCTGGGCCATGATCATGGAATCCGCGCTGCTCGACGTCCGCCCCGGCCAGGAGGACGCCTTCCTCGCCGCCTTCACCGAGGCCCGCCCGCTGATCGCAGTGCAGGCGGGCTTCCGCTCGGTGGAGCTGCGCAGGGGACTCGACGAGGGCAACCGTTCGCGTTTCCTGCTGCTGGTGGAGTGGGAGCGGCTGGAGGACCACAGCGAGGGCTTCCGCAGGTCCGCCGAGTACGAGAAGTGGCGGGCACTGCTCCACCACTTCTACGAGCCCTTCCCCCTGGTCGAACACTTTGGCGAGTCGCTGGTCTGATATCGTGGGCCATTGTGTTTGTGCTGTGCCATGCCCTCTAACCTGGCTCGGCGCGAGCACGGTCCCAGAAGAATCAACTCAGACTGAGGCTCATTCGTGGCGAACATCAAGTCCCAGATCAAGCGCATCAAGACCAACGAGAAGGCTCGTCAGCGCAACAAGGCTGTCAAGTCCTCCCTCAAGACCGCCATCCGCAAGACCCGTGAGGCTGTGGAGGCGGGCGACTTCGAGAAGGCCGGCGTCCTGGCCCGTGAGGCGTCCAAGGAGCTGGACAAGGCTGTCAGCAAGGGCGTCATCCACAAGAACCAGGCGGCCAACAAGAAGTCCGCGCTTGCCATCAAGGCTGCCGGCCCCAAGGCCTGATCTTTCTTGATCCCATGCTCGACCGGATGCGCTCCCTCTCAAGTGCCCCGGACGAGTCGCACAACCTGGCAGCCCACGCGGCCTGCGTTCGCCACGCGGGTGGGCTGCGGTAGCTGAAGCTGACGGAAGGGCCCCGCGATCCTCTTGGATCGCGGGGCCCTTCTGGTTGTCCGGCTCCTCGGAGTGTCAGCGCTGGTTCTGGGAGCGGGCGGCTCTGGCGACCGCCACCACGCACTGCTCCAGCGCATACGCCGGGTCGCCCGAGCCACCCTTGACCGCGGCGTCCGCCTCGGCGATCGCGCGCAGTGCGGTGGCGACGCCGTCGCCCGTCCAGCCGCGGACCTGTTGGCGGACGCGGTCCACCTTCCACGGCGGCATGCCGAGCTCGCGGGCCAGATCGGCCGGGCGCAGCGAACGGTCGGCGGTGGCCACGCGGCCGATCGCACGGACGCCGGAGGCGAGCGCGAAGACGATGCCGGTGGGCTTCTCCCCCACCGCGAGTGCCCAGCGCAGCTGGCCCAGCGCGTCGGCGGCGCGGCCGGCGACGGCGAGATCCGCGACCTGGAAGCCGGTCGACTCGGCCCGGCCGGTGTAGTAGCGGGCGACGACCGTCTCGTCGATCGTGCCCTCCGTGTCGGCGGAGAGCTGGCTGCAGGCGGAGGCGAGCTCGCGCAGGTCGCCGCCTACGGCGTCGAGCAGGGCGCGGCAGGCGTCCTCGCTGGCGGAGCGCCCGGCGGAGCGGAACTCCGCCTTGACGAAGGCGAGCTTCTCGGCGGGCTTGGCCAGCTTCGGGCAGGCGACCTCGCGGGCCCCGGCCTTCTTGCCGGCGTCGAGCAGGCCCTTGCCCTTGACCCCTCCGGCGTGGACCAGGACGAGCGTGACATCGGGGGCCGGGTCCTCGATGTAGGCCTTGAGCTCCTTGACGACGTCCGCCCCGGTGTCCTGTGCGGCGCGGACGACGATGACCTTGCGCTCGGAGAAGAGCGAGGGGCTGGTCAGCTCGCTCAGCATGCCGGTCTGGAGCGTGCCGGGCTGGAGATCGCGCACGTCCGTGTCCGCGTCGACGGCCCGCGCGGCGGCGACGATCTGCGCCACGGCGCGGTCGAGCAGCAGCTCCTCCTGACCGACGATCAGGGTCAGCGGGGAGAGCAGGTCTTCGATCGGTTTCCTGGCCATTGCCCCTCACCCTATCCGGGCACACCGACACGCGGCCGCCGCCGGCCGGGATGGCCTAGCAGTCCTCGAGCCACCCGTCGTACTCGGCGGCCAGTGCGGTGAGGTCCGCAGTGGTGAGGGTGGCGGGCAGGGGTGGGGCGAGTACCACCAGCCACTGGGCGTCCTCGGCGTCGTCCTCCCCCGCGAGCGCCTCGCGGTGCAACTCGGGCTCCGGAAGGGTGGGGTGGCTCGCGGTGAGCTTCTCCGCGAGAGCCTCGGCGGCGTCGCGGTCGGGCAGCACCAGGACGTAGTGGTCGATCGGGTCACGCTCTGTGGTCACCCGCCCATTATCCGCCCCTCCCCGAGCTGCCCCGCTCCCCCTGGGGGTCACGGCCGTCGGGTGGCGACGGCGAGGTGGCCGTCGGTGTCGAGCACCGCGAGATCGCCCTGCTGGTCCGTGCGGACGACGGCGGTGCCGAGGGAGCGCAGCAGCCGGAGAGTGACCGGGGCCGGGTGGCCGTAGCGGTTGTCCGGGCCGACCGAGATGAGGGCGAGCCGGGGCCGGAGGGCCGCCAGCAGGGCTGGATCCTGCTGGGCGGAACCGTGATGGGCGACCTTGAGCACGTCGACGCCGCGCAGAGCGGGGAAGTCGGCCAGGTCGGCGAGGAGGCGCTGCTGGGCGGGAGGTTCGAGATCGCCGAGCAGGGCGACGCGCAGCCCCGGGGTGGTGACCAGGAGAACGACCGAGGCGTTGTTGGGACCGCGCGGCGTGGTCGGGTCCGCCGCGTCCGGCCAGAGGACCTGCCAGCTGAGCCGGCCGAGCGTTCGGCGCTCGCCGCGCGCCGCACGCAGCAGCGGGACCTGGGCCTCGGCGGCCCAGCGGCGGACGTGGGCGTACTCCGTCGCGGGTTCGTCCACCGTCGTCGTCTCGATCGCGCCGACGCGGCGGCCCCGGAGTACGCCGGGCAGGCCCTCGACGTGGTCGGCGTGGTCGTGAGTGAGGATCACCAGCGGGATCACCGTGATCCCGAGGGCCCGCAGGCAGACGTCGACGGCGTGCGGGTCAGGACCGGCGTCCACGAGCAGCGCCGTGTCCGGTGCGCCGCCGGGCGAGAGCACCAACGCATCGCCCTGGCCCACCTCGCACGCGACGACGCGCCAGCCGTCCGGGGGCCAGCCGGTGGCGAAGCGGGCCAGCGGCGCCGGGCGCAGCAGTGTCAGCAGCAGGCAGAGGGCGAGCAGCACCGCGACGAGCGGCCGCCGCAGGAAGGCGGCCGCGGCGACCAGCGCGCAGGTGAGTGCGATCAGCAGCCCGGCCCCGAACCAGCCGCCCGGCCAGTCGATCTCCGCGCCCGGCAGCTCGGCCCCGAAGCGGGCCAGGGCGATCAGCAGCGCGACCGGGACAGCCGCGAGGCGGGCGATCCACTGCGCGAGAATGAGCGAGATCGGCGCGACTGCGAGCACCGCGAAGCCCAGCACGGTGGCGGGCGCGACGCAGAGCTCCGCCAGCAGGTTGCACGGGATGGCCACCAGGCTGACCCGTGCCGCGCGCAAGACGAGCAGCGGACCGCACCAGGCCTGCGCGGCGAACGCGGCGGCGAGGGGCTCGGCGAGCCGGTGCGGGCAGCCGTGCGCCTGCAGCGCCTCCGCCCAGCGCGGGGCGGTCGTCACGATCCCGGCGGTGGCCAGTGCCGAGAGGGCGAATCCGTAGGAGTGGGCCAGGGCGGGATCACCCAGGATCAGCAGCAGCGTCGCCCCGGCCAGCGCAGAGAGCGGCGCGGCCCGGCGACCCGTGGCCAGGCCCAGCAGCATGATCAGCCCGGTCCCCGCAGCCCGCAGCACACTGGGCTCCGGCCGGCACAGCACCACGAAGCCGACGCACAGCAGCGCACCGCCGAGTGCCGTGGCCCGGAGCGGCAGCCCGATGTGCGCGGCCAGCCCACCGCGTTCGGCGGTGCGCGCCCGGGAGGCCCGGCCGAGCAGCAGCACCAGGATGACCGACAGGTTCGCCCCGCTCACTGCGGTGAGGTGGGTGAGGTCCGTGGCGGAGAAGACCTCGTCCAGCTCGGGCGTCATCGCGCTGGTGTCGCCGTCGACGAGGCCCGGCAGCAGCGCCCGCTCCTCGGCAGGGAGCGGCGCGACCGCCCGCAGCAGACCCGCCCGGAGCGCACCCGCCGCACGCTGGACCGTGCTGGGCGGCGCAAGCACGCGGGGCTGATCCACCGTCAGCAGCGTCGCCGCGATGTCGGGGCGACCGTCCGGACCGGGCAGCTGCGCGCGGGCGGTGACGGAGACCCTGGTGGACGGCAGCAGCCCCAGCCAGGCCGCTGCGGCCTGTCCCCTGACGACGAGGGTGACCGGCGTCCGGGTGGCAACGCCGCTGTCGGCGACGCTGACGCGTTCGACGACGGCCCCGAGGGTGGTTGCGCCGTCGGTCTCGCGGGAGTGCGGGTCGGTGTCGACGGTGAGCTCCACCTCAGCCGGGTGCCCGGCTCGGGCCAGCGCCGGCACCGGGCCGCCGGCCAGCGCGGCCCCGGCGAGCCCCGTGCTGAACGCCGCCGCGGCAGCACTG
Source organism: Streptacidiphilus sp. MAP12-20 (assembly GCF_041262525.1). Lineage (NCBI taxonomy): Bacteria > Bacillati > Actinomycetota > Actinomycetes > Kitasatosporales > Streptomycetaceae > Streptacidiphilus > Streptacidiphilus sp. MAP12-20. The sequence goes on from NZ_JBGCCK010000005.1 coordinate 101,786, forward strand.
AGGAGCAGCGCGGCCAGGACTCTGCCCCGGCCACGCAGGAGCAGCACCACGGCGAGCAGCGCCAGTCCGAGAGCCGCCCCGAGCACCCAGGCCGTGTGGGCTCCGCGCAGCCCGAGAAGCAGCGCGCTCACGCCCCACACCGTCGCGGCCGGCCCGACCAGCCGCAGATCCGGCGCGGCCCGCTCGGTGACGGCCCCTCTGGCTGTCATGGCCGGAGCTGGGACCGGAGGTCCTGGAGGCGGCGCTCGCCGAAGCCCGGCACCTGACGGAGCTGGTCCACCGACCGGAAGCCTCCGTGCTGCTCACGGAACTGGATGATGCGCTTGGCCAGCACCGGTCCGACCCCGGGGAGTGCGTCCAGCTGGGCCTCGGTCGCGGAGCTGAGGCTGAGCGGCCCTGCGGCCGCGCCCGCTGCCGCAGCGGCAGCGGGGCTGCCGACGATGATCTCCTCGCCGTCGTTGAGCTTGCGGGCGAGGTTGAGGCCGGTGAGATCGGTGCCCGGGAGCGCGCCGCCGGCGGCGGTGACGGCGTCCTGGACCCGGGAGCCGGGCGGGAGCGTGCGCAGGCCGGGCGAGCGGACGCGGCCCGACACGTCGACGACCAACCCCGCGATCGCCGTCGCCGACGCGGCCGCCGAGGGCGATCCCGCTCCCGCCGCGGCCGTCCCCTCCACGGCCGGGGCGGGGACGGCGACCGCTTCGGGCCGACCGGCCCAGAAGTGCTGGACCCCGTAGCCGAGTGCCAGCACGAGCAGGACCGCGAGCCCCAGGACCGCGCGCCGGTCCAGATCCCACCGCTCCTTGAGCGCGAGGGCGAAGGACAGCCGGAACCTGGGCGGCGGCGGATCCGGCGAGGCGGCGGGGAGGGACGCGGCGGCACCCGACGCGGCGGCGCGCGAGGCCGCAGCGATCGGCTCCTGAGGCAGCGGGAGCGGCAGCGGGATGGGCAGGGGCAGTGGGTCGGGCAGGGGCAGCGGCGGCGGCATGGGTACCGCTGAGGCGACTCGCTGGGCCACCGGAAAGAAGGGGTCCTGCGGACCGAAGAGAGTGTCCATCCGGTGGCGGACCAGGGCGGTCGTGGCTTCGCGGCGGGCACGGGACGCGGGAGTGAAAGCGGTTCGCATGCGACAGACGCTAGGACGCGCGACGCACAATCGTCCCTGGCGAGCTGACGGCCTGTGGAAAAACCGGCCCTGTGGAAAACTCGCTCACCCGCACGAGCTACAACGCCGACTCCTCCGGCAGGAACTGGTACGCGCAGTGACGGCAGTACAGCAGCCGTTCCCAGTCCCCGCGGATCCGACTCGCGCCCTCGACGGCCCGGGCCACGGCGAAGCCGACCACCGCGGCGGTGAGCAGCAGCAGCATCCCCAGCAGAGTGTTGCCGGCCGCGAGCGCGAGCAGGCCGAGCAGGGCGACCGCGACGGGACCGGTCCAGCCCGCCACCCGGGTCGGCGGCGGCGCGAGCGCGGATTTGAGCTCGGCGTCCTGGGCGAGCGACCTCCAGAAGGCGTCGAGCTTGAAGACCTGTCCGGGCAGCCCGCAGCTGGGGCAGGCGAAGGCCATGGTTCCTCCTCCCTCTTGTGGGGAGACTGCCCATTCCAGGCCAGAGAATTCACGCCCGCGCGGCGCGCCGAGCCCTCGGTCGGGTGACCGCTCAGCGCGGCGACACCACCACGGCCAGCAGGCCGGGACCGACGTGCGCGCCGATGACCGCGCCGACCTCCGAGACCGTCAGCTCGCCCAGATTCGGCACCCGCTCGCGCAGGCGCTCCGCCAGCGCCTCGGCGCGCTCCGCCGCCGCCAGGTGATGGACCGCCAGATCCACCTCCGCCGCGCCTGCGTGGGCGAGGGCGAGCTCCTCCAGGCGGGCGATCGCCTTGCCCGCCGTGCGGACCTTCTCCAGCGGCTGGATCCGGCCGTCGGCCAGGTGCAGCAGTGGCTTGACGGCGAGCGCCGAGCCCAGCATGGCGCGTGCCGCGCCGATACGGCCGCCTCGGCGCAGGTACTCCAGGGTGTCGACGTAGAAGAGGCCCGCCGTCCCCTTGGCCCGCGCGTTCGCTGCGGCGACCGCCTGGTCGGCGGTGCCGCCGGCCTGCGCGACCTCCGCCGCGGCAAGCACGCAGTAGCCCAGGGCCATCGCGACCATGCGGGTGTCGACCACCCGCACCGGCAGCGTCGCCTCCTCGGCCGCCAGCAGGGCGGCCTCGTAGGTGCCGGAGAACTCCGCCGACAGGTGCAGCGAGACGACCTCGGTCGCGCCCGCCTCGGCCGCCGCGCGGTACGCGGCCGCGAAGGCCTCCGGGTTGGGCCGGGAGGTGGTGACCTGGGCCTTGCGCAGCAGCGCCGCGGCGACGTCGCTCGGCGAGATCTCGGTTCCCTCGGCGAAGACCTGGTCGCCGATCACCACGCTGAGCGGGACGACCGAGATCCCGTAGCGGGCCACCGCCTCCGCCGGAAGGTACGCGGTGGAGTCGGTGAGGATGGCGACTGACATGGCCTGGAGGTTACCTGCCGATGCACCGGAAGGGACAGGCGGACCCGTCCCTTCCGGATGATTGGTGTCAGCTCGTCGGACGCGGCTGCCCCATCCGACACGCCCGCTGACTCAGCAGACCGAGATGACTCAGATGACGATGTTGACCAGCTTCGGCGCGCGGACGATCACCTTGCGCACCTCGGCACCGCCCAGCGCCGCCACGACGGCCGGGTCGGCCAGCGCCAGCGTCTCCAGTTCGGCGTCGCCGATGGCCGGCGGCACCTCCAGGCGGGCCTTGACCTTGCCCTTGATCTGGACGACGCAGGTCACCGAGTCCTCGACCAGGTAGACCGGGTCGGCCTCGGGCAGCTGCGCGTGCACCAGCGAGGTGTCGTGGCCCAGCTTCTGCCACAGCTCCTCGGCGATGTGCGGGGCCAGCGGGGCGACCAGCAGCACCGCCTGCTCGGCCACGGGGCGCGGCGTGGAACCGCGCTTGACCAGGAAGTTGTTCAGCTCGGTGGCCTTGGCGACCGCCGTGTTGAAGCGCAGGTTGGCCATGTCCGTGCGGATGCCGTCGATCGCCTTGTTCAGCGCACGCAGCGTCTCCTCGTCCGGCGTCTCGTCGGTGACGACGACAGCACCGGTCTCCTCGTCGACGATGTTGCGCCACAGCCGCTGCAGGAAGCGGTACGAGCCGACGACCGCACGCGTGTCCCAGGGGCGCGAGACGTCCAGCGGGCCCATCGCCATCTCGTACAGGCGCAGCGTGTCGACGCTGTACTCGGAGGTGACCTCCTCCGGCGCGACGACGTTCTTCAGCGACTTGCCGATCTTGCCGATCTCCCGGCTGACCACCTCGTCGCCGTGGTACCAGACGCCGTCCCGCTCCTCGACCTCGGCGGCCGCGACCGGGAAGCCGCGCTCGTCGCGGTAGACGTAGGCCTGGATCATGCCCTGGTTGAACAGCTTGTGGAACGGCTCGGGCGAGCTGACGTGGCCCAGGTCGAACAGCACCTTGTGCCAGAAGCGCGCGTACAGCAGGTGCAGCACGGCGTGCTCCGCGCCGCCGACGTACAGGTCGGCGCCGCCGGACTTCTTGGCCGCCGTCGGACCCATCCAGTACGCCTCGTTGGCCGGGTCGACGACCTCGGCGTCGTTGTCCGGGTCGACGTAACGCAGCTCGTACCAGCAGGAACCGGCCCAGTTGGGCATGGTGTTGGTCTCGCGGCGGTACGACTTGACGCCCTCGCCGGCGCCCAGGTCCAGCTTGACCTCGACCCACTCCTCGGCGCGCGACAGCGGCGTCTCGGGCGAGGTGTTCGCGTCGTTCGGGTCGAAGGTGCGCGGCGAGTAGTCGTCGATCTCGGGCAGCTCGACCGGCAGCATCGACTCGGGCAGCGGGTGGGCGACGCCGTCCTCGTCGTAGACGATCGGGAAGGGCTCGCCCCAGTAGCGCTGACGGCTGAACAGCCAGTCGCGCAGCTTGAAGTTGACGGTGCCCGCGCCGATGCCGCGCTCGGCCAGCCAGTCGGTGATGGCCTTCTTGGCGTCGACGACACCCAGACCGTCCAGGCTGATCGACTCGTTGGCGGAGTTGACGATGGCCGCGTCGTAGGAGACGAAGGCGTCGTCCCAGGTCGACGGGTCGGTACCACGGTCGTCGGAGGGCTGGACCACGCAGCGCATGGGCAGCTGGAACGCGCGGGCGAAGGCGAAGTCGCGGACGTCGTGCGCCGGGACGGCCATGATCGCGCCGGTGCCGTAGCCCATCAGCACGTAGTCGGCGATGAAGACGGGGACCTGCTCGCCGCTGACCGGGTTGATCGCGTAGGCGCCGGTGAAGACGCCGGTCTTGACCTTGGCGTCGGCCTGGCGCTCCACGTCCGACTTGGCGGCGGCGGTGCGGCGGTAGGCGGCGACCGCCTCGGCGGGCGTGGCGAAGCCGCCGGTCCACTCGGCGGGCAGGCCGCCTTCGGCGGAGGGCCAGGCGGCCGGGACGATCGAGTCGACCAGCTCGTGCTCGGGCGCCAGCACCATGTAAGTGGCGCCGAACAGGGTGTCCGGGCGGGTGGTGAAGACGGTGATCGCGGCGTCGCCGCCGGTGCCGTCAGCCGTGTGGACGGCGAAGTCGACCTTGGCGCCCTCGGACCGGCCGATCCAGTTGCGCTGCTGCAGCTTGATCGCGTCGGGCCAGTCCAGCATGTCCAGGTCGTCGATCAGGCGGTCCGCGTAGGCGGTGATCCGCATCATCCACTGGCGCAGGTTGGCCTTGAACACCGGGAAGTTGCCGCGCTCGGAGCGGCCGTCCGCGGTGACCTCCTCATTGGCCAGCACGGTGCCCAGCCCGGGGCACCAGTTGACCGGGGCCAGCTTGATGTAGGCCAGGCGGTACTCGCCCAGGACCTCGTCACGCTCGGCCGGGGTCAGCGCGGACCAGGCGCGACCGTCCGGTGTCGCCTGCGCGCCGGAGGCGAACTTCGCCACCAGCTCGGTGATCGGACGGGCCCTGCCGGCCTCGGGGTCGTACCAGGAGTTGAAGATCTGCAGGAAGATCCACTGGGTCCACTTGTAGTACGACGGGTCGATCGTGGCGATCGACCGCCGCAGGTCGTGGCCCAGGCCCAGGCTGCGCAGCTGACGACGGAACTCGACGATGTTCGCCTCGGTCGTCACCCGGGGGTGCGTGCCGGTCTGCACGGCGTACTGCTCGGCCGGCAGGCCGAAGGCGTCGAAGCCCATGGTGTGCAGCACGTTGTGGCCGGTCATCCGCAGGTGACGGGCGTACACGTCGGTGGCGATGTAGCCCAGCGGGTGGCCCACGTGCAGGCCCGCGCCCGAGGGGTAAGGGAACATGTCCATGATGAACGCGTGCGGCTGCTCGACGGTGTCGTCGCCGGGCTCGGCCAGGCTGCCGACCGGGTTGGGCGCGGCGAAGACGCCGTCCTTCTCCCAGCGGTCCTGCCAACGGGCCTCGATCTGCGCGGCCAGCGCGGGGGTGTACCGGTACGGAGCGGCCGCAGCCGCCTCGGGGGTGCTCTCGCTCATCGTCCTCAGACTCCAGGGGTGCCAGCTCGGAAGGGTTAGCCGGAAACGAAAAAACCCCTCGTACATGAGGGGTCGCCACGCTGACTCCGGCGCTCGCTTAGAGCCGGCCGGTCCGTGTCAGCGCGGCCGGCTAAGGAGCAGGCGCGCAGTTCGCATGGGCACAGGGTACCGCACGGCGATACCCGGGCAGCCAGTTGCACTCACCTCAGGGGCGCGGGGAACTGCGCGACAAGCCACCCTGTGCGGATGGCCCTGCGCATTCGGGGCTCTACCTCGCAGGGTGGCTTGTCGCGCAGTTCCCCGCGCCCCTGATAGTGCAACTGAACGCTCTGGGAACTTCAGCGCAGCGCGGGGGCGCCGCCGCGGGGGCCGTAGGAGGGGAGGTAGCCGGCGGAGGGGGAGCCGACGCCGGTGACGGCGTCGTAGCCGGGGGTCGCGTGCAGGGAGGTGTCGTGGCCCAGGGTGCGCAGCGAGGTCACCGTGCCCGAGGTCGCGTCGACGCCGTTGCGGTAGTCCAGCCGGACCTCCGCCAGCTGCACCTTCTTGCCGAACGGCGTGTCCGTGACATCGTGCAGCGCCTGCGTGCCGAAGCGCTCGTAGATCGCCGGGTTCGCGAAGCCCAGCGGTGCGCCCGCCTCCTGCTGGGCCAGGGCCTGGAGGCCCGCGATCACCGGCGCCGCCAGGCTCGTGCCGCCGATGCGGTACTCGCTGTACTGGGTCGTCCCATCAGGGAGGCTCTGCGTCTGGCCGACCAGGAAGCCGGTGCTGGAGTCCGCCACCGCCGCGATGTCGGGGACCACCCGGTGCCGGGCGCCCGCCACGAGCGCCAGCGAGCCCGGCACCACCGGGCGCTGGTAGTCCGGCTCGGTCACCCGCGCGCTGGTGCCCCCGCCCGCGCCGGCCACGAAGGCGCCCGGCAGGCTCGACCAGGAGGTGCCGGACAGCGACAGCAGCGCCTTGTCCGTGCCCCATCCGGTCTCGAACAGGTACTCGCCGTTCGGGCCGATGGCCAGCGAGGTGCCGCCGACCGCGGTGACCCATGGCAGCGACGCGGGCATGTCGGTCTGCTTCGTGCCGGTCGCGGCCTTCTCGTCGCCGCCGTCACCGCTGGAGAAGTAGAAGCCGATGCCTTCCAGTGCGCCGGTCATGAAGATCTTGTCGTAGACCGAGTCCATCGACGGGTCGCCGGCGTTCTCCGGCTCGCCCCAGGAGTTGCTGACGATGTCGGCCAGGTGGCCGTCGGTGATCTTGTTCAGTGAGTCGACCAGGTCGGCGTCCATGCAGGAGGCCGCGCCGACGTAGGTGATGCCGGCGGCGGGGGCCATCGCGTGCACGGCCTCGACGTCGAGCGTCTGCTCGCCGTACCAGCCGGAGGCGCCGCAGCCGTCCGGGCTGCTCGGACCGTTGGGCGCGGTGTGTGTCCAGCTCGCGGCGTCCTGCCGGGTCAGCTGGTCGGGGGCGTAAGCCGCGTCGCCGTGGGCGGAGGCGTACTGGCTGGTGTCGGAGAGCAGCGTCGGTGAGTCGTAGGCGTCGACGACGGCGACGCGGACGCCCGCGCCGGTGAGGCCGGAAGCGGTGGCGCCGTAGGCGGAGCGCAACTGCTTGCCGGTGTAGCCCTTGACCACGTACGGCATGGTCCGGCCGTACGCCTTGGGCGTCGCGTTCGCAGACTGTTGTCCGTAGTAGTCGGACATCGGCGGTGCGTTGACGAAAGCGTTGGCGGGACCGGGGAGACTGTCGCGACGACCGTGGTGGGCCTGGTGCGGCGAGGTGTCCAGGCCGGTGACCGCGAGGACCGCCTCGGCCACCGAGGCGGGCACGGTGGTCAGCCCGTCGGGCGCGGTGTAGACGTGGCCGTTCTTCCGGTACGCGTGCAGGTGCGCGCCGAAGGCCCGGGCAGCGCCCGCGGCGTCGCCCTCGACCGAGAGGTAGTGCGAGTTCGTCGCGGTGATCCGGAATCCCGCGGCGGCGAGCCAGGCGCTGACGGCGTCGACCTGCGCCTTGCTCGGCCCGAAGCGGGCCTGTAGCTGTGCGGGCGTCAGATAGTGCCTGTACGAGGCGGACCTCGGGTCGGAGACGGCGTGCGCCTGCGCGGCGAGGGCGCCGCGCTCGCGTCCCGCCAGGTAGACGCGGGCGCTGACGGCGGCCGTGCCGGGCACGCTGCCCTGGTCGGCCTGGGGCGCGGTCCAGACGGGTGCGGAGCCGGGCAGCGGAATCCGCTCCGGTCGGGATTCGGCGCCGGCCGCGGTGGGGAGCGCGGCCGCGGCCGTGACGCCTGCGCAGAGCAGGGTGGCCGTCAGGGCCAGGAGCCTGGAGCGACGCATGGAAGGAACACCTCTCTTGTCGGTACGCGATCCACTGGAGGATGTGCCGACGGAGAGGAGCCGCAGCAGGCTTGCGGCCGATCGCTCCGATGATTGGCTGATTATTCATCAGTTCGGGTTGATTGCCCGGTTCGAGCGCGTGTGCGCAGATAGTGCTCCGTTCGGGGCGGAGCTGTGCACGTTTTCGAACAACTCATCAGACAGTCGGCCGCTGTCAGTAGGTCTCGCTAGCATCACGGACACATCACGACTTCCCCGGCGTCACAGCCCACGAGTGATCACAGCCCACGAGCGATCGGAGGCCGCAGAGATGACGAAGAGGCAGCGGAACGGGGGGTTACCGTTCCCGGTATTCCTGCTCGCCGTGTGCGCGGCGGTGACCGTCGGCGCGACGTCGGTGCGCGCGCTGGCCGCCGGTGGCGGCATGGGCGGCGGCGCGGGCGCGGCGGTGGCCGGTACGGCGGAGCGACTGCTCGCCTTCCTGGACTACTTCGCCGGGGTCTTCACCCTGCTGGCGCTCACGGCGGCGGTCGTCTGCGGGCTGGCGGCGACGGACCGGCTGGTCCTGACGCCGAGGCTGCGCGTCGCGGCGCAGTCGGTGCACCGCGCCACGTCGGTCGCTGCGCTCGGGTTCCTCGGCACGCATGTGGCCGTCAAGCTCGCCGAACACGACGCGACGCCACTCGGCGCGCTGCTGCCCTTCGGCGGCGGCGCGACCTTCGCGGTCGGCCTGGGCACGCTGGCTGCGGACCTCCTCGTGCTCGCGGCGGCGACGGGCGCGGTCCGGGGCCGCTTCGCCGGCTCGCGCAGGCCGTGGCTCTGGCGGGTGCTGCACGCCTCCGCGTACGCGTGCTGGCCGCTGGCGCTGGCCCACGGGCTGACGGCGGGGCGCGCGGCGGCGGTCTGGGTGCTCTGGAGCTACGGCGGTTGCGCGACGCTGGTCGCCCTGGCCCTGCTGCCCCGCGCGCTCGGCGCGGCCGACCGCCTCAGCCCGGGCAGTCACCGCGGCACGCTCCGCGCCCACGCCCCCGCTCCCCCGTCCCGCGCCGCCCTCAGCGCGCTCCGCGCGCTGTCGCGCGAACACGCCCCGGTTCCGTACGCCGCGCGCGCGGCGGAGCAGCCGTCGGCGAAGGCGGCGACTCCGGGGGTGCGGCGGCGCGAGCACGCGGCGGCCCCGTCCCGCCCGGCCTGGTCGGTATCCCGGACGACCTCCGAAGCGCGACCGAGCTACGCCCCCATGCCTGGCGCGTGGCCGGAGGCACGCGAGCATCCCCCGCTGGCCGAGACACCACCCCACGGGATCCCGGCCCCTGCCGGGCCGCTCGCTCCGCACGCGATCTCCGAGATGTGGGCCGCCCAACCCGCCGGCGCAGCAATGAGCACAGACCTCTGGTCGTCGCTCGGCGAGCCGCCCCACGACACGCCCTGGCCCCTCACTCCTCACCCGACCGCCGAGACGTGGGCCACCCAACCCGCCGGCACAGCCACGAGCACCAACCCATGGCCATCGCTCGGGGCAACGCCACCCGACCATATATCCGGTTCGACCTGGCCCCCTGCCAACGGCGGACAGGGGGCGCGGACCACACAGGCACGGGTCGGCTGCGGCGACTGCACGGCGCAGGCCGCACCCCGGGCTGACTGGTCGTCAACCATGGACCCGATGGGCTGGGCTGCCCCCGTCTGGCCCGAACCTGCCTGGGTGGAAGCGCCGTCGGGAGTGGCGGCTGCCCGTGAGTGAGCCGCTGGTCGTGCCTGAGGTGCGGCGGCTCGGGCCTGCGCGGTTGACGGCGGGAATGGACCGGTGGGACCGGCTGGACTTCGCCGCGCATCGGCGGACTCACGGCCCGCTGCCGCGAGCGAGCCGTTCCGAGCTGCTGGCCGTCGCCGACCGGATCGACCTGCGCGGGCGCGGCGGGGCCGCGTTCCCCTTCGCACGCAAGGCGCGGGCCACGCTCGGGGCGGCGGAGCGGAGCGGGCGCGCACCGGTGCTCGTCGTGAACGGCGCCGAGGGCGAGCCGCCGAGCGTCAAGGACGCGACCCTGCTGGCCCGCGCGCCGCACCTGGTGCTGGACGGGGTCACCCTCGCGGCCCTCGCCTTCGGCGCCGCCGAGGTCGTGGTCGCCGTCGCGAGCGGCAGCGCGGCGGAGCTGTCCGTCCCGGCCGCGATAGCAGAGCGCGGCCGGGACCCGGTGCCGATGCGGACGCTCTGCGTACCCGACCGCTTCGTCTCCGGCGAGTCGGGCGCACTGATCCGCGCCGTCAACGGCCGGGCGGCGCTCCCGCCGAGTCGACCCGTGCGTGCCGCCGAGGGCGGCCGCGGCGGGGTGAGCGGCCGTCCGACCCTGCTCTGCAACGCCGAGACCTGGGCCCAACTCGCCCTCGCCGCCCGGCTCGGCCCCGACGCCTTCGCCGTCGTCGGCACGCCGGACGAGCCGGGCACGCTGCTGGTGACGGTGAATCGGTCCCCGCGCCCGCCGGTCGTCGTGGAGGTTCCGGCCGGGGCCTCGCTCGCCGTCGTCCTCGACGCCTGCGGCGTCGACCCCGGTGCGGGCGTCCTGGTCGGCGGCTACCACGGCGCGTGGCTGCCGCCGCACCTCGCGCCGGACCTACCGCTCTCCCGCACGGGCCTCGCCGCCGCCGGTGGCACGCTCGGGGCCGCGAGCGTCGTCGCGTTGCCGCGCGGGGTCTGCGCGCTGGCGGAGATCACGGCCGTCGCCGGCTGGCTGGCCGACGAGTCCACAGGCCAGTGCGGCCCCTGCCGACGCGGCCTGCCGGAGACCGTGGACGCCCTGCGCGCCCTGAGCCGCGGCGCCGGCTCGGCAAGCGCGGTACGCCGTGCGGCCGCGCTGGGACGCGGCCGCGGCGCGTGCGCCCACCCGGACGGAGTGGCCCGGTTCGTGCTCTCCGCGCTCACCGTCTTCGCGGAGGACATCGCCACGCACGCATCCGGTTCCGGCTGTGGGCTCTCCTCCGGCCTGACGCTGCCGCTGCCGCGTCAGGCAGGCGAACGGCTCGCCGTGGACTGGGCCCGCTGCGCGGGCCACGGCCTCTGCGCGTCCCTGGCCCCGGACCTCATCACCCTGGACCCGCACGGCTTCCCGCTGCTGCGCGAGAACGCGAACCTAGCTCCCTGGCAGCGGCCGCAGGCGCGCCGTGCCGTCGCCCGCTGTCCGGCGCTGGCCCTGCGGATCGGCCGGTAACGCCACCGAGGTTTCCACCCCGACCGTGCCCAGCCACGGGCATCGGTAGCCGCCCTGACGCCGGCGACGCCGAGCCCGCCGTACACAGTTCCGGGGCTGCGCCGAGCGCCGCCCCGCGCACCACCTACCACTCCCCGCGAGGAATGGCGTCGGCACACGGAAATCGGGGAACAGGAAAGGGCCGGAATCCATTTCGGATTCCGGCCCTTGTGCCATTCTGTGGAGCTACGGGGAATTGAACCCCGGACCTCTTGCATGCCATGCAAGCGCTCTACCAACTGAGCTACAGCCCCGCACACCTCGCGGCGATGTGCCTACTGTACACGCTGCGCGAGGCCGCCCACCAATCAGTTCCGCCGCCCGGCGTCCGTCGTCCGTGTCAGTCCCTTCCGGCACGATAGGGCCATGACGACCGACGCGCCCGATCGCCGTAGCCAGCTCGCCGCGTTCCTCAAGGCTCGACGGGCACGGGTGACTCCGGAGCAGGTCGGGATGGCCCCCGGGCTGCGTCGGCGCACGCCTGGCCTGCGGCGGGAGGAGGTCGCGCAGCTCGCCGGGGTCGGCGTCACCTGGTACACGTGGCTGGAGCAGGGGCGGGCGATCAACGCCAGCGAGCAGGTGCTGTCGGCGATCGCCAGGACCCTCCACCTCGACCTGGCCGAGGAGTCCCACCTGTTCCGGCTCGCCGGGCTGCGCCCCGCCGCGCCGGACTCGCCCGAGTGCGCCACGCAGCCCCAGGTACAGGCGATCCTGGACGCGCTGGACCCGCTGCCGGCCGCGATCAGCACCGCTCGCTACGACATCCTGCGCTGGAACGCCGCCTACGAGTCGATCTTCCCCGGCGCCACGCTCACCGACGCCTACCGGCGCAACTCCCTCTGGGCCGCCGCCGTCGTGCCCTCGTGCTGCAGCGCCTTCGTCAACAGGGACGAGGAGCTGCCCCGCATGATCGCGGTGCTGCGTTCGAGCTACGGGGATCACGTCGGCGATCCGGAGTGGGAGCAGTTCATCGCCGATCTCATCGCGGCCAGCGAGGACTTCGCGAAGCTCTGGGCGCAGCAGGACGTCGCGCTGCAGTCCGCGCGGCTCAAGGTCTTCCGGCACGGCTCGGTGGGCGAGATGCGGATGACGGCGACCAATCTCCAGGTGGTGGGCATGCCCACGGCCCGTATGGTCGTCTACACCCCCAATGACGAGGAGAGCCGCCTGCGCATCGCGCACCTCCAGGCCAACCCCGGCCTGCCGATGGTCGACCACACGCACTGAGGCCCCGGCGCACGGAGGCCACACGCACTGAGGCGAGGCAACGAGAAACCGCCCCCGGCGCGGGCCGGAGGCGGTTCGAATTCTGTGGAGCTACGGGGAATTGAACCCCGGACCTCTTGCATGCCATGCAAGCGCTCTACCAACTGAGCTACAGCCCCTCACGATCCTGCTGTTCATTTGTTTTGCGTGGAGCTACGGGGAATTGAACCCCGGACCTCTTGCATGCCATGCAAGCGCTCTACCAACTGAGCTACAGCCCCGTGGTCCGCGTCCGGCATCCGCCTCACTGTGAACAGCTGCGAACACCTGCGAACGAGGAAGACTTTAGCGGTTCGGGGGCCGAACTGCGAAATCCGGCCCCTCCCCCTCGAACCGCAGGCTCACGTGTCGTCGCCGATCACCGGCTCGGGCAGCGTCCCCGCGTTGTGCTCCTCCAGGCGCCAGCCGCGGTAGCCCTCGCCCAGGACCGACCAGCAGCAGTTCGAGAGGCCGCCGAGGGCCTCCCAGCTGTTCGGCTCCAGACCGATCAGGCGACCGATCGCCATCCGGATCGTGCCGCCGTGGCTGACCACGACGAGGGTGCCGCTCTCGGGCAGCCGGTCCACGGCGTCCAGCACCACGGGGACCGCGCGGTCGGCGACCTCCGTGTGCAGCTCGCCGCCGCCGCGCCGGACCGGCTCGCCGAGCTTCCAGAGGCGGTACTCCTCGGCGTACTGCGCCTGGATCTCCTCGTTGGTCAGGCCCTGCCAGGTGCCTGCGTAGGTCTCACGCAGGCCCGGGTCGTGCTTGACCTCGAGGCCGGTCACCTCGGAGAGCTGCTGCGCGGTGGCGGAGGCACGCTGCAGGTCGGAGGCGACGATGGCGTCCGGGTTCAGCGCGGCCAGCAGGCGCGCGGCACGGCGCGCCTGGGAGAGACCGGTCTCCGTCAAGGGAATGTCCGTGCTGCCCTGGAACCGGCCTTCAAGGTTCCAGGACGTCTGGCCGTGCCGCCAGAAAACGACGCGCCGCCCGCCGGCCCGGCCGCTCAGCGCCGCGCCTTGGAAGCCTTGGTCGCGGCCTCGGCCGCCAGGACTGCCTCCACGTGTGCGAACTCGCGCGGCTGCTCGACGGGGGCCTCGTCCGACTCGGCGGCACGCTGGCGGCTGGCCTTGGCGTCCTCCGGCAGCTCCAGCTCGGGGCAGTCCTTCCACAGCCGCTCCAGGCTGTAGTAGGCACGCTCCTCGGAGTGCTGGACGTGGACGACGATGTCCAGGTAGTCGAGCAGAATCCAGCGGCCCTCACGCTCGCCTTCGCGGCGAACGGGCTTGACCTCGTGCTCCTTGGCGAGCTTCTCCTCGATCTCGTCCGCGATGGCCTTGACCTGGCGGTCGTTCGGCGCGGAAGCGAGGACGAAGGCGTCTGTGATGGCCAGGACCTCACTGACGTCGAAGGCGATGATGTTGTGGGCCAGCTTGTCAGCGGCGGCCTGGGCGGCCGAGGAGACGAGTTCGAGGGCCCTGTCAGTTGCGGTCACAGCATGCTTTCCGTCAAAGGGTAGATACGTCCAGGATCTCATGAACTGCGGACAGCCCGCGAAGCCGTTTGCTCCGCGGGCTGTCCGCAGCGCCCCTGGCGGCCGTCCGAAGCCCGGCCGCGACCACATCCGCCCAGGTCAGGCGCCGACCTTGTAGTCCTTCCCGAGGGTGACCACTAGGTCGACCGACTGTCCCGAGGCTCCCTGCTTCACCGCCGAGGCCGGAAGTCCGAGGCTGGTGGCCACGGCCAGGGCGTCCGTCTTGCGGCTGGGGTCGGTGTAGGTGATCTCGCTGGTGCTGCGGGGCGAGGCTTTGGCGATGCCGGGGACGAGCGTGAAGCCCGCGTTGGTCACCGCCGCCTGGGCGAAGTCCGAGGCCTTGGCCTTGCCGGTGGCGTCGACCAACTGGACTCGGGCCACCGTCTGCTGGCCGTTCTGGCTGTTGACCTTGCCCTGCAGCACGCCGGAGACGATGGTCGCGGCGTTGCTGCCGAGCGTGCCGTTGGGCTGCACCGGCAATGTCTCGGTGGAGTAGGCGCCCGAGTGGGCGTCGGTGGAGAGCTTGGCGAGCAGCGCGCCGAGCGTCGCGTCGGAGAGCGAGGGGTCGGCGACCGCGCCCATGCGGTCGATCTGACCGGCGGCGGAGGTCGGGTCCGTCGGCATGGCCTTGACCAGGGCCTGCAGCATGATGCCGAATCGGTTCAGCTGGGCCTGGTCGCTCTCGCCCTTGGCCTTGTAGGTGGCGAAGGCCATCGCCGCCGCACCGTTCATCGTGGACTGGCCCGGCGAGACCAACTGCTTGCCGTTGACGGTGATCGCGACGTCGGAGTTGATCTGGAGGCCGCCGAGCAGGTCGACCAGGTTCTGCAGGAACGGGGTGTGGATGTCCCAGGTGGCCGAGATGTCGGTGCCGAGCAGCGTGTTGATCCCGGTCCGGGTGCCGTAGGTGCCCTGGTTGTCCACCGCCGTGGAGAGCGCGACGAGCGCTCCCCCTGAGCTGTCCTGGGGGATCCCGAGCGTGCCCGGCAACAGCAGGGTGATGCCCTTCGCGGGCGAGGGCTCGGAGACCAGCAGGGCGCTGTAGACGTTCTTGTTCAGGTCGTGCATGTGGATCGCGACGACCTCGCGCTGGGTGCTGGCGGCGACGGCCGCCGGGCCGGACTGGAAGATCTTCCCGGTGGCCCACAGGTAGCCGACCGATCCGACCGCCACCAGCGCGAGCGCGAGCGCGCCGGCGACCGCCCGGCTGCGCAGCTTGCGGCGTCGCTCGTCGCGGCGCTCGCCACGGGTCTCGGAGAACTTGACCCAGTCGATGACGTCCTCGGACTCCTCCTCGTCGTCGACGAAGGTGAAGGACTCCGTGCCGTAGTCACGCCCCTTGGCGCCGGCGCCGGCGCCGCCACCGGGCGCGCCGGGCGCAGCGCTGGGCGCGGCAGCGGCGGGCTGAGCCTGGTAGGCGGGCGAGAAACCCGCCTCGGGCTGTGCCTGCGACTGCGACCGGGACTGGGGCTGCGGCTGGTACGGCGGGGACTGTGGAGCCTGCTGGGGCGACTGGTACTGCTGGGGCTGCTGCTGATACTGCTGCGCCTGGTAGTAGTCCTGCTGCTGACCGTAGTCCGGCTGCTGCGCGTAGCCCTGCTGCTCGTACCCGGGCTGACCGTAGTCCTGCTCGCCGTAGTACGGCTGCGGCGGCGGCTGTGCGTGTGACTGCGGCTGCTGCGACTGCTGTTCGTGTCCGGGCGGCTGCTGTTCGTACGGGTCGTAGGCAGGCCGCTGTTGCTGCGAAGGGAAGACCCACTCACCCGTGTAGGGGTCCTGGTATGCCTGCTCGTAGGAGTGCTGCTGCGGTACCTGGCCGTAGTACTCCTGGTACTCCTGTCCCCCCGGTCCCCTGCGGTCTGCGGTTCCGGTCACGCCGCCCCTATCCCAGTTCCCTCGTTCGGCCCGCCCTGGCCACCCGGCTCGGTCGCGGCGTAGAGGTGGCGCTTGTCGATGTAGCGCACCACGCCGTCCGGAACCAGGTACCAGACCGGTTCGCCCCTGGCGACCCGCACGCGGCAGTCGGTGGAGGAGATGGCCAGCGCCGGGACCTCCATCAGCGACACGCCGCCCTCGGGCAGACCGGGGTCCGTCAAAGTGTGCCCTGGCCGGGTCACTCCGATGAAGTGCGCCAGGTCGAACAGCTCCTGCGCGTTGCGCCAGGAGAAGATCTGCTCCAGGGCGTCCGCCCCGGTGATGAAGAAGAGGTCCGCGTCCGGATGGAGGGCCTGCAGGTCACGCAGCGTGTCGATGGTGTACGTCGGGCCCTTGCGGTCGACGTCGATGCGGCTGACCGAGAACTGCGGGTTGGAGGCGGTGGCGATGACCGTCATCAGGTAGCGGTCCTCGGCGGGCGAAACGGGCCGCCTGCCGCTCTTCTGCCACGGCTCGCCGGTCGGTACGAAGACGACCTCGTCGAGGTGGAACATGCTGGCCACCTCGCTCGCGGCGACCAGGTGGCCGTGGTGGATCGGGTCGAACGTGCCACCCATCACCCCGAGCCGCTTCTTCTGCGGCTCGGCACCGGCCTGAGACTCGGCGTGCTCTCTCATAGGCGGTCACCCTACGCGATCCGGCCGGGCCACGACCGTCCCGCCCGTGACCCGACTGCCGACCGTGACGGACCCGGGACTAGCGGTCCTTGTTGAAGCTCATGGTGACGACCAGGAGCAGGATCAGGATCGCCAGGGCGCCACCACCGGTGAGCCACGGCTGGAGCGAGTCGTGCATGCCGTTGCCCTCGGCGAGCTGGGCGACAGTGGCGGCAGGAGAGGTCATCTGTGGTCGGACTTTCTGACTCGGCGACAGGTGTGGCAGGTCGTGCTCATGCTACGCACTCCGGTCAGTCGCCGTAGCCGCGCAGCAGCAGCCATCCCAGAAGCACCACTCCGACGACGGCCACGATGACGATCACCCGGAGGAACATCCCGGGGCCGCTGCCGTCGGAGATGGCCGCGAGCTGGAGCAGCGCGTCGGTGGTGTGCATGGGAGGAGCCCTTCGAACGGAGAGGTGGCGCGCATCGAGACTAGCCCCGCCCCTGCGGGAACCTCACACCGGCCCGGAACGTCTCCCCCGTGAGGGGACGAGCTTCAGACCGTCGGTCTTGGCGCGACGGAGAGTCCAGTCCACAGGACAGCGGGGGACGGTGGCAGCACCGGGACCGCTGGATCCCGGGAGGAAGCAGCAGATGACCCAGCCCAACGACAGCAGCGGCAACGTGCCGAGCCGCACTCGCAAGCGCTTTCCCGGGATCTCCACCCGGGCCTGGGAGCACCCGGCCGACCGCTCGGCGCTCGTCGCCCTGCGCAGGCTCAGCGGTTTCGACGACATCCTGAAGAAGCTCGGCGGCCTGGTCTCCGAACGCGCGGTGCGGCTGATGTTCCTGGCCTCCGCCGTCCGTGCCTCCGAGCGGCAGTTCCCGCACCTGCACGAGATGGTCAGGGACGCGGCCTACACCCTCGACCTGGAGAAGGTCCCGGCGCTGTACGTCACGCAGGACCCGGTCCCGAACGCCATGTGCATCGGTATGGACAACCCCGTCATCGTGGTGACCACCTCGCTGGTCGACCTGCTCGACGAGGAGGAGATGCGAGCGGTCGTCGGCCACGAGGTCGCGCACGCGATGTCCGGCCACGCGGTCTACCGCACGATGCTGATCATCCTGACCAACATCGCGCAGCGGATCTCCTTCATTCCGCTGGGCGGCCTGGCCATCACGGCGGTGATCACCGCGCTCAACGAGTGGTTCCGCAAGGCGGAGCTGTCCTGCGACCGGGCCGGTCTGCTCGTCGGCCAGGACCTGCAGGCCTCGATGCGCGGCCTGATGAAGCTGGCCGGCGGTCACCACCTGCACGAGATGAACACCGACGCCTTCCTGGAGCAGGCCGAGGAGTACGACAAGGCGGGTGACCTGCGCGACAGCGTGATCAAGCTGCTGCAGGTGCTGCCGCAGTCGCACCCGTTCGCGGCGGTCCGGGTGGCGCAGATCAAGAAGTGGGCCGAGAGCGACGAGTACGGCTCGATCATGGCCGGTGCCTACCCGCGTCGCGAGGACGACTCGAACACCTCCGTCCGTGAGCAGGCCAAGGCGGCGGCGGACTCCTACGCGCAGTCCTTCAAGGACACCAAGGACCCGTTGATGGGCCTGATCCGCGACGTCGCGGGCGGCACAGCGGATCTGGGCGGCAAGCTGCGCGACGTCTTCGCCGGACGCACCAGCGGCGGCTCCGGCGGCTCGGGCGAGCAGCAGCCGCCCGCCGACGGCGAGAACCACGGCAGCGGCGGTAACAGCACCTCCTGAAAGCGCAGACGAGAGGGGCCCTCCAGCGCACGACTGGAGGGCCCCTCTCGCGCGGTGCGCCGCCGCTGCCGCGCTACAGGCTCCCGGAGAGCTGACCGCAGACCGTCCAGGCGCTGCGGTTGTGGTCGAAGGGGTCGATCCCGTTCGGTGCGCCGGTCGCCGTGGCGCCGGTGCTCGGACGCGCGGACGGCTTGGCGCTCGCGTGCTGCTGCGGGAAGAGCGGCTGAAGGTAGGCGCTGTTGTCCGCGTCGCAGCTGGTGGCACCGGCCTGGACCACGGAGTCGACGAGCTGGACGTGCCGGCCGGCGATGTCGTCCGGCGTCAGCCAGTAGGTGAGGGAGCGGCGGACTGCGAAGTAGACGATCGGCGTGGCGGTGGGCGGCGTCGCGACCGGGCCGACGGAGACCGGGGCGGTGCCGGACGGGGTCGCGGAGGCCGAGGCGGAGGCCTGCGCGCTGGAAGAGGCGGCCTGCTTGGGGCTCAGCGCGTAGAGGAAGGTGTAGTCGCTGGTCACCTGGAGGGTGTTGTTGTCCAGCTCCTGGTAGTTGATCTTGCCGGGAGCCACCAGCACCTGGTCCGTCGCGAGCTGCACCTTGGTCGGGTCGAAGCGGACCATCCAGCCCGTCGCCTCGTGGAGCTGGTCGTTCGCCGGGTGGTCGACGCTCGTGTTGAACTGCGGGAACTGGCCCGGGGAGATCCACTCCCTGACCCGCTCGGCGTTCTGCCCCACCAGCACCTCGGGGTTGAGCGAGGAGGCCCTGAGGTAGCCCTGGACGGTCTGCAGGGCGGAGCTCACCTGGTCGTGGCTGAAGTGGTCGGTGGCCCGCACGTTCGGCAGATTGAAACCCGTGTCCCCGACGGCGAGGAACTCGCCGTTCGGCAGACCGGCGTAGGCCGGGTCCAGGCTCGGCGTCGAGGAGCCCGTCGGCGAGGAGGACCCGGAGGGCGACGTCGGCCCGGCACTGGCGCCGGCCCCGCCGCTCGGCGAGGCGGATCCGGAGGCCGTGCCGGGGAGGGCCCCGGACGTGGACCCGGACACGGACCCGGAGGGCTTCGGGACGGCCGTGGCACTGCTGCGGCCGGTGGGGATGCCCGCAGGCCCCGGCTGCAGCGGGATGATCTGGACGCTGAGGTTGGCGGCGACTCCGGAGACCGGCGTCGGGTAGGGGTGACGGACGCCCATGTAGACGGCGGTCGCGAAGGCGAACCCGATCAGCAGCATCAGGGCGAGCGCCTGGCGCGGCAGCCCGCCGCGCCCGCCGCGTCGCCGGACGGAACGGTGCGCGCCGGAGAGGCGCTCGCTCGCGGACAGCTCCTGGATGCGCGCAGCCCGAATGAACGACTCGTCGAACACGACGGGTCGGAACTCGTCCTCGCCCCCGGCGCCACCCTCGGGCCCGCCCTCGGGGGGCTCTGCCCGGCCACCCATGCCTCAAGGGTAAATCGCCGCGAGGGGAGTGGAGAGGCCCAGCCGCGACAAGTTCTGTTCCAGAAGTGGCCTTGATTGCTCGTCAGCTGACGTACAAATGGGACATAGCTGACATATGGCATGAAAGGTCGGCGCAACGGTGGGCTGTGTCAGCTGCGCGCGAGGGCCGTGGGCGCGGGCGCGGAAGGGCCCGGCGCGTGGTTGGTGCCCGGCCCCGAGCCTCCGGAGGCCCGGTAGACGGCCGCTGCGGCGCCCAGTACGGCGATGATTCCTATGACCACGAGCATCACCCGCGCGAGCATCCGCTGCCAGCCGCCCGTGCGGCTCGGCTCGTACGGCATCGGCTTGAGCTCCAGCGGGAGGCCGTCCGGATCGTCCTCGTCGTCCTCGGCCAGCGCGTAGTCGAAACGCGGGGTCCGGGTCGGCCCCCCGGCCAGGGCGCGCTCGTGCGCGGAGGGCTCGTGCACCAGTGCCGACCGGACGAACGCCTCGTCGAACACCACGGCGGCGAACTCTCCGTTCGCCGGGCCGTGGTCGTCGTCGCCCGCGCCTTCGAACCGGTCGAAGCCGCGGTCGGGACCGTCGGACACAGCATCAGCGTAGGGCAGGGTGCCCGCTTTGTCTGCGGGTTCGACCAGGTCGGCGCGTCAGCGGCGAGTCAGCGGGGCGTCAGCGGGCATCAGCGGCGGATGTGTCCGTCGCCGGTGACGATGTACTTCGTCGACATCAGCTCCGGCAGGCCCATCGGGCCGCGGGCGTGCAGCTTCTGCGTCGAGATGCCGATCTCCGCGCCGAAGCCGAACTGACCGCCGTCGGTGAACCGGGTGGAGGCGTTGACGGCCACGGTGGTGGCGTCGACCAGCTGGGTGAAGCGACGGGCGGCGGCCTGAGAGGTCGTCACGATCGCCTCGGTGTGGCCCGAGGACCAAAGCCGGATGTGCGCGACCGCGTCGTCGAGCGAGTCCACGACGCCGGCCGCGATGTCGTAGGAGAGGTACTCCGTCTCCCAGTCCTCGGCGGTCGCCGGCACGATCACGGCCTTGCTGCCCTCGCGCTCCGCGACCTCCTGCACGCGCGGGTCGGCGTGAACGGTCACCCCCGCCTCGGCGAGCGCGTCGAGGGCGAGCGGGAGGAAGGCGTCGGCGATGTCCCGGTGGACCAGGAGGGTCTCGGCGGAGTTGCAGACGCTGACGCGGCTGGCCTTGGAGTTGATCAGGATCTCGACGGCCATGGCCAGGTCGGTCTCGGCGTCGACGTAGACGTGGCAGTTGCCGGTGCCGGTCTCGATCACCGGAACGGTGGACTGCTCGACGACCGTGCGGATCAGCGAGGCGCCGCCGCGCGGGATCAGCACGTCGACCATGCCACGCGCCCGCATCAGCTCCTGCACGGAGTCCCGGCCCTCCCCCGGCACCAGCTGGACCGCGTCCGCGGGCAGCCCGGCACCGCCGACCGCGTCGCGGATCACCTCGACGAGCTTGCGGTTGGAGGCGATGGCGGAGGACGACCCGCGGAGCAGGACGGCGTTGCCGGACTTGAGGCAGAGCGCGGCGGCGTCGACGGTGACGTTGGGCCGGGCCTCGTAGATGATCCCGATCACCCCGAGCGGGACCCTGACCTGGCGCACGTCGAGCCCGTTGGGGAGGGTGTAGCCACGCACGACCTCACCCACGGGGTCGGGCAGCCCGGCGACGCGGCGCACGTCGTCGGCGATGGCCGCGACGCGCTCGCGGGTGAGCGTGAGCCGGTCGATGACGGCCTCGTCCGTCCCCGTGGCGCGAGCCCGCTCGACGTCCTCGGTGTTTGCCTCGACGATCTCCCTGGTCCGCACTTGCAGCGCGTCGGCGATGGCGAGCAGCGCGTCGTCCTTCGGCGTCCGAGGCAGCGGCGCGAGCGTCGCGGCGGCGGCCTTGGCCCGGTAGGCGGCCTGCAGCACGGCTGACTTCGGCAGCGGCGACGGCAGGTCGGGCGAGGGAAACTCGGCGGAGTGGCTGCTCATACGCACAGCGTACGGCCTGCGGCCGGGCCCGAATGAGACGTTTCCGCTGACTGAGACACCTTCGGCGCTGCCGCATGTAGTTGCACTTCCAGGGGCGCGGGGAACTGCGCGACAAGCCACCCACGCAGGTAGAGCCCCGAACGAGCAGGGCCATCCGCATGCCGGTGGTTTCTCGCGCAGTTCCTCGCGCCCCTGGAGGTGCAACTGCAGCTCAGTAGGGATGGACTCCGCCCAGGAAGGCAGGGGGTTCGCCGTAACCCTCGGCGATGCGCTTGTGGTAGGTCGGGCGGTCCACGACTTCCAGGCCCACCACCTCCCACGGCGGCAGCGCCGCCGAGACGCGGTGTTCGCCCCAGAGGCGGAGGGCCATCGCCGCCGCGTCCTGGAGGTCGTCCGCCTGTTCCCAGTAGCGGATCTCCGCGTGGTCCGAGGCGTAGCGCGCGGTCAGGAAGGGCGGGTGCTCATGGGCGAGCTGTTCGAGCCCCTGCTTCAGCTGCGGCAGCGGCGTGACCTGGCCCGCCACGTTGAGCACCACGTGCCATATCCGGGCGCGCTGCCCGATCTCCGCCGCGCTGGAGCCGGGCGCGATCCGCTCCGCCGGTCCCTGACCCTGCGTGCGGCCCGGGACCGGCGATGGCTCCGCGCCGCCCTGGATGCTCGTCAGCACGACTCCCGACCGCCCTGTCTGCCGCACCCCACGCGTCTTGTTCTCACTGCCGTCGCTGCCACTGCCGTTACTGCCCACGGGCCCCGCACCTTGGCGCCTGCGTCCCACCGGCGGCCTCCCTGTCGGCGTTTCGTCCCCGCGGTCCGGGCAGCCGCCGCCGACCCGTCAGCCGGACAGCACGACGAGGTCGTCGCGGTGCACGACCTCCCGCTCGTACGCGGGGCCCAGCTCCCGGGCCAGGTCCCGCGTCGACCGGCCGAGTAGCCGGGGAAGTTCCCTTGCATCAAAGTTGACCAGTCCGCGCGCGACGATGTGGCCGTTTTCATCAAGAAGGTCCACCGGATCGCCCGCAGCGAAATCTCCCTCAACTCCGGTCACACCGGCGGGGAGCAGCGAGGTTCGGCGTTCCACCACGGCCGTGACCGCACCCGGGTCGAGGGTGACCGCGCCGCGGGGCGAACTGGCGTGCTCCAGCCAGAGCAGCCGGTCGGCCGCGCGGCGGCCGGTGCGGTGGAAGAGTGTGCCGGTGTCGCGGCCGGCCAGCGCGTCCGCGGCGTGGCGGGCGGCGGTGAGGACGACGGGAATGCCCGCGCCGGTGGCGATCCGCGCGGCCTCGACCTTGGTGACCATGCCGCCGGTGCCGACGCCTGCCTTGCCCGCGCTGCCGATCTCGATGCCCTCGAGGTCGTGAGGGCCGCGTACCTCGGTGATCCTGCTGGTCCCCGGCTTGCTCGGGTCGCCGTTGTAGAGGCCGTCGACGTCGGAGAGCAGCACCAGCAGGTCGGCGCGGACCAGGTGGGCGACCAGCGCGGCCAGCCGGTCGTTGTCACCGAAGCGGATCTCCGCGGTGGCCACGGTGTCGTTCTCGTTGACGACCGGGACCGCACCCATGGCCAGCAATTGCTCAAGCGTGCGATACGCGTTGCGATAGTGCGCGCGGCGGCTGGCGTCGTCGGCGGTCAGCAGGACCTGGCCGACGCGCAGGCCGTAGCGGGCGAAGGATGCGGTGTAGCGGGCGACCAGCAGTCCCTGGCCGACGCTCGCAGCGGCCTGCTGCCGGGCGAGGTCGGAGGGGCGCTTCTCCAGGCCCAGCGGCGCGAGACCGGCGGCGATCGCGCCGGAGGAGACCAGCACGATCTCGACGGGCTCGGCCTCGGTGCCGCGCTCGCGCGCCTTGGCCAGCACGTCGACCAGCGCGTCCACGCGATCCGCGTCCAGGCCGCCGGACGCGGTGGTGAGCGAGGAGGAGCCCACCTTCACGACGATCCGCCGCGCCCGCAGCACGTCTTCCCGAAGGGTGGTGCCTGTCACGCCGTCGCTCCTGTACGTCCGTACGCCTGATGCGTCTCCGCTGCGCTCAGCAATCTACGCGAACCGGACCAGACGACTCACCCGGGTTTCAGCCCTCGGGACGTCAGGCCGCTCGAACCGGTCGAGCCGCCTGACGCCCCGACAGAAGCTGTGCCCCTGCGGGTCAGTAGTCCTCGTCGCTCTCGATCGCGTTGCGACGCAGCGGGTCGAAGGCCTCGAACTCCTCGGACGCCGAGTCGGCGCGCATGCGCTCGCGCTCGCGGCGGCGGGCGACCGCGTCGCGCGGGGCCTCGAAGCGGTGGTCCTCGCCACGGCGGCCGAGCATCTCCGCGCCGGCGGCCATGGTGGGCTCCCAGTCGAAGACGACGGCGTTCTCGGTCGCGCCGATGACGACGGTGTCGCCCTCGCGGGCGCCCTGCTTCATCAGCGCGTCCTCGATGCCGAGGCGGTTGAGGCGGTCCGCGAGGTAGCCGACGGCCTCGTCGTTGCTGAAGTCCGTCTGCTTGACCCAGCGCTCCGGCTTGGAGCCGGTGACCCGGTAGAGGTCCTCCGCCTCGTCGTAGACGACCGTGAAGCCGGCGTCGTCCACGGCCTTCGGACGGATCACGATGCGGGTCGACTCGTCCACCGGCTTCGCGGCGCGCGCCTCGGCGACGATGCCGGCGAGGGCGAAGCTCAGCTCGCGCAGGCCCTTGTGGGCCACGGCCGAGACCTCGAAGACCTGGTAGCCGCGCTCCTCCAGACCCGGGCGGACCAGGTCCGCCAGATCCTGACCGTCGGGCACGTCGATCTTGTTGAGGGCCACGATGCGCGGGCGGTCATCGAGACCGCCGTACTGCTTGAGCTCGTCCTCGATGACGTCGAGGTCGGTGATCGGGTCGCGGTCGGACTCCAGCGTCGCGCAGTCCAGCACGTGCACCAGGACCGAGCAGCGCTCGACGTGACGCAGGAACTCCAGGCCCAGGCCACGGCCCTGGCTCGCGCCGGGGATCAGGCCCGGCACGTCGGCGATGGTGTAGACCGTGTCGCCCGCGTTGACCACGCCCAGGTTCGGGATCAGCGTGGTGAAGGGGTAGTCCGCGATCTTCGGCTTGGCGGCGGAGAGCACCGAGATCAGCGAGGACTTGCCCGCGCTCGGGTAGCCGACCAGCGCCACGTCGGCGACGGACTTGAGCTCGAGCACGATGTCCGCGTCGTCGCCGGGCTCGCCCAGCAGCGCGAAGCCGGGCGCCTTGCGGCGGGCCGAGGCCAGCGCCGCGTTGCCCAGGCCGCCACGGCCGCCGGCCGCGGCCACGTAGGTGGTGCCGTTGCCGACCAGGTCGGCCAGCACGTTGCCCTGCTTGTCCAGCACGACCGTGCCGTCAGGGACGGAGAGGATCAGGTCCGTGCCCTCGGCTCCGGTGCGGTTGGCGCCGGCACCGGGCTTGCCGTTGGTGGCCCTGCGGTGGGGGTGGTGGTGGTACTCGATCAGCGTGGTGACCTGCGGATCGACGACGAGGGTCACGTCACCGCCGCGTCCGCCGTTGCCGCCGTCCGGGCCGCCCAGCGGCTTGAACTTCTCGCGGTGAACGGAGGCGCAGCCGTGGCCCCCGTGACCCGCGGCGACATGCAGTTCGACGCGGTCGACGAAGGTGGTCATGATGCGGGCGCCTCTCAGTCGGCAAAAAGCTCAGTAATCAAAAAGCTCGGTAAGTCTTCTCAAACACCAAGGGTGGACCGGAATGTTCCGATCCACCCTCAGCGAGGTACTGCGTTGTCCTACGTGTCGGCCGAGAAAGCTCAGGCGGCCGGGACGATGTTGATGACGCGGCGGCCGCGGCGGGTGCCGAACTGCACCGCACCGGCCTCCAGCGCGAACAGCGTGTCGTCGCTGCCACGGCCGACGCCCGCACCCGGGTGGAAGTGGGTGCCGCGCTGGCGGACGATGATCTCGCCCGCGTTGACAACCTGGCCGCCGAAACGCTTCACGCCCAGGCGCTGAGCGTTCGAGTCACGACCGTTACGGGTAGAGCTTGCGCCCTTCTTGTGAGCCATGGTTCCCCTCGCCCCTTACTTCGCCGAGTCGATGCTGGTCACGCGAAGCGCGGTGTGGCGCTGACGGTGGCCCATACGCTTCTTGTAGCCGGTCTTGTTCTTGTACTTCTGGATGCGGATCTTCTCGCCCTTGTGGTGGTCGACCACCTCGGCGCGGACCTTCACACCCGCCAGGACCCACGGGTCGCTGGTGATGGCGTCACCGTCGACGACCAGGATCGTCGAGAGCTCAACGGTCTCGCCAACCTTGGCGTCGACCTTGTCAGCCTCAAAAACATCGCCGACGGCAACCTTGTGCTGCCGTCCGCCGCTACGCACGATCGCGTACACGTTGAACCCTTCTCGATTCGGTCGGAACCCCTGACGCCAGCCGCACCGGCACCGATCGGCCGGGGGCCTCCCCCGAGCGCTGGGCGCCTGGGAGGTGTTTGCTCAGAAGCGGGCGCAGCTCGCTGAATGCAAAGCACGCCGAGGGTCAAGACTACGGAAGCCCGGACCCGGGGTCAAACCAGCCCATCAGGGCGCAGGCCCGGACGTCTGTGCAGCTCGGGGCCGGTCCGCGGATGGCGGACCGGCCCCGAGCCGACTGACCTTGTCGCCCCGTGTTACTCCGCGGCGGGCTCGGCCGCGGACTCGCTCGGGGCGGTCTTCTTGGTCGTCCGCTTGGCCGCCGTCTTCTTGGTGGCGGTCTTCTTCGCGGCGACCTTCTTGGCGGCCGTCTTCCGCGGCGCGCGCTTGCGTGCCGGGGCGGGAGCCTCGGCCTCCGCGTCGGCGGTCTCGGTGGCCGCAGCCTCGGCCACCGGCAGCTCGGTCTGCACCGGCTCGGCGGCGACCTCGACGGCCTCAGCCACCTCGGCAGCCGGGGTCTCGCTCGCGATCACGACGACGGCGGGCTCCTGGCCGACCGTCGTCGTGGCCTTGCGCACCGCGCGGCGGCGGGTGCGGCCACGCGTGGCGGGGGCCTCGATCATCGCGTCGACCATGGCCTCGGCCTCGGCCTGCGCCGCGGCGTCGACCACCGGGGCGACGGGCGCGGCAGCGGCCACGACGGGCACGGCGACCTCAGTGCCCTCGACGGTCTCGACGACCTCGGGCTCGCGGGAGACCAGCTCGATGTCCTCGTGCTCGTGGTCGTGGACCTCGTGCTCGTGGATCTCGTGCGTCTCGGGCGACTCCGCCTGGGCGTCGCCGCCACGGCCGCGACGGCGGCGCTTGCTGCCGCCCTCCTCGGCCTGCTGCGGCTGACCGCCGCCGACACCCGGCTTGGGGCCGGCGAAGCCCTTCGGCGCGGGCACCGTCTGCTCCATGTGCACGATGACGCCGCGGCCGTTGCAGTGGACGCAGGTCTCGGAGAAGGACTCCAGCAGGCCCTGGCCGACGCGCTTGCGGGTCATCTGCACCAGGCCCAGCGAGGTGACCTCGGCCACCTGGTGCTTGGTCCGGTCCCGGCCCAGGCACTCCAGCAGACGGCGCAGCACCAGGTCGCGGTTGGACTCGAGCACCATGTCGATGAAGTCGATCACGATGATGCCGCCGAGGTCCCGCAGCCGCAGCTGACGGACGATCTCCTCGGCCGCCTCGATGTTGTTGCGGGTGACGGTCTCTTCGAGGTTGCCGCCCTGGCCCGTGAACTTGCCGGTGTTGACGTCGACGACGACCATCGCCTCGGTCTTGTCGATCACCAGCGAACCGCCGCTGGGCAGCCAGACCTTGCGGTCCAGCGCCTTCATCAGCTGCTCGTCGATCCGGTACGTCGCGAAGACGTCGACCTCGGAGGTCCACTTCGTCAGACGCGGGGTCAGGTCCGGCGCGACCCCGGAAACGTACTCGTGGATCGTCGACCAGGCGTTCTCGCCAGAGACGATGACCTTGGTGAAGTCCTCGTTGAAGATGTCGCGGACGACCCGGACGGTCATGTCAGGCTCGCCGTAGAGAAGGGTCGGCGCGTTACCGCTGCTGGCCCTCTTCTGGATGTCCTCCCACTGCTGCTGCAGCCGCAGGACGTCGCGGGTCAGCTCCTCCTCGGACGCGCCCTCCGCGGCGGTGCGCACGATGACGCCTGCGTCGTCGGGAACGATCTTCTTGAGGATGTTCTTCAGGCGCGCCCGCTCGGTGTCCGGCAGCTTGCGGCTGATGCCGGTCATCGAGCCCTCGGGCACGTAGACCAGGTAGCGGCCGGGCAGCGAGATCTGGCTGGTGAGGCGGGCGCCCTTGTGGCCGATCGGGTCCTTCGAGACCTGGACCAGCACGGACTGCCCGGACTTCAGCACCGACTCGATCCGCCGCGGGCCGTTCTTCAGGCCGAGGCCCGAGAAGTTGACCTCACCGGCGTAGAGCACGGCGTTGCGGCCCTTGCCGATGTCGACGAAGGCGGCCTCCATCGACGGCAGCACGTTCTGGACCTTGCCCAGGTACACGTTGCCGACGTAGGAGCTGGCCTGCTCCTTGTTGACGTAGTGCTCGACGAGGACGCCGTCCTCCAGCACGCCGATCTGGGTGCGCTCGCCCGTCTGGCGGACGACCATGACCCGCTCGACCGCCTCGCGGCGGGCCAGGAACTCGGCCTCGGTGATGATCGGGACGCGGCGGCGGCCCTGCTCGCGACCCTCGCGGCGACGCTGCTTCTTCGCCTCCAGGCGGGTCGAGCCCTTGATGGACTGGACCTCGTCGGGGTCGAACGGCGCCTCGTGCGTGCGGTGACGCGGCTCGCGGACCTTGACGACGGTGCGCTCCGGGTCGCCTTCGCCGGCCTCGGGCTCCGGGCCGGAGTCCCCGCTGCGACGCCGACGGCGGCGGCGACGGCGGCTGGACGCGGAGAGTGCGTCGCCCAGGGCGTCGCCGTCCTCCTCGTCCTCCTCGGACTCGGGCTCCTCGCCTTCCTCCTCGGCGGAGCCGGCGGCCTCGTGGTCGTCGCCCTCGCCACGGCGACGGCGACGGCCGCCACGACGGCGACGACGGGAGGGACGGCCCTCCTCGGCCTGCTGCTCGTCGGCCTCGGTCTCCTCGTCCTCCTCGGCCTCTCCTTCGATCTCGACGGGCTCGGCGCCCTCGGCGATCACGAAGGCGGGCGAGGCGGCACGACGGCGACGGCGACGCCCGTGGGCAGGCTCAGCGGCCTCGTCCTCGACCGGCTCCGCGTCGGCCGACAGCGGCGCACGAGTCGAGACCTGCTCGAAGACGGCGGGCTCGGTCGGTGCGGCCGGAGCGGCGGCACGGGTGCGGCGGGTGCGGCGACGGCCACCGGCCGTCTCCTCGGCGACCTCCTCCGCGACCTCGGCCGGGGCGGCGGCCACGGCGGGCGCGACAGGCGCACTGGCCGGGGCCTCGGCGCGACGGCGGGTGCGGCGACCTGCGGCCGGGGCGGCCTCGGCGGCGGTCTCGTCCGGCACGACGAAGGCGGCGGCGGGCGCGGGAGCGCGACGCTCGGCCGGAGCGGGCGCCTCGGCCGCGGCGGGCTGCGGGGCCTGGAACACCGGCGGCTGGAAGACGGCGGTGGCGGGACGCACGGCGCGGCGACGGCCGCGCGGGGCGGTCTCCTCGGCGGCGGCGACGGGCGTCTCCACGACGGGAGCTGCGGCGACCGGCGCGGGGGCAGGCTGCGCGGCGCGCTGCTGAAGCGCGGCGAGGCGCTGCTCCAGCTGGCTGCCGGCCTCGACCGTGAGCGCGCCGCTGACGCGGGCGACCAGGTCGGCGACGAGCGCCTCCAGCTCGGTCCCGGCGGCGAGCAGGCCGGACTCGACCCGCTGCTCGACCTGGTCCAGCTCGCCGAGCAGCGCGAGGCTGTCGGTGGCGGGCGCCTCCGGAGCGGTCTCGGCCTTCTTGCGGGTCCGGCGGGCGCGCTTGACCGGCTCAGCGACGGCAGCGGGCGTCTCGGCCGCGGGCTCGACCGGGGCGGCCGGGGCAACCGGTGCAGCCTCGACGACGGCCGACTCCTCGGGAGCGACCTCGGCCTTCTTGCGAGTGCGGCGGGCGCGCTTGACCGGCTCAGCGGCCGCAGCGGGCGCCTCGGCGGACGTGGCGCTCGCGGACTGCGCGGCGACGGGCTCGGCAGCAACAGGCTCGGCGGCGGCGTCTGCCGCGCCCGGCGCCTCGTTCACCGGCGGGCCGGCCGGACGGCTGGCGGCGCGACGGCGACGCGGGGCGACCTTGGGGGCCGCGGCCTGCGCTTCGCTCTGTTCGTTGTTGTCATTGGTGATATCGGGCATGCGGGCGGTTCTCCCGTCACGCCCCCGGGCGCCGCACCTCTTGGGCGGGCGCCGCACGGGGGCTCGCGTATGTCTTTGGGTGGCGTCCCCGCGAGGCTCGCGGGCGCGCCGAAGTCTTCAGGCCGCGCCCCTGGTGACCGGGCCCCGGATGGCTCCCAGGACCCTGATCGGGCGCCGACGGCGCCGCGCTGCCGACCGGTCGCCGCTACGCGTTCTGCGGCTCGGCCGCCTCGGATGGGAGGGCCAGAGCCGCGTCGCGGTCGGACGCGAACGGGTCGGTCACCGCACCGGTCTCCTCGTCGAGCGGCCCCTGCGCCAGCCTGGTCACCCCAGCGGGGACCGGCAGCGCGAGGTCGGCCGTCGCACGAAGACCGGAGAGGACGTCGTCGGGTCGGACGGCGGGTGTGGCGTGCCGAACAACCAGCCGCAGTATCGCACAGGCGCGGCCTGCGCGGATATCGGTCGTACTTTCGGGTAGGCCGAGCGCACCCGCGTCGACCTGCGGATCCACGACCTCGAGAGAGATCACGGCGCCGCGCGAGTCGAAGGTGCGCAGGCCGTTCTTGGTCTGTCGCGAGACCTCGACCTCGTCGGCTGCGAGAAAGGCGGCGACAGCGGTACGGGCGGCGTCGGGCTCGACGTCGTCCAGACGGAGCAGCCAGACGGAAGCCTGCAGCCGCTCCATGAAGTCCTTGCCGAACGCCTCGACCGCGTCGATCACGTCCAGGCCGGGCGGCAGCGACTCGTCCAGCTGCTTGCGCAGCAGCTCGGGCTCGCGCCGCTCGGAGAGGGCCAGCTCCACGTATTCGGCCTCACTCGCGGCACCGGTGGGCGCGGCGTTCATGAAGCTGATCTTGGGGTGGGGGGTGAAGCCGGCGGAGTACGCCATCGGAACGGCGGATCGGCGCAGGGCGCGCTCAAGGGCCCGCTGGAAGTCGCGGTGGCTGGTGAAGCGGAGGCGACCACGCTTGGTGTAGCGGAGACGGATCCGCTGGACCGCGGGTGCGGGCGGCGGACCGTCGGGCGTGCGGCGTGCCAGTGCGCTCAGTCCTTCGGCAGTAGGGGCGGTGTTGCGCCTCCAAGGGTACGCGGCGCTGTCAGGGGATGGTCCCGGGCTCTGCGAGCCGCCCGATAAGCGCGCATTTTCGCACGACTTCCGCATACGGCCATGCTGCACCAGCGCCCGCGTCCAGCCGGCGATCGGTCGTAGTAGAGCCAGCGGCAGTCCTCCGCCGCGCAGGCCTTCAGGCGGAGCCAGTCGCGGCCCGCTGCGGCAATCGCGGCAGCGACCTGCGCAAACAACAGCTCCGTGGGCGGCAGGCCCGGCGCGAGGACGAGCTCGACGCTCCCGTCATATCGCGGCGACAGCACCAGAGCGGCGAGTGAGAGCTGCTCGCTGAACATATCGAGCGAGTCACTGGAGATATCCAATCCCGCATGCGCCATGCCCGCCTCCCGCAGCAGTTCGCGGAAGTCGCGCACCCGCTCGACGTCGACGCCCTCCCCCACGAACGCCTCCAGCTCGTCCACGCCGCTCTCGACATCGAGCGTGTTGACGAGCTCCTGCACGAGCTTCAGCGGACCCGGGGCGTCTCCCATGCTTGCGATGTTACCGATAGTGCGGCAGCATCCAGTAACGGCAGTGGTTACCCACAAACCGCATCTATCGGTAACGGAGTCTCGACATGATCGGCACCCTTCGCGCTTACGCCCTCGACTGTCCCGACGCCACGGCCCTCGCCGGGTTCTACGCCGAGCTCGTCGGCGGCAAGGTCGTGGAGGAGGAGGACGACTGGGTGGAGCTGGTCGACGAGGGTCGACCCACCCTCGCGTTCCAGCGGGTCCCGGACTATCGCGAACCCCAGTGGCCGGGCGGGGACGTGCCTCAGCAGGGCCACATCGACATCGGCGTCACCGATCTCGACGCCGCCCAGGCCCAGGTCGTCGCGCTCGGCGCGACCCTGCTCGAGGACTGGGGCGGCGCCAAGACCTGGCGCGTCTTCGCGGACCCGGCCGGTCACCCCTTCTGCCTCTGCGCCTGCTGATCGGCAATTTCGCTCCGGAAAGGGGCGTAAATGACATCTGCCCCTTTCCGGGTGTTCCGTCAAAAAATAAACACGGTAGTTACCTTGCGGTAGCAATCAGCCCTGTGTCAGATTCTGCGCACCGGCCGGTGAACCCCACCCCTCATCTGGAGTTCACCCATGATTGGATCCGCCAAACCGGTGCGGCTTACCGTCGCATCGCTGACCACGCTTTTTGTGCTCTTTCCGCTTTTCGGTGGAACGGGCGCCGCACACGCCAGCTCGGGAGGCGCCGTCGTCTCCATGGGCGACAGCTACATCTCCGGCGAAGCCGGTCGGTGGCTGGGCAACAGCGACACCTCCTCCGGCAGTCGCGACGGCACCGACCGCGCCTACGTCAACGGCGGCTACGACCCCACCGTCGTCTACGGCCCGACCTATGCGAGCGGGTGCGACCGCTCGGACACGGCCGAGGTCAACGGCGCAGCCGGCCTTACCGACAGCCACTTCAACATCGCCTGCTCCGGCGCCACCACGGCCGACGTCTTCCGCGCGGTCGACGGCGGCCAGACCTACAAGGGCGAGGCGCCGCAGGCGGACCAGCTCGCGCAGATCGCCGCGAGCAACGACGTGAAAACCATCGTCCTCTCGATCGGCGGCAACGATCTCGGCTTCAGCAGCGTGATCACCAAGTGCGTCGAGGACTACGAGGTCTGGTACAGCTACTGCAACCCCTCGCAGCAGCAGGTCATCGCCTCCGCGCTCCCCGGCGCGATGGCGAACGTCGGCAAGTCCGTCGACGAGATCAACGCGGCCATGGCCGCCGACGGTTACGCCGCAGGGAGCTACCGGATCATCCTGCAGTCCTACCCGTCCCCCATCCCGCGCAGCAGCGAGAACCGCTACCCGGAGAGCGGCTGGAGCCGCACCAACAACGGGGGCTGTCCGTTCTGGAACGGCGACTCCGACTGGGCCAGGGACACGCTGATCCCGGAGATCTCCTCCGCGCTGCGGAACGTCGCGAACGCGAAGGGCGTCCAGTTCCTCGACCTGCAGAACGCCTTCCAGGGCCACGAAACCTGCGCCGCCTCGGCACAGTTGGCGACGGCCACCCAGCCACCGTCCGCTGCGACCAGCGAGTGGGCCCGCTTCCTCACCACGGGCGCCTCGCAGGGCACCATGCAGGAGTCCTTCCACCCCAACGCCTACGGCCAAGCGGCCCTCGGCCGCTGCCTCGCGCTGATCTACGCCCAGCCCACGGGTGACTTCACCTGCGACAACACCCCCGGCACGGACGCCTCCGGCATGACGCTCACGGCACTGCCCTGAACACCTGAATGACAGAAGGGCGGCCCGGTCGAATCGACCGGGCCGCCCTTCGCCGCAACTGCGACTACTTGTTGACCACGCTCAGCGGCAGCAGCTTCTGGCCGGTGGGGCCGATCTGGATGTGCGTGTCGAGCTGAGGACACACGCCGCAGTCGAAGCACGGGGTCCAGCGGCAGTCGTCGACCTCGACCTCCTCGAGGGCGTCCTGCCAGTCCTCCCAGAGCCAGTCCTTGTCGAGACCGGAGTCCAGGTGGTCCCAGGGCAGGACCTCCTCGTACTGGCGCTCGCGCGTCGTGTACCAGGCGACGTCGACGCCGGTGCCCTCGAAAGCCGACTCCGCGCAGCGGATCCAGCGCTCGTAGGAGAAGTGCTCGCGCCAGCCGTCGAAGCGGCCGCCGTCCTCGTAGACCGCGCGGATGACCGCGCCGACGCGGCGGTCGCCGCGCGAGAGCAGGCCCTCGATGATGCCGGGCTTGCCGTCGTGGTAGCGGTAGCCGATGTTGCGGCCGTACTTGCGGTCGTTGCGGATCGCGTCGCGGAGCTTCAGCAGTCGGGCATCCGTCTCCTCGACACCCAGCTGCGGGGCCCACTGGAACGGCGTGTGCGGCTTGGGCACGAAGCCGCCGATGGAGACCGTGCAGCGGATGTCGTTGGTGCCGGTGACCTCGCGGCCCTTGGCGATGACGTTCTTCGCCATCTCGGCGATCTGCATGACGTCTTCGTCGGTCTCGGTCGGCAACCCGGCCATGAAGTAGAGCTTCACCTGACGCCAGCCGTTGCCGTACGCGGTGGCGACCGTTCGGATGAGGTCCTCCTCGGACACCATCTTGTTGATCACCTTGCGCAGGCGCTCGCTGCCGCCCTCGGGGGCGAAGGTCAGGCCCGAGCGGCGGCCGTTGCGGCTGAGCTCGTTGGCGAGGTCGATGTTGAAGGCGTCCACGCGGGTCGACGGGAGCGAGAGGCCGACCTTGTCGTCCTCGTAGCGGTCGGCCAGGCCCTTGGCGACGTCGGCGATCTCGGTGTGGTCGGCGGAGGAGAGCGAGAGCAGGCCGACCTCTTCGAAGCCGGTGGCCTTGAGGCCGCGCTCGACCATTTCGCCGATGCCGGTGATGGAGCGCTCGCGCACCGGGCGGGTGATCATGCCCGCCTGGCAGAAGCGGCAGCCGCGGGTACAGCCGCGGAAGATCTCCACCGACATCCGCTCGTGGACCGTCTCCGCCAGCGGCACCAGCGGCTGCTTCGGGTAGGGCCACTCGTCGAGGTCCATCACCGTGTGCTTGGAGACGCGCCACGGAACACCGGAGGCGTTCGGCACGACGCGCGCGATGCGGCCGTCGGCCAGGTACTCGACGTCGTAGAACTTGGGGATGTAGAAGCCGCCGGTCCGCGCCAGGCGCAGCAGCACCTCGTCGCGCCCGCCGGGCTTCCCCTCGGCCTTCCAGCCGCGGATGATCTCCGTCATGTCGAGAACGGCCTGCTCGCCGTCGCCGACGACGGCGGCATCGAGGAAGTCCGCGATCGGCTCGGGGTTGAACGCGGCGTGGCCTCCGGCCAGCACGATCGGGTCCTCGTCGGTGCGGTCCGCCGCGAGCAGCGGGATGCCGGCCAGGTCGAGGGCCGTCAGCATGTTGGTGTAGCCGAGCTCGGTGGAGAAGCTCAGACCGAAGACGTCGAAGGCCTTCACCGGACGGTGCGCGTCGACGGTGAACTGCGGGACGCCGTGCTCGCGCATCAGCGCCTCGAGGTCCGGCCAGACACTGTAGGTGCGCTCGGCCAGGACCCCCTCGCGCTCGTTGAGGACCTCGTAAAGGATCATGACGCCCTGGTTGGGCAGTCCGACCTCGTAGGCGTCGGGGTACATCAGGGCCCAGCGGACATCGCAGGCGTCCCAGTCCTTGACGGTGGAGTTGAGCTCACCGCCGACGTACTGGATCGGCTTCTGGACGTGCGGGAGGAGGGCCTCCAGGCGCGGGAAGACCGACTCGACAGACATAGAGGCAGGGACTTTCGTGTGGACACCGGGGTGACCCTCAAGGTTACCGCAGGGTCTAAGGTTGCTGGTTTGACCGATTTGCCACCGCGATCATGATGCTAGGAAGAGACGCGTGCCCATCCCCAAGGCGGAACTGCACCTGCACATCGAGGGGACGCTGGAGCCCGAGCTGGCCTTCGAACTGGCCCACCGCAACGGCGTCGACCTCCCCTACGCCGACCCCGAGCAGCTGCGGGCCGCCTACGCCTTCTCCGACCTGCAGTCCTTCCTGGACCTCTACTACCAGCTGATGGACGTGCTGCGCACCGAGGAGGACTTCACCGAGCTCGCCGAGGCCTACCTGGCCCGCGCGGCGCGGGACGGGGTCCGGCATGCGGAGATCTTCTTCGACCCGCAGGCGCACACCGCGCGCGGCGTGGAACTGGACGCGGTGGTGCGCGGCCTGGACCGGGCGCTGTCGCGTTCGTTCGAGCGGCACGGGGTCAGCACGAAGCTGATCATGTGCTTCCTGCGCGATCTGCCGGAGGCTTCGGCGCTGGCGACCTTCGACGCCTGCCGCCCGTACTTCGGCGACGTGATCGCGGGCATCGGCCTGGACTCGGCGGAGGTCGGGCACCGGCCGGCGAAGTTCGCCACGGTCTACCGCCGGGCCAAGGAGGCCGGCCTGCGGCTGGTCGCGCACGCGGGCGAGGAGGGCGGTCCCGACTACGTGCGCGAGGCGCTGGACCTGCTCGGCGTCGAGCGGATCGACCACGGCATCCGGGCCCTGGAGGACCCGGAGCTGGTCAAGCGGCTGGCCGAGGAGCGGATCCCGCTGACGGTCTGCCCCTTCTCGAACGTCCGGCTGCGCTGCGTGGCCACCCTGGCCGACCACCCGTTGGTCGCGATGCTGGACGCGGGGCTGGTCGCGACGGTGAACTCCGACGATCCGGCGTACTTCGGCGGCTACGTCGAGGAGAACTTCGCCGGCGTGCGCCGCGCACTTGGCCTGACGGACGACCAGCTGCGGCTGCTGGCACGCAATTCGTTCGAGGCGAGCTTTCTGGAGGACGATGAGAGGCGGGAGGCGTTGATCGCAGAGGTTGACGCCTACCGATTCCCGTGAGACCTCAGGGGCGCGAGGCTCTACCGAGATGCGGCTCCGCCGCGTGAGCGCGACAAGCCACCCGCGAGGT
This sequence comes from Streptacidiphilus sp. MAP12-20, assembly GCF_041262525.1. Taxonomy (NCBI): domain Bacteria; kingdom Bacillati; phylum Actinomycetota; class Actinomycetes; order Kitasatosporales; family Streptomycetaceae; genus Streptacidiphilus; species Streptacidiphilus sp. MAP12-20. The sequence continues at coordinate 138,121 of NZ_JBGCCK010000005.1, forward strand.
GAGTCCCCGAACGCGCAGGGCCATCCGCAGCGGGTGGTTTCTCGCGCTGTTCCTCGCGCCCCCAGGGTGCTGCCATCATCCCCCGCAGCAAACGGCTCGGCTCGATCCCCAACTCGCCTTCCAGCAGTCGGCGGTAAGCCTCGTAGTGGCGCAGTGCCTCGGAGACGTTGCCCTCGCGCAGGTGTATCTCCACCACCGCGCGGTGCGCGCTCTCGCGCAGCGGGTCGACCTTGACGGCGGCCAGGGCCATGGCGAGCGCGTCCGCGTACTCGCCGCGGGCGCGCAGATGCGCGGCGACGCGCTCCATCGCGTGCAGGCAGGACTGCCGCAACTCCTCCTGGTCCACCAGGAGCCAGTCGTCGTACCAGTCCGGCAGCAGACAGCTCTCCCCCAGCCAGGCCGCGTCGGGCAGCGGCGGCTCCGGTACGCGGGCCAGCGTGCAGCGAAGTTCCCGCAGGTCGAGGCGGACTTCGGGCCCGAGCTCGACCCAGTCCCCGCGCGTGATGATCAGCTGCTCCAGGCAGCGGCGGATTCGCCAAAGGGTGGACCGGAGGGAACCGTTCGCCTGGTGCTCGGGTGTCTCCGGCCAGAGCGCGCCGACCAGGTGCTGGCGGGTGGCCGGGCCTCGGACCGCGACGTAGGCCACCACTCTTCGTCCCGACTCCGGCAGGGCGACCGGGATCCCGTCCGCAGTCAGGCGCCATCCGCCGAGCAGGGACAGATCGATCATCACCACCACCGCCGTCCTCGGGTGCCGTGCCTCTTCGCACTCTTGACTGGCCGCAGGCGGAAGTCAACCGCGTGGCGGGTCGGGCACGGGCGTGCGCGGGTGGTGACGCGCCGGTGACGCGCGCCGCGTAGGCATAGGGGTGTTCCCACTCAGGGAGCACATCTGACGACTCCTTCAAGGAGGAGAGCATGCCCGCACAGCCGGCAGTCAAGGACCGCGTCGCCCTGCTCGGGAGCGAACGCAAGCCGCGCAAGGGCCAGTTGCTTATCGGCCCGGCCGACTCCCACGAGAAGATCACCGTCACCGTCCAGGTACGCCGCAACCCCGCGTCCACCGCGCCCCTGCCCGACATGGACGAGCTCGGCCGCCAGCGGCCCAGCCGCCGCCCCGCGATCAGTCGCAAGAGCGCGCTCGCGCCCTTCGCGGCGGACCCCGCCGACCTGGACCGGGTGCGCAAGTTCGCAGAGCAGCACCAGCTGCGCGTGGTGGAGAGCAGCCCCGAGCGGCGCTGCGTCACGCTGCAGGGCACGGTCGCGCAGTTCGACGCGACCTTCGGGGTGCAGCTCAAGCAGTACCGCGAGGGCGACCACAGCTACCGCAGCCGCCAGGGACAGGTCTACGTGCCGCGCCACCTGCACGGGATCGTGGAACGCGTCTCCGGCCTGACGAACCGTCCGCTGACCCAGCCGCACCTCAAGATGACGCCGAAGCTGCAGCAGGGCGTGACCGCGCAGCAGGTGGCGCAGCTGTACGACTTCCCGCAGGGCGTGGACTGCTCGCGGCAGAACATCGCGATCATCGAGCTCGGCGGCGGCTACAGCCAGAACGACCTGACGGCCTACTTCGGTCAGCTCAATCTGCCGCTGCCGACGGTCACCGATGTGTCGGTGGACGGCGGCGCCAACGCCTACGGCGACCCGAGCGGCGCGGACGGCGAGGTGGAGCTCGACATCGAGATCGCCGGGACGATCGCGCAGGGCGCGAACATCCAGGTCTACTTCGCACCCAACACGGAGCAGGGTTTCATCGACGCGATCCTGACCGCCGTCCACAACCAGCAGAACCCGCCCACGGCGATCTCCATCAGCTGGGGCGCACCGGAGGACGCGGGCTGGACCTCGGCGGGGCTCGCCGGCATGGACGCGGCGTTCTACCAGGCCGCGGTGGCCGGCATCACCGTCTGCGCGGCGTCGGGCGACAACGGCAGCAACGACGGTGTCTACGACGGGCAGGCGCACTGCGACTTCCCGGCCGCCGACCCGTACGTGCTGGCCTGCGGCGGCACGCAGCTTCAGCTGGACGGCAACGGCGCGCTGCGCAACGAGGTGGTCTGGAACAACGGCAACGGCTGGGCCACCGGCGGCGGCGTCAGCGACCGGTTCCCGCTCCCCGCGTGGCAGCCGACCGCCGAGATCCCGCACCAGGTCGACTCCGGCATGGTCGGCCGCGGCGTCCCGGACCTCGCGGGCAACGCGGACGCGCTGGTCAGCCCGTACGAGGTGGTCGTGGACGGCACGTGGATGTCGGTCGGCGGCACCAGCGCCGTCGCGCCGCTCTACGCGGGTCTGATGGCCGTCATCGCGGCGAGCAGCGGCGTCCAGCCCGGCTTCCTCAGCCCGTACCTGTACCAGCTGATGAACCAGCCGAACATCTTCTTCGACGTCGACTCCGGCTCCAACACCGTCCCGCCCGCCCCCGGCTACTCGGCGATCAAGGGCTGGGACGCGTGCAGCGGCATCGGCCGCGTGAACGGCAACCTGCTGCTGGCCCAGATCTGAGCCCAGCTCAGTCCAGCAGATCCAGCAGGGGTGCGAGCCCGGCCGGTCGGTCATCGACCGGCCGGTGCTCGACCGCGTGGAACGGGCATCCGAGCGCGGTCGCGCCGCCGTCGGCCGTCAGGTCGTCGCCGACCATCAGCACGTCGGCGGGATCGTGGCCGAGCTCCCGGCATGCGGTCTCGAAGATCGCAGGGTCGGGCTTCTGCACTCCCTGCTCGAAGGAGAGGACGTAGGCGTCGACCAGCTCGTCGAGGCGGTGGCGCCGGAAGACCGGCCGCAGGTCCCAGCCGATGTTGCTGACCACGGCGACCGGCACGCCGCGACGGCGCAGCTGGGTGAGGACCGCGGCGGTGTCCGGGTAGGGACGCCACGCCTCAGGGCTCCGGTGGCGCTCGTAGAGGGCGTCGGCGAGCCGGTCGTCCGGCAGGTCCGCCGCGCGGGCGAGCCCGGTGTACGCGGCGCGGTGGCGGACCATGTCGAGGTCACGCTCCTGCCACAGCGTGGCGAGCTCCTCCGGGACGGTGCCGGAGGGACTGCCGGGGAGGGCGCCGAGCCGCCTCAGGCGCGCCACGCACGCGGCGGCCCCGGCCTCGGGCAGGTCCAGGCCGAGCTCGGCGACAGCCGCCTGCCACCACGCCTCGACCGACTCGATCCGGAAGAGCGTGCCTGAGAAGTCGAACATCACCGCTTTGATCATGCCCGGCACGCTACCCCAGCCCGACGGAGCGGCCTCAGCCCGCCATCGAGCGCTGCATCTTGACCGACTGGAGCAGGCCGATGCCGATCCAGATCGCGAACATCGAGGAGCCGCCGTAGCTGACGAAGGGCAGCGGGATGCCGGCCACCGGCATGATCCCGAGCGTCATGCCGATGTTCTCGAAGCCCTGGAAGGCGAACCAGGTCACCACGCCCGCCGCCAGCACGGTGCTGTAGAGGTCCGAGGCCTCGCGGGCGATCCGGCAGGCGCGCCAGAGGATGATGCCGAGCAGGCAGATGATCAACATCCCGCCGAGGAAGCCGAGCTCCTCGCCGGCCACCGTGAAGACGAAGTCGGTCTGCTGCTCGGGGACGAACTGCCCGGTGGTCTGCGTCCCGTGGAAGAGACCCTTGCCGGCCAGGCCGCCGGAGCCGATCGCGATGCGGGCCTGCGCGGTGTTGTAGCCGACCCCGGCCGGGTCGAGGGCCGGGTTGGCGAAGGCCGCGAAGCGGGCGATCTGGTACTGCTTCAGCAGGTGCAGCTGGACGACCGCCGCCGCGCCGGCCGCGCCGATCAGGGTCAGGCCGCCGATCGCGCGGGCGGGCGCACCGGAGGCGAGCAGGACGCCGAGGATGATGACCACCATGACCATGGTGGAGCCCAGGTCCGGCATCAGCAGGACGATCCCTATCGGGACCCCGGCGAGCATCAGCGCCTGGAGGACCGAGCGGCCGTTCGGCTGCTGCATCTCCCCCGCGTCCACGCGCGCGGACAGTATCGTCGCGCAGATCAGGATGATGGAGATCTTGCAGAACTCCGAGGGCTGCATCGAGAAGCCGCCGCCGAGCACGATCCACGAGTGCGCACCGTTGACCGTCGAGCCCAGCGGGCTGAGCACGGCGAGGACGCCGAGGATCGACAGGCCGTAGATGAACGGCACCGCCGTGCGCAGCCGGTGGTGCCCGAGTAGCACGACGGCCGCGCACAGGCCGACGCCGATGGCGAGGTTCACCAGGTGCCGGACCAGGAAGTACTGCGGGTCGCCGTGGTTGATCTCGACGCGGGAACGGGTCGCGGACCAGACCAGCAGCGAGCCGAGGCCGGACAGCGCGAGCGCGGCGAGCACCAGCGGCCAGTCCATCCGCCGCAGCGGCGACTCCCGGTGCAACAGCCGGCCGAGGCCGTCCTTGCGCGGGGTGTAACGGGGAGTCGAATAACCGGTGCTCAAGCCGCTCATGCGCCCGCCTCGCTTCGCTCGGCAGCCGCTTCGCGGAATGCGCACCTCTTGATGGTGATCTCGCTTCGCTCGCTCACGCGTCTGACCTCCGCTCCGGCGCGAGCGCCGCGATGTCGAGGGCGGCCAGGGCCGGAGCGTTGGAGCCCGCCGGGGGCAGCAGCGCCGGGGCGGTGAAGGAGACCGGCTGGGTCACCGTGCCGTCCGGGTGGAAGCTGGGCAGCGCGTTCTGCGCGGCCGGGCGGATCGCCTTGCTCGGGTCGATGCTGCCGTTGGCCTGGATGCCGTAGAGCGCGTTGTAGATGTTGCGCACGGCCGGTCCTGAACCGCCGGACCCGGTACCACCCTGGGAGATCGTCATCACGATCGCGTAGTCCTTGGTGTACGTGTCGAACCAGGAGGTGGTCTGCTTGCCGACGACCTCCGCCGTTCCCGTCTTGGCGTGCAGCTGGACCTTGTCCTGCGGCCAGCCCTGGAACTTCCAGGCGGCGGTACCGCTGGTGATGACGTTGGCCGTGGCCTGGTCGATGTAGTCGATCATGCGCGAGGTGGTCGGCAGGTGCCCCTGGACGACCGGCCGGATCGGCTGCACGGTCTTGCCGCCGGGGCTGACGACGGCCTTGGCGATCTGCGGCGCGTAGAGCGTGCCGCCGTTGGCCAGCGCCGAGTAGACGCGGGCCATCTGGATCGGGGTCACCAGGGTGTCACCCTGCCCGATCGCGTAGTTGACCTCGTCACCCGCGCGCAGCGTGGCGAAGTCGACGCAGTCCTCGGTGGCGATGGCCCGCAGGTACGGGTCCGTCTCCGTCTTGGCCTGCTTGCACCAGGTGTCCTTCATCGCGTCGTAGTAGTTCTGGTGCCAGGCGCGGTCCGGGACCCGGCCCTTGACCTCGCCCGGCAGGTCGATGCCGGTGGTGGCGCCGAGGCCGAACTGGTGCGCGGCCTTGTAGAGCCAGTCCTGCGGGTGCTTCGGCTTGGTGCCGCCGTCGCTCAGCCACTGCTGGTAGGCGATGTTGTAGAAGACGGTGTCGCAGGAGACCTCGAGCGCCTTGGAGAGGTTGATCGCGCCGAAGTTCTCGCCCTCGAAGTTCTTGAAGAGCCGGCCGCCGATGGTCATCGACGAGGTGCAGGGGAAGGTCGAGTCGTAGCTGTAGCCGGCGTTGAGGGCGCCCGTCGTGCTGACCACCTTGAAGGTCGAGCCGGGCGCGCTCTGCCCCTGGATCGCCCGGTTCAGCATCGGGAAGTCGGAGTTCTGGCTGTTCAGCGCCGCGTAGTCCTTCGCGGAGATGCCGCCGCTCCAGATGTTCGGGTTGTAGGTCGGCGCGCTGGCCATCGCGATGATCCGGCCGGTGTGCACGTCCATGACGACGACCGCGCCGGAGTCGGCCTTGTAGTTCTGTGAGGTCACCTTGTCCCAGGTGCCGCGCAGCGTCACCATCGCCTGGTTGAGCTGCTGTTCGGCCAGCGCCTGGATCCTGGCGTCGATGCTGGTGACCAGGTCGGCTCCGGGCACGGGGGCGTTGCCGCCGGCCGTGCCGATGACCCGGCCGAGGTTGTCGACCTCCAGGTTGGTGGTGCCGTTGGTGCCGCGCAGCGCCTTGTCGTACTGGTACTCCAGACCGGCCCGGCCGACCTGGTCGGAGGCGGCCAGCGAGGACTTGCCGTTGGCGTCCGTCGCGGCGGTGATCTCCTCCTCGGTGACCGGGGAGAGGTAACCCAGTATCTGCGCCGCGTTGGCGCCGGAGGGCGCCGGGTAGAGCCGGACCGCGCTGGTGCTCGCCGTGACGCCGGGGAAGTCCTCCTGGCGCTCCATGATCTGCATGGCCTGCTGCGTGGTGGCCGTCTGGGTGACCGGGATCGGCTGGTACGGCGAGCCGTTCCAGCAGGGACGCGGCGTCTTGGCGTCGCAGAGCCTGACCTTGTCGTGCATGTCGAGGTAGGTCATGCCGAGGACCTGGCCGAGCCGGGTCAGCACGGCCTTGCCGCCGTCCTTCTGCTGGAGCAGCGAGGTGCGCGAGACCGAGACGACGAGCTTGGTGGTGTTGTCGGCCAGCGGCACACCGTTCGAGTCGAGGATCTCGCCTCGCACAGCGGGGACCACGACCGTGCGGATGTGGTTGGACGACGCCTGCTGGGCGTAGGACGCGCCGGAGCGGATCTGCAGGTACCAGAGTCTGCCGCCGAGCGTGCCGAGCAGTGAGAGGACCAGCACCTGGAGCACCAGTAGCCGACCGGTGACCCTCCGGGTCCGGCCCGTCTCCGGGATGTTGCCCACGGGGTGCCCCTCCTCGTGCTTCTGAACTTCGTCTTCTCAGCGGCGTCCGCGCGTCAGCGCTTGACGGCCTTGCTGAGCTTGCTGGTCATGCCGAACTTTCCGCTGGTCTTGCCGCCGCTGCCGCTCTTGCCGGCCGAACCGCTGCCGAAGCCGGGGACGGTGCCGAGACCGGCAGCGCCGCCGGTCCGGGTGCCGCGGTCGCCGAAGAAGGCACCGCGACGGTTGAGCCCGGTGCGGCGCGGCTTGCTCGGCGTGTTGCCCTGCCCGGCGCCGCCGCCCGCGGTGTCGCTGACGGTGCGACGGGCCAGGGCCATGACCGCAGGCACCACGAACGGCGCCAGCAGTACGTCGTAGATGACGGAGGAGACCAGCAGCCCGGTCAGTCCCACGTGCCGGGCGGCGGTGTCGCCGACCAGCGCGCCGACGCCCGCGTAGAGCAGCGTCGCGCCGAAGGCCGCGCCCGCGACGACCATCAGCGGCGTCGTCACCGAGCGGAGCTGTCCGTTCTCCGGGCGCAGCAGGCCGGCGATGTAGCCGACCAGGCAGAGCACCAGTGCGTAGCGGCCCACCGCGTGGTCGGACGGCGGGGCGAGGTCGGCGAAGAGGCCCGCGAAGAAGCCGATCAGACAGCCGGTCACGTGCCCGTAGACCAGGGCCAGGCCGATCACCACGAGCAGCAGCAGGTCGGGGACGGCGCCGGGCAGGCCGAGCCGGGACAGCACGCTGACCTGGACGACCATCGCGAAGACGACGAGCGCCGCGGAGAGCAGGACGCGTTGGATCCACATGACGTCAGCCCTTCTTCTTCACATGGGCGGACGGGGTCGCCGGCGGGGTGGCCGGCGGCGGGGTGTTGCCGGGCGTCGGCGGCGCCTGCTTGGGCGGCAGCACGGCGTAGCGCGGGTCGGTGGCCGGCGGCTGGACGACGACGCCGACCAGGTCCAGCTTCGTGAAGCTGACGAAGGGCTGGACCAGCACCGTCTTGGTCAGTTCGCCGGGGGTGTTGACGATCTGGGTGATGGTGCCGACCGGGACACCGGGCACGAAGGGCTTGTCGTTCTGCGAGCCGAAGGTGACCAGCCGGTCGCCGACCTTGACGTCGGCCTGGCCGTTGAGCAGCTCCACCCGCATCGGGGCGTCACCCTCGCCGGTGCCGAAGCCGATCTCGCCGCTGCCCTCCATCTTGGCGCCGACGGTGAACCGCGGGTCGACCGCGAGCAGCACCGTGGAGCTGTTCGGCGCGACGGTGGTGACCCGGCCGACCAGTCCGTCGCCGTTGATGACGGTCATGTCGCGCTGGATGCCGTCGATGCTGCCGATGTCGATGGTGATGGTCCAGGAGAAGTTCTGGCTGGCCCCTACGGCGGTCACCTGGGCGGCCTTGATGGTGTACTGGCCGGCCCCGGCCTCGCCGAGCAGCTTGGTCAACTCGCCGTTGCGGCCCTTGACCAGGTCGGAAGAGGAGAGCTGCTGCTTGAGCAGTTCGTTCTGCTGCTCAAGAGCCCTGATCCGGTCCCCCTGGCTGCCGGAGTCGCGCAGCGAGTGGAGGCCGTCCGCGAGCGGGTTGACCAGCCCGGAGACGCCGCTCTCCACCGGCCCGAAGACCGAGGCGGCGGCGGTGCGCGGCCCGTTGAGCGGCGAGTCGGCACCGCCGCGGATGTCCACGGTGATCAGTGCGAACGCGACCGCCACCAGGAGGATCAGCAGGAGCCGGCTCTCTCGTGTGTCCCTCACGATTCTCGGCAGAGCCCTTCAGTCAACGAGCACTCAACGAACAGTCAACAAAGCAGTCAACGAACGAGGGAAAGATGGCGGGCGGGGTCAGCGACGGGGCTGGGCGTCCAGGACCTGCTGAAGCGCCTCGAACTCCTCCACGCACTTGCCGGAGCCGAGCGCGACCGAGTCCAGCGGGTTCTCGGCGATGTGCACCGGCATCCCGGTCTCGCGGCGCAGCCGCTCGTCCAGGCCGCGCAGCAGCGCACCGCCCCCGGTGAGAACGATGCCGCGGTCCATGATGTCACCGGCCAATTCGGGCGGGCACTGGTCCAGCGTCGTCTTGACGGCGTCGATGATGGTGTTGACCGGCTCCTCGATGGCCTCGCGCACCTCGGCCGCGGAGATCACCACGGTCTTGGGGAGCCCGCTGACCAGGTCGCGGCCGCGGATCTCGCTGTGCTCCTCCTTGTCCCCGTCGACGGGGTAGGCGGAGCCGATGGTCATCTTGATCGACTCGGCGGAGCGCTCGCCGAGCAGCAGCGAGTACTCCTTCTTGATGTGCTGGATGATCGCGTTGTCGAGCTCGTCGCCGGCCACCCGGATCGACTGGGCGGTGACGATGCCGCCAAGCGAGATCACCGCGACCTCGGTGGTGCCGCCGCCGATGTCGACGACCATGTTGCCGGTCGCCTCGTGGACCGGCAGGCCGGCGCCGATCGCGGCGGCCATCGGCTCCTCGATGATGTGCACCTGGCGCGCCCCGGCCTGGGCCGAGGCCTCGATCACGGCGCGGCGCTCGACCCCGGTGATGCCGCTGGGCACGCAGACGACGACCCGCGGGCGGGCGAGGTAACGGCGGCGGTGGATCTTCAGGATGAAGTAGCGCAGCATCCGCTCGGTGATCTCGAAGTCGGCGATCACGCCGTCCTTGAGCGGGCGGATGGCGACGATGTTGCCGGGCGTGCGCCCGATCATCTTCTTGGCCTCGGAGCCGACCGCCAGGATGCCGCCGGTGTGGGTGTTGACGGCGACGACCGACGGTTCGTTGAGGACGATCCCTCGGCCCCTGACGTACACCAGCGTGTTGGCGGTGCCGAGGTCGACAGCCATGTCACGACCGATGAACGACATGTTGTTCGCCATGGGGATGCGGGGCCTTCCCGGAGCTCGCGGATGAGGGGGGCGACGGCGGCGGATGGGCAGGCGAACACGCCGGCTCACTGGCCGTCAGCTACTGCGACCATGAACGAAGCTGCCGTCGAGCAGTCACCATGGTAGCGACGGGACCTTTATCGCCATTGTCCGTGCAGACGATCGGATATCCCGCCATTGGGACGCCGTGTGTCGAGGATTGAGTTCCGTAAGGCCGAGGTTGATGCCGTGGGAATCCGGTGAAGAAAAGGTGTGGCCGACCAGGATCGACCGTGACCAGCCCAGTGAACAGGCTGGTGACCAGCTCAGTGATCAGGCGTGGCCGGGGAAGAAAATCTTGATCTCGCGCTCCGCCGAGGACTCCGAGTCCGAGGCGTGGACGAGGTTCTCCCGGGTGATCGTCGCGAAATCGCCGCGAATGGTGCCGGGGCCCGCCTCGAGCGGGTTGGTCTTTCCGGCGAGCAGCCGGATGCCCTCGATGACGCTCTCGCCCTCGACGATCATCGCGACCGAGGGGCCGGAGGACATGAAGCCCATCAGCGGCTCGTAGAAGGGCTTGCCGACGTGCTCGGCGTAGTGCTGCTCCAGCGTCGCGGCGTCCAGGGTCCGCAGCTCCAGCGCGGCGATCCGCCAGTTGGCCTTGCGCTCGATCCGGGAGACGATCTCGCCGATCAGGCCCCGGGCCACGGCGTCGGGCTTGAGCAGGACCAGGGTGCGCTGAGTCGAGGACATAGGGGACGGCTCCCGGGATTTCGAGGTGGCGAAGTCGCTCACCGTGATGCTACGTGATGTGATGATCGACACGAGACTACCGGAGTGGTCGGAGCCCGGCCGCAGAGGGAGTGCCGCGAGAAGCCCGCACCCGACCCGGTCGAGGACCTACTCCTGTGCCAACCGCGCGGCCTTCATGGAATCAATCCTGCGGCCGTAGTGGACCGAGGCCCACCAGAGCGCGGCGAAGATGACGCCCAGGCCGTACATCATCGACACGACGGCACCGCTCGCGATGAGAGCGAGCTGCAGGACCCACCCGATCGCGACAGCGCCCCTGCGTCCCAGCATTCCGCAGAGCAGCAGACAGAGCAGCATCGCCGCCCCGGACACCGACCAGAGCGTCGCACCGGAGACGGATGAGAGCCGCATCGCGACAAGCGCGGCGAAGCCGATGATCATGGCTTCGCTGATCAGCGTGGAGGAGCAGAGGGTACGCACGGCGGACAGTTTAGTCCGCCGTGCGCGGCCCTCCCTCGGCAGGGGTTCGGCTGGAGGCTCAGGGCTTGCCGAGGAGTCAGTTTTTGCCTAGAAGCAGCCTGGCCTCGCCGATCGTGATGATCGAACCGGTGATCAGGACGCCCGCGCCGCCGAGGTCGCCCTCCTCCTCGGCCAGCGTCACCGCCGCGTCGATCGCATCGTCCAGACGGGGCCAGACATGGACCCGGTCCGGGCCGAACACCTCGGCCGCGACCTCGGCCAACTGGTCCACGTCGAGTGCACGCTGCGTCGAGTTCTGGGTGACCACGATCTCCGCGAGGACCGGCTCCAGCGCCTCCAGGACGCCGATCACGTCCTTGTCGCTGCTCGGCGAGAAGACGCCGACCAGGCGGGTGAAGCCGAAGGACTCCCCGATCGCCTGCGCCGTGACCTGGGCGCCGCCGGGGTTGTGCGCGGCGTCGAGGACGATCGTCGGGCTGCGCCGGATGACCTCCAGCCGGCCGGGGGAACTGACGTCGGCGAAGGCCTCGCGCACCTTGTCGATGTCGAGGGGCTGGTCGTGCGCGGTCCCGACGCCGAAGAAACCCTCGACGGCGGCCAGCGCGATGGCCGCGTTCTGCGCCTGGTGAGCCCCGTGCAGCGGCAGGAAGATCTCCGGGTACTCGTGGCCGCCGATCCCGCGCAGGGTGACCAGCTGGCCGCCGACCGCGACGTCGCGGTGGATGACGCCGAACTCCATGCCCTCCCGGGCCACGGTCGCGTCGATCTCGACGGCACGGCGGAGGATCACCTCGGCGGCGTCCAGCGGCTGCTGGGAGACGACGGCGAGGCCGCCCTTCTTGATGATCCCGGACTTCTCGCCGGCGATCGCGGCGGTGGTGTCGCCGAGGCGGTCCATGTGGTCCAGCGAGATCGGGGTGATCACGGAGACGGCCGCGTCGATGACGTTGGTCGCGTCCCAGGTACCCCCTATCCCGACCTCGACCACGGCGACGTCGACGGGCGCGTCCGCGAAGGCCGCGTACGCCATCGCGGTGACGACCTCGAAGAAGGACATGGGGATCGGCTGCTGGGCGTCGATCATGCCCACGTAGGGCTTGATGTCCTCGTAGGTCTGCACGAACAGCTCGGGGCTGATCGGCTCGCCGTCGAGGCTGATCCGCTCGGTGATCGACTCGACGTGCGGGCTGGTGTAGCGGCCGGTGCGCAGCTCGAAGCCACGGAGCAGCTGTTCGATCATGCGAGCGGTACTGGTCTTGCCGTTGGTGCCGGTGATGTGGATGGACGGGTAGGCCCGCTGGGGCTGGCCGAGGATGTCCATCAGTGCCTTGATCCGCTCCAGGGAGGGATCAATTTTGGTCTCCGGCCATTTGGCGGCCAGTTCCGCCGTGACGGCGGTCAGCTCGTTGTCGCTCACGGCGCAAGTGTACGGACGCGTGGACAGAACTCTGACAACGCTGGCCAGCGCCTCAGGGGCGCGAGGAACTGCGCGAGCAACCACCCTGTGCGGATGGCCCTGCGCATCGAGGACTCTACGCACAGGGTGGCTTGTCGCGCAGTTCCCCGCGCCCCTGATGGTGCAACTTCAGGAAGTGCCTAGCTTGCGGCAGGAAGCGCGCTCAGCTGGGCGGTGAGGCGCTGGATGTCCCCTTCCGCCTTGGTGAGCCGGCCACGGATCTTGTCGATCGCCGCCGGGGCCGCCTTCGCCAGGAACGCCTCGTTCCCGAGCTTCGCCGTCGCCTGCGCCAGCTCCTTCTCCGCTGCCGCCAGGTCCTTCGAGAGGCGCTTGCGCTCCGCCTCGAAGTCGATCGCTCCCGAGAGGTCCAGCGCCACCGTCGCGCCCGCGATCGGGAGCGTCGCCGTCGCGTGGAAGGACTCGTCGGCCGGAGTGAGTCGCGCCAGCGCGCGGAGCGCGCCCTCGTGGGCGACCAGCGGCGTGCCCGCGAGCGTCAGCTCGGCGGCGACCTTCTGGCCGTCCCGAAGCCCCTGCTCCGTGCGGAAGCGGCGAACCTCGGTGACGACCTGCTGCAGCAGGTCGATCTCCCGCTCGGCCTCCGCGTCGCGGAAGCCGCTGTCGGAGGGCCAGTCCGCGATGACGACAGACTCGCCACCCGTCAGACCGGTCCACAGCGCCTCGGTCACGAACGGCACGACCGGGTGCAGCAGACGCAGCGTCACGTCCAGCACCTCGCCCAGCACCCGCCGCGTGACGTCGGCCGCCGGACCGCCCGCCGCCAGCGCGGGCTTGGTCAGCTCGACGTACCAGTCGAAGACCTCGTCCCAGGCGAAGTGGAACAGCGCGTCCGAGAGCTTGGCGAACTGGTAGTCGTCGTAGAGCGCGTCGACCTCGGCCACGGTCGCGTTCAACCGAGACAGGATCCAGCGGTCCGCCGCGCTCAGCTGCTCCGCAGCCGGCAGCGGACCCGCCACCGTCGCGCCGTTCATCAGCGCGAAGCGGGTGGCGTTCCAGACCTTGTTGCAGAAGTTGCGCGAGCCCTGGACCCAGTCCTCGCCGATCGGCACGTCCGTGCCGGGGTTCGCGCCGCGCGCCAGCGTGAAGCGGACCGCGTCCGCGCCGTAGGCGTCCATCCAGTCCAGCGGGTTGACCGCGTTGCCGAAGGACTTCGACATCTTCTTGCCGAACTGGTCGCGGACCATGCCGTGCAGGGCGATGGTGTGGAACGGCGGGGTGCCGTCCATCGCGTAGAGACCGAACATCATCATCCGGGCGACCCAGAAGAAGAGGATGTCGTAACCGGTGACCAGCACCGAGGTCGGGAAGAACTTGTCCAGCGACGGGGTCTTCTCCGGCCAGCCCAGCGTGGAGAAGGGCCACAGGCCGGAGGAGAACCAGGTGTCGAGCACGTCGGTGTCCTGGCGCCAGCCCTCGCCGGTCGGCGGCTGCTCGTCGGGGCCGACGCAGACGATCTCACCGTTCGGGCCGTACCAGACCGGGATCCGGTGGCCCCACCAGAGCTGACGCGAGATGCACCAGTCGTGCAGGTTGTCGACCCAGCCGAAGTAGCGGGACTCCATCTCCTTCGGGTGGATCTGCACCTGGCCGTCGCGGACCGCGTCGCCGGCCGCCTTCGCGAGCGGGGCGACCTTGACCCACCACTGCATGGACAGCCGCGGCTCGATGGTCGTCTTGCAGCGCGAGCAGTGGCCGACGCTGTGCGTGTAAGGGCGCTTCTCGGCGACGATCCGACCGTCGGCACGCAGCGCGCCGACGATGGCCGAGCGGGCCTCGAAGCGGTCCAGGCCGAGGAACGGGCCGTGCACGGTGATCACGCCGTGCTCGTCCAGGACCGCGATGTTCGGCAGGTTGTGACGCTGACCGATCTCGAAGTCGTTCGGGTCGTGCGCGGGCGTCACCTTGACCGCGCCGGTGCCGAACTCCGGGTCGACGTGGGTGTCGGCGACGATCGGGATGCGACGGCCCGTCAGCGGCAGCTCGATCTCGGTGCCGACCAGGTGCGCGTAGCGCTCGTCGTCCGGGTGGACGGCCACGGCGGTGTCGCCGAGCATCGTCTCGGCGCGGGTCGTGGCGACGACGATGGCGTTGTCGCCCTCGCCGTAGCGGATCGAGACGAGCTCGCCCTCGTCGTCCTGGTACTCCACCTCGATGTCGGAGATCGCGGTGAGGCAACGCGGGCACCAGTTGATGATGCGCTCGGCCCGGTAGATCAGCTCGTCGTCGAAGAGCCGCTTGAAGATGGTCTGGACGGCCTGGGAGAGACCCTCGTCCATGGTGAAGCGCTCGCGGGACCAGTCGACGCCGTCACCGAGGCGGCGCATCTGACCGCTGATCTGGCCACCGGACTCGGCCTTCCACTGCCAGACGCGCTCGACGAAGGCCTCGCGGCCCAGGTCGTCGCGCGACTTGCCCTCCTTGGCGAGCTCGCGCTCGACGACGTTCTGGGTGGCGATGCCGGCGTGGTCCATGCCGGGCTGCCACAGGACCTCGTAGCCCTGCATGCGCTTGCGGCGGGTGAGGGAGTCGATGATGGTGTGCTCGAAGGCGTGGCCGAGGTGCAGCGAACCGGTGACGTTCGGCGGCGGGATGACGATGGTGTACGGCGGCTTCTCGCTCGTCTCGTCGGCCGCGAAGTAACCGCGCTCTACCCAGCGGTCGTACAGCGGCCCCTCTACCTGCGCCGGCGTGTACTGCGTCGGCAACGTTTCGAGGGCGCTTTCGTCCCCGGTCTGGGCGGGGCGCTGGTTCATGTCGGTCACGACGGCAAGTTTAGAGGCCAACGGCCCATGGTCACGAACGGCTTTCACGCGGTGAACGACCCGGGAATCGTCATGGACAGGCAGTAGCCGAGCTGGTCTGATAATCGCCATGTCGATGAATCCGCCGCCGGGTGGCTACCCGCAGCAGGGCTCTCCCCAGCCCGAGTACCCGCAGCAGGGCTACCCCCAGCCGGGTCACCAGCAGCCGAGCGTGCCGCAGCAGCAGGGCTATCCGCAGCAGAGCTATCCGCAGCAGGGTTACCCCCAGCAGCCGGAGTACCAGCAGCCGGGCGGGTACGGCCAGCAGCCGGCGTACGGCCAGCAGCCCGGCGGGTACCAGCAGCCGGGGTACGAACAGCCCGGCTACGAACAGCAGCCCGGATATCAGCAGCCCGGCGTCCCGCCGATGGATCCGTCCGCGGCCTGGGGTTACGCACCACCGCCGCCGCGCAAGCGCAGCGGGCTGAAGATCGCGCTGATCTCGATCGGCGCCTTCGTACTCGTCGTCGGCGGGGTGATCGGCTACTTCGTCTATGACCAGACCTCCAAGATGGGCCTCTACCGGCTCGACGCCCCCGCCACCTTCAACGGCCTGGTGAAGGACGACAGCAACGCGGTCGTCCAGTCGATGCAGAGCAAGGGCTCCTCCGGGCTCGGCGCGGCCGGGGCGACGCCGGTGATCACCAGCTACTCCACAGCCGTCGGCGACAAGCTGCCGAAGATGCTGGTCGTCGGAGCCTACGGCGACCTGCTGGCGCCCAGCGTCCAGCTCGACGAGGGCTGGAAGTCGATCGGCAGCGGCGGCAACACCGTCACCGGGAAGGTCGACGAGAACGCGGGCCCGCTCGGCGGCTCCATGCAGTGCGCGATGGTGAACGAGAGCGGCGCATACTTCCCGACCTGCGCCTGGGCGGACAACAGCACCATGGCGATCATCATGGACACCGCGCACATACAGAGCAGCACCGGTGACCTCAACGCGCTCGCGGCGACCACGCTGCAGCTGCGTACCCAGATGGAGGTCAAGAAGTAGTACCGGCCGGGTCCGCCCGCCGCGCCTGTCACGTGCCCCGTCGTCCTACCGGTCACACTTGTGTGCTGACAACGGTAGGCAACGGGGCACGAACGTTTTGAGGAGCACAAGGTGAGCGAGGACCCGGGCGCGGCGCGGCGGGCGCGGATCGAGGCGCTGCGCGCCCAGGAGGCGGCCAAGGCACGGAAGCGGAAGATGCTGGCCTGGGGCGGTGGCGGAGTGGCGCTCGCCCTGATCGTCGGCGGTGTGCTGTGGGCGACGCTCGGCTCGTCCAGCAGTTCCTCCAGCGGCTCGTCCGCCGCGGCCTTCTGCGGCGACGTGGCCTCCGGCAGCCCCAACAACAAGCAGTGGCCCAACCCGCCTGCGATGAGCATCGACACCAAGTCGACGTACTCGGCGACGCTGAAGACCTCGTGCGGCGACGTCGGCATCAAGCTGGACGCGCAGCACGCGCCGCAGACCGTCAACAACTTCGTCTTCCTGGCGCAGCAGAACTACTTCGACCACACGAAGTGCCATCGGCTGACCACGAACGGGATCTACGTGCTGCAGTGCGGCGACCCGACGGCGACCGGCAGCGGCAGTCCCGGTTACAAGTTCAACGACGAGTATCTGAACGACCCGGCGATCAAGAACGGCATCTACCCGGCCGGCACCGTGGCGATGGCCAACTCCGGCGCGAACACCAATGGTTCGCAGTTCTTCCTGGTCTACAAGGCCAGCCAGCTCCCCCCCAACTACACGCCCTTCGGGACGATCACCTCGGGGCTGGACATCCTCGATCACATCGCCAAGGACGGCGACGACAGCTCGAACGGCCAGGGCGACGGCAAGCCCAACGACAACGTCGTCATCAACTCGGTCGCGGTGACCAAGCAATGAAAAGAGGGGGGTGCCGGGCTTTCGCCCGGCACCCCCCTCTTCGACCGCCTTACGCGCTCTTCTCGCGGCGCTCGCGCTGGCCGCGGATGTCGCGCGGGACCAAGGTCGGGTTCACGTGCTCCAGGACGACGTTCTCGTCGACGACCACGCGGGCGACGTCCTTGCGCGAGGGAACCTCGTACATCACGGACATCAGCACCTCCTCCATGATCGCGCGCAGGCCGCGCGCACCGGTGGAACGCTTGATCGCCTGGTCGGCGATGGCGTCCAGGGCCTCCGCCGTGAACTCCAGCTCGACGCCGTCCAGCTCGAACAGCCGCCGGTACTGCTTGACCAGCGCGTTCTTCGGCTCGGTGAGGATCTGCAGCAGTGCGTCCCGGTCCAGGTTGTGGACCGAGGTGATCACCGGCAGACGACCGATGAACTCGGGGATCATGCCGAACTTGACCAGGTCCTCCGGCATGACCTCGCGGAACATGTCGCTGGAGTCGATCTCGTGCTTGGAACGGATCTGGGCGCCGAAGCCGATGCCCTTCTTGCCCGCGCGGCCCTCGATGATCCGCTCCAGGCCGGAGAAGGCGCCGCCCACGATGAACAGCACGTTCGTCGTGTCGATCTGGATGAACTCCTGGTGCGGGTGCTTGCGCCCGCCCTGCGGCGGCACCGAGGCCGTGGTGCCCTCGAGGATCTTGAGCAGCGCCTGCTGCACGCCCTCGCCGGAGACATCGCGGGTGATCGACGGGTTCTCGCTCTTGCGGGCGACCTTGTCGATCTCGTCGATGTAGATGATCCCGGTCTCGGCCTTCTTGACGTCGTAGTCCGCCGCCTGGATCAGCTTGAGCAGGATGTTCTCGACGTCCTCGCCGACGTAGCCGGCCTCGGTCAGCGCCGTGGCGTCCGCGATGGCGAACGGCACGTTCAGCATCCGGGCCAGGGTCTGCGCCAGCAGCGTCTTGCCGGAGCCGGTGGGGCCGAGCAGCAGGATGTTGGACTTGGCGAGCTCGATGCCCTCGTCGCGGCCGTGCTTACCGTTCTCGCCGGCCTGGACGCGCTTGTAGTGGTTGTAGACCGCCACCGAAAGCGACTTCTTGGCGGTCTCCTGACCGACCACGTAGCCGTCGAGGAACTCGTAGATCTCGCGGGGCTTGGGCAGCTCCTCGAAGCGGACCTCCGAGGTCTCCGCCAGCTCCTCCTCGATGATCTCGTTGCACAGGTCGATGCACTCGTCGCAGATGTACACGCCGGGCCCGGCAATGAGCTTCTTCACCTGCTTCTGGCTCTTGCCACAGAACGAGCACTTGAGCAGGTCACCACCGTCACCGATGCGTGCCACGAGGTGCTTCCCCTTCGCCAAAGGCTCCCTGGGGGGCGGAGCCTGGTGCTTGGTATCCGACGGTACTCCGTCAGGACTGCCGATTCGCCGTCTTCGGCGGTCTTCCCGCTTCCGCCCTGGGCGAATATGCGAATCGGCCGGAACGATACGTCGGTACTGACGATGGTGCCAGGCGTCGCCCCCGGCTCCAAGAGCCGGGGGCGTTCTGACTGCGTGGTGCTGGTCTCAGGCACGCCCGCGCGCCTCGATCGCCTCGAGCGCGCCGGGAGCGTCCGGGACGCGCCTTCGGGTGCGCCTGGGGTGCGCCTGGGGTGCGCGGCGACCGCTCAGTCCAGCTGCGAGGTCTTGCGGGTGGAGATGATCTGGTCGATGAAGCCGTATTCGAGCGACTCCTCGGCCGTGAGGATCTTGTCGCGCTCGATGGCCTCGCTGATCTCCTGCTGGCTCTTGTGGGAGTGCTTGGCCAGCAGCTCCTCCAGCAGCTCACGCATGCGCTGGATCTCGTGGGCCTGGATCTCCAGGTCGGAAACCTGACCGCGGCCCGTCTCGGTGTAGGGCTGGTGGATCAGCACGCGGGCGTTGGGCAGCGCCATGCGCTTGCCCGGCGTGCCGGCGGCCAGCAGGACAGCCGCGGCGGACGCGGCCTGGCCCATGCAGACGGTCTGGATGTCGGGCTTGACGAACTGCATGGTGTCGTAGATCGCCGTCAGCGCGGTGAAGGAGCCACCGGGCGAGTTGATGTACATGGAGATGTCCCGGTCGGGGTCCATCGACTCCAGGCAGATCAGCTGCGCCATGATGTCGTTCGCGGAGGCGTCGTCGACCTGGGTGCCCAGGAAGATGATGCGCTCCTCGAAGAGCTTCGCGTACGGGTTGTACTCACGGAAGCCCTGGGAGGTGCGCTCCACGAAGGTGGGCAGGATGTAGCGGCCCTCGGCGCGCATGTTCTCCAGGCGCCCCTGCGCGCTGGACAGGCTGGGGATGTTCATCGGGATCTTCCGTCCTCCGGAACGAACGAACGTGGGTGTGGTCGGTGCTCGCGACGCAGCGGGCTCAGGCTGGAGCGGATCGCTCGGGCGGGGCCGCTTCAGGCAGGGCTGCTCAGGCGCCCGTGCCGCCGCCGCCGGGGACGTCCGCGGCGCTGTGCATGATGTTGTCGATGAGGCCGTACTCCTTGGCCTCCTGCGGCGTGAACCAGCGGTCGCGGTCGGAGTCGGCGGTGATCTGGTCCGTCGTCTGGCCGCTGTGCTGGCCGATCAGTTCGGCCATGCGGTGCTTGAGCCGTACCAGCTGCTGCGCCTGGATGCGGATGTCGGTGGCGGAGCCGCCGAGGCCGGCCGAGGGCTGGTGCATCAGGATCTCGGCGTTCGGCAGCGCGAAGCGCTTGCCCTTGGCGCCGGCGGTGAGCAGGAACTGGCCCATCGAGGCCGCCATGCCCATCGCGATGGTGACCACGTCGTTCTTGATGTACTGCATGGTGTCGTAGATCGCCATGCCGGCGGTGACCGAGCCGCCCGGGGAGTTGATGTAGAGGAAGATGTCCTTTTCCGGGTCGGCCGCGAGCAGCAGCAGCTGCGCGGTGATCCGGTTGGCGATGTCGTCGTCGACCTGCTGGCCGAGGAAGATGATGCGCTCGTTGAGCAGACGGTTGTAGACCTGGTCTCCCAGACCGCCGCCACCGATTTCGCCGGCGGCACGGGGAGTCACAAGACCGGGCATCGAGATCTGCGGAATCGTCACGTATCCACCTGCTCGTTGTTGACACGACGGCTGGTCGTCGAAGGCCGCCGTCACAGCGTTTCCACCGACCCTAACGCGCGGGCCTGGCCAGGCCATCCCTCACACCGACCTGTTCGCTTTGAGCGTCACGTGCACGGACGGTGCGCGATCGTCGCGCGGAACGGCGCAGGGCCCGGACCGCACGAAGCGGTCCGGGCCCTGCACTGATCAGACGCGTCCAGACGCGTTCAGACCCAGGAGGCTCAGGCCTCCTTGGTCTCCTCGGCCTCGGCCTCGGCGGCGGCCTCGACCGTCTCCGTGGTCTCGTCCTCGTCCTCGTCGTCCGCGAAGTCGACGACGTTGCCCTCGGTGTCGACGACCTTGGCGGCCTCGACGACGGCGGCGAGCGCCTTTCCACGGACGACCTCACCGACGAGCAGCGGCACCTGGCCACCCTCGACGACCTGCTGGGCGAACTGGTCCGGCGTCATGCCGGAGCCCGCGGCACGGCGCAGCAGGTGCTCGGTGAGCTCCTCCTGGGAGACGCTCAGCTCCTCCTTGGACGCGATGGCGTCCAGCACGAACTGGGTCTTGATGCCCTTCTTGGCCTGCTCGTCGAGCTCGGCGTCGAAGGACTCGGCGGTCTTGTCCTGCAGCTTCAGCCAGCCGTCGAGGTCCAGGCCCATCTGCGGGAGCTGGTGGTGCTCGAGGTTGTGCTTGCGGGTCTGGACCTCGTCCGCGAGCAGCTTCTCCGGGTACGGCATGTCGACGAGCTCGAGGAGCGCGTCAAGGACCTTCTCCTGGGCCTGGGTGGCCTGGTCGAACTCCTTCATGCGGGCGAGCCGCGTGCGGGAGTCGTCCTTCAGCTCGTCCAGGGTGTCGAACTCGCTGGCCATCTGGGCGAACTCGTCGTCCAGGGCGGGGAGCTCCTTCTCCTGCACCGCGGTGACGGTGACAGTGACCTCGGAGTCCTGGCCGGCGGCGCTGCCGCCCTTGAGCTCGGTGGTGAAGGTCGCGGTGCCGCCGGCCTCGAGGCCGATGACGGCCTCGTCGATGCCGTCGAGCAGGCGGCCGGAGCCGATCTCGTAGGTGACGCCGGTGGCGGTGCCGTCCTCGGGGACCTCACCGTCGACCTTGGCCTCGAGGTCGACCACGACGATGTCGCCCGCCGCGGCTGCACGCTCGACGGCGTTCACCGAGGCGAAGCGCTCGCGCAGCTGCTCGAGGCTCTTCTCGACGTCCTCGTCGGTGACCTCGATCGGGTCGACGGTCACCTCGATGCCGGCGAAGTCGGGGAGGGTGATCTCCGGACGGATGTCCACCTCAGCGGTGAACTTCAGGTCGCCACCGTCGGCGAGCGTCTCCACGCCCTCGATCTCGGTGATCTCGGGCTGGCCGAGGACGTCGATCTTGCCCTCTTCCACGGCCTGGCCGTAGAAGCGCGGAAGCGCGTCGTTGACGGCCTCCTCCAGCACGGCGCCGCGGCCGAAACGCTGGTCGATGACGCGAGCCGGGATCTTGCCCTTGCGGAAACCCGGAACCGTGACCTGCTGGTTGATCTTCTTGTACGCCGCGTCGAGGCTGGGCTTGAGCTCCTCGAAGGGCACCTCGACGGTGAGTCGAACCCGGGTCGGGTTCAGAGTCTCCACGGCGCTCTTCACGGTTGGGTCTCCTTGGGGGCTTTACGGTCGGTTGTCCGCCTCGGCCCGGTCTTCGGGCACGCGGCGAGACGGGTGATGCGTCCTGAGTGACTATCGCCCGCCGGGCAGGTGGATCCTTGGCCGCCTCCGCAGTCTCTGCGAAGGTACGTGCGCAGACGCCACCAGCGACCCATCCTACCGGTACCACAATCTGCCTTCGCCCCGTCGGGCGGACACGGCGTCTTTGCAGGTCAGAACCACACTGCTTGCGCCTTTTCGCGCTTTGGCCGCGCTTGGCTGGTCGGGGTGACCGGATTCGAACCGACGACCTTCCGCTCCCAAAGCGGACGCGCTACCAAACTGCGCCACACCCCGTTCGTCTGGCGAGACGTAGCGTACATGCTCCCCCGCGCCCACCCGAGCGATTTCCGCGCACGGACACCCAGCGACACCCGCAGCTCAAGCGGTGTGCATCCGCCGCCCCGCGTCCGCTACCCTGATCCCCGAACACCCCATGCGGGCGTAGCTCAATGGTAGAGCCCTAGTCTTCCAAACTAGCTACGCGGGTTCGATTCCCGTCGCCCGCTCCAAACGGCTCGGCCCCAGCTCAGCGACATGATCGCTGGGCTGGGGCCGATCTTCGTTCCGGGGGGTCACTCCCCCGGCGTGCCGTCTTCGGGCCGTCCGTGTGCTCGGCACAGGGCAGACCTGCTGGCCGCGCCTTGAGTGCGGGCGGGGGCGTCCGAGGACGTGCTGGTCGTCCCGCCGTGGCCTGACCCGCTACTGCCATACCTGCCTAGAGCCGACTCGCTGGCCCGCCTCCGCCTCGTAGGCGGTGAGTGCCAGGCCTTCCTCATGCCCGTCCACGACGTTGACCAACAGCGTGCTTCCTTCTTCGAAGCGCAGGGTGAACACCGGATCGAGGTCCATGAGAAGGCCGAAGACCTCCCGGTCGTCGTCGGACAGGGGAGGATCGAGGACCGCAGCAGACATCCAGTCGGCAGCAGTAACGCGGATCGTGGCCCGCGCGCCGAAAGTGCCCAAGCAGGTCGACCGATTGGCCCACCACTCAAGCGTCGCAATGCCCGCCCAACTGTCCATCGCCCCAGCATCGCGGACACATTGGCGACCAAGCATCCACAATCCTGTTTGGTCAGCCGGAGTTGCGGGGGTGGTGACGGGCGGTGCGTTCGTTGCCGCGGCGGTAGTTGCCGGTCCAGCGGGCCATGACCAACTGGGGGTTCTCCGTGCGGAGTTCGGCCAGGAACTGTTCCGCGCGGGCGCCGCGGAGTTGGGCGGCGAGGCGGCCGCGGTGGGTCACCACGACTGTGCCGTTGCCGCGCTCTTCGTAGCTGAAGCCCGATGCACCGGTCATGGATGAACCCTAACGGGAGCGTCAGCCGAGCCGGAGGTCGGCGACCAGGCGGAAGCGCTCCAGGACCAGCTGAGTCGTGTCGTCGACGGTGAAGGCCGGGTCGTCGAGGGCGGCGCGGACGTCGGCGCCGTGCCAGTAGGCCTCGTGGTCCGCGCGCCAGGCGGCGAGGGTGGTGTGGCCCTCGCCCTCGGCCACCGCGTGGGCCAGGTCGACATCGGCCAGGGCCGTCAGCCGGACGTCGGTGACCTCGATGATCCCGACCGGGCGGTCGTCGGAGTCGACCACCGCGAAGCGGTGACCCGGCTCGGGGAGGGGTTCGTGCTCGTGGGCGTAGTCCGCGACGAGGCCGGTCGTCGAAGTCTTCGAGCCGTCGAGGATCGCCGCGACGAGGCGGTCACGCAACGGGCCGGGGAAGGCGAAGGTGGCCTTGGGGAGGGCGTCCGGGTCCGTGTTCGTCATGAGCGGACCCTACGCGGCGGCGGGCGGCTCGCGCCGAGAGGACGGAAGGTCTACCCCGCTCAGGCGTGGTCCGTGCGGAGGAAGGCGGGCGGGGCGACGCGCCAGGCCGCAGGGGGCGGGACTTGGTCCAGGGCGGCGGCGATGCGGCGTTCCTCGTAGGTGAAGTGGGTCTCCATCAGCGCTGCCAGGCTGTCGAGTTCGGTGCGCAGGCTGCGGGAGCCGGGGTCGGGGTCGGTGAGGAGGGCTTCGAGGCGTTGGAGTGAGTCCTCGATGAGGCCGTGGTCGCGACGCAGTTCCGCCAGCACCTCCGCCAGTCGCGGGAACTCGGCCGCCAGGCGGGTGAAGGCGTCGGTGTCCTCACCGGAATGGTGGCGGGTCAGAGCCGCGCAGAAGGTCACGCACTGGATGCGGAGTTCGCGGGGGCGGAGCCGGTCGTCGGGGGCGGCGAGGTAGGCGTCGGCGTCGGCGCGGAGGGCGTCGAGCTGGTCGCGGAGCCAGTCGTGGACCTCGGCGAGCTGACGGCCGAAGGCCTGAAGGCGGGGTTCGGGGTGTGCGTCCATGGCGGGATGTCCCGGGGATTCGGCGCCTCCATGCCCCCGGCGGTCTGTCGGCCGGGTACACGCGACGCTGAGAGAAGACTCCATCATCACGGCCGGTGGGCAGTCAACCGAGGACTCAGCGGCGCGGCCGGCGAGCGCGGGGAAAAGGAATCGCGCCCGGCGCGCGCGTGGTGGCACGCTGCGCGTAATGAACCGCGAAGCGATCTCCGCCATCTCCCACGCCGATCACCCGATCAAGGCGCCCCTCGGCGACGAGTCCGTCCGGGCGCTGCTCGCACGCGCGCTACCGCGCGGTGACGAGCGACTGCTCGATCTCGGCTGCGGGAGCGCCGAGTGGCTGCTGCGGGCGCTGGAGGCGCACCCGGGCGCGCGGGCCGAGGGGGTCGACATCTCCACGACCGGGCTCGCGGAGGCCCGGGAGCGGGCCGAGGAGCGCGGCGTCGGCGAGCGGCTGGAGCTGCACCAGGTGCCGGCGGCCGACTTCAAGCCGGAGCAGCCGTTCGACGTCGTGCTGAGCGTGGGGGCCGTGCACGCCTTCGGTGGACTGCTGCCGACGGTGGAGGCGGCCGGGCAGCACCTCGCGCCCGGCGGGCGGATCCTCGTCGGTGACGGCTTCTGGCAGTCGGCCCCCAGCGCCGAGGCGATCGAGATGCTGGGCGACTCCGCTGACCTCCCCGGCACCCTGGAACTGCTCGCGGCGGCCGGCTGGACGACGGTCCACGGGCACGTCAGCACCCGCCGCGAGCTCGACGACTACGAGTGGGCCTGTTGGGGCAACGTCGCGTCCTGGGTGGTGGACCACCCCGAGGATCCGGACGCCGCCGAGCTGCTGGCCTTCTCCTCGGAGCGGTTCCGCGAGTGGACCCGGCTGTACCGGGACTGCTGGGGCTTCGTGACGCTGATCCTCCGCCGCACCCCGGAGGCGCTCACCCCAGAGGCGCTCAAGCCGCGCCCGTGACGCCCGGGGCGACGAAGCGGCGGTGCAGCGGGGAGAAGCGGACCTCGGGCTGGCCCTGGATGCCGGCTTCCTGAACGCCCGGCGTCAGCTCTTCTTCGAGAAAACGGCCGAAGTGGGCCTCCGACTCCCACACGTCGGTGACGTGGAGCGCGCCGTCCTCGAACCAGGCGACGTGGATCGAGCCGCCGGCGGGCGCCAGCTCCTCCCAGCGGACACGGTCGCGGACGGCGTTGTACTGGGCGGGCGTGACACCGGCCCAGAGCATGGACATGACGACGGCCATGGGGTTCTCCTCGGCTCTGTATGTGCATGGCAAGTCCCCCACTCCGACGCTACGACGTGCCGCCCGTTCCCGCCCGACGGCGCATGCCGGTCGAACGGGGGCGCGGAGGCGTGCGGGAGGGGCGCGTCCGCGCGCGGTACGCTCGGCGCGGCTTCACCGGAGTGTGCGGGTCAGGCCTGGGCACGAGTGGAGGCGGACGAGTGCGACCGGAGCAGCGGCTGGACGTGATACGGCGCAGCGTGGTGCGGGAAATGGCCGCGCTGGGGCGGGAGTTCCACGTCGAGGACGGGGTCGTCCGCGGACCGGGGCGGACCGCCGTCGCCGTTCGCGAGCACCGGGAGAAGGGCGCTGACGCCGGTGCCGCGCCCCACCTTGATCTGGGCTACGCGCTGCGGCTGGGCGACGGGGAGGGTCCGGTCGTCTGGGACTGCGTCAGCGGTCTCGGCCGGACCGAGGAGCAGCGGATGGAGAACGGCGTCCGGATGTGGCGCACCACCACCGCCTCCGCCGTCGTCGAACTTCTGGAGCAGCGCGGGCTGCACGGCGACGTCTACCCGCCCGGGGCCGCCGCCGGGGTGCCCGGCTGGCACACGGTGCAGGGGCCCGCCTGCGTCTTCGGTTTCCGGAATGGCCCGCTCAGTGAGTGGGTCACCGACCATCATCTGCTGCCGAGCGTGGCTGAACACGTCCTGCCCAGGCTGGACGGGCGGTCGCTGCACGGGGTGCGGTTCTTCTTCGGCGGGCGCGCCGACGACGAGGTGGCCGAGGTTCGGGTGAACGGCGAGCCGGTGCCGGCCGCGTCCGCCGCGCTGCGAGCGCTGGGCTGGCCGCGGGGCGAGCACCTCGCGTGGGGGCGCTGCTTCCTGTTGTTGACGCGCGCCCCGGAGGCGCTGCGGGACGCCGAAGCAACCGCTGGACTACGGGACCGCGAAGGAGGCGGTGACGGCGACCGGGGCCCGTCGCCGACTCAGCCCTCCGCGCCCACCGGACTGCTGCGCAAGCTGCTCAACGTCTGACGTCGGCTGACCTCCGGGGAGTCAGTGCGTGATCTGGTTCACCGTGGTGGCGATCTGGGTCAGGAAGGTCTGGATCGGCGCCGCCGCCGAGGTCTTGGCGAGAAAGAACCCGAAGAGGACGGCCAGCAACGTGTATCCGAGTTTGATGCTCTTGTTGCGGATGAAGACGACGAGCAGGATTCCCAACAGGACAACAGCGGAGATGGAGAAGGTTGTCACGGGCCCCACTTCCTCGATCGAGCGTGACGACGGGTACGTCTACGTCTGAGGGACGCCCGGCAGCCGAGAACACGCACCGTGATCACGGCACCACCCCCAGCTCACGCTCGCCCGCATAGTCAGTCTCTCCGGATCAAGGCGCTCCGTAAAGCACTTCCGGCCCACACCCACCCCGGGAGTGCACAATCAGCCGAGATTGTCCGAAGATCGTGTGACGGATGGTACAAGTGCGGCTGGCGATAAGGCTATTCGCGCCAGAGCAGGAGCAGCGCACGGTCGTCCATCCGGTCCTTGGCCACTGTCTCGATCAGCCGCCAGGCCGAGCCCGCGAAAGCCGTACCCATCAACCGGTCGGCCTCGCCCATGAGTCGATCCATGCCCTCGGTCAGGTCTTGTCCTGGCGCCTCGACCATGCCGTCGGTGCAGAGCATCAGCACGTCACCGCGGGCCAGCACCCCGCGGACGCCCTCGAACTTCGCACCGTCGTAGATGCCCAGCAGAGGGCCCTCGGCCTCCTTCATCTCCCAGCGCCCGGTGCCGTTGCAGCGCTGCATGCCGGGTAGATGGCCGGCCGACAGCAGCTCGTACTCCCCCGTGTCCAGGTCGAGCACGAGGTGGACGGCGCTGGCGAAGCCCTCCTCCCATCCCTGCCGCAGCAGGTAGCCGTTGGCCGCGGGGAGGAAGTCGTGCGGCGGCAGCGAGCCGAGCAGGCCGCCGAACGCGCCGGAGAGCAGCAGGGCGCGCGAGCCGGCGTCCATGCCCTTGCCGGAGACGTCCGCGAGCACCGTCTCCAGCACCCGCTTGCCGCCGCCGGTGCGGGAGGCGACGACGAAGTCGCCCGAGAAGGACTGGCCGCCGGCCGGTCGCAGCGCCATCTCCGCGTGCCAGCCGCCCGGCAGCGAGGGGATCCTGCTCTGCACCTTGAGCCGCTCGCGCAGGTCGAAGAGCATCGAGCCGCCGCGCCGCCACGGCACGCCGACGCGGTTGCGGAACTGCGCCAGCACCAGCCCGACCGCTCCCACCGCGCCCACCACCAGCACGCACCCAGGGGTCACCCGGCCGGGGTCGCCGCCGGAGTAGGGGCCGAGCAGCACGGACTCGGTCGCGAGCGCGAAGGCCGAGGCGGCGTAGAGCAGGACGAGGCTGCTGGGCCGCAGCAGCAGCGCACCGGAGATCACCGGCAGCACCAGCGCGGTGGGCGGGCACCAGACCGGGGTCAGTACGGTGGCCACGGTCATCAGCGGGACGATCAGCAGCAGCGCGACGAAGGCGATCCAGTCGGCGCCGTCGCCACGGAAGTAGTCGACGGCCGCTCGGCGCACCCGACGCCAGGCCCGGCGCTGCGCCCTGCGCAGCCGAGCCGTACGGGTGTCGTCCGGGTGCCCCCCGGCCTCGCGACGTGCCATTCCGGCAGACCCTATCGAGCGCGGCCGGGGCACGTCGATGCGTTTCGGGTGTGGGATGCAACCGATGCCGTGAAAATCTGCTCGCGTCTGGGCCGACTCACTGCTAGGCAGGTCGTATGGACGCTTCGAACCTGCCGTGGACTGCTTCATCCACCGCCTCCCCCGAGCTGCGCATCATCGGCGCCGACGACTTCGAACCCTGGTTCGCGTCCCTCGTGGGCGCCTTCGGCGGAGTGCCTGAGGCTCCTGAGGAGGCGGCACTGTGGCGAGAGCTTACCGAGCTGGATCGCTCGATCGGCGTATTCGACGCGAAGACGGCGGTCGGGTCGGCCGGGGCGTTCAGCTTCCGGCTGGCGGTCCCGGGCGCGGCGGCAGCCGAGCAGCCCCTCGTTCCGGCGGCCGGGGTGACGATGGTGGGCGTGCGCTCCACGCACCGGCGGCGTGGCCTGCTGACCGCGATGATGCGCAGCCAACTGGACGACGTGCGTGAGCGCGGTGAGCCGGTCGCGGTGCTGACGGCCTCTGAACCGGCGATCTACGGCCGATTCGGCTACGGGGTGGGCTCGCTGCGAGCACGCGTGACGATGGACCGGCATCGGGTACGGATCGCGAACGCCGGACTCGGACGCGAACTGCGGCTCTGGCAAGTGGATCCGACCGAGTCGCTCGACGCCTGCGAAGAGCTGTACGACCGGCTCGGGCCGCTGCGCCCGGGGTGGCTGCGGCGCCCGGCAGGGTGGGAGAAGGCCGCGGTGATCGACCCCGCCTCGGGCCGGGAGGGCCACTCCCCGCTCTTCTGCGTGCTGGTCGAGGATCCGGCGAGGGGCGGGCTCGGCGGCTATGCCCGCTACGCGGTCAAGCCGGCCTGGGAGCGCTCGGGCCCGAGCGGCTCGGTGGTCGTCCGCGAGCTCTACGCCTCCTCGGCGGAGGCGACGGCGGCGCTGTGGCGGTACCTGCTCGACATCGATCTCACCGACACGGTGACCTGCCACAGCCTTCCGGTGGACGACGCCCTGCTGAGTCTGGTCAACGACCCGCGTCGATGCGACGCCGTGATGGGGGACGGTCTCTTCGTCCGCCTGGTGGAGGTGGGCGCGGCGCTGGGCGCCCGGGTGTACGGGCGGCCCGTCGACGTGGTGTTCGAGGTCGAGGACGCGTTCTGCGGTTGGAACGCCGGGCGTTGGCGCCTCAGCGGCGACGAGAAGGGCGCGGTGTGCGAGCGCACGGCTGATCCTGCGGATCTGGCTCTGACGGTGCGTGAGCTGGGCGCGGCGTACCTGGGCGGCGTGACGCTGCGCTCTCTCGCGGCCGCAGGCCGGGTACAGGAGCTGCGGGCGGGCAGTTTGGCGGCGGCGTCGGCGGCGTTCGCGACGGACCTCGCACCGTGGCTGCCACGGGGGTTCTGAGCACTCTGAGGTAGTTGCACTCACCTCAGGGGCGCGCTTAAGGGTTCTCATGTGCCGGAAGGGGCGGGTTTGACGAGGCCCGCGTCGTACGCCGCGATGACGAGTTGGGCACGGTCGCGGGCGTTGAGCTTCATCAGGAGGCGGCTGATGTGGGTCTTCGCCGTCGAGAGGCTGACGTGGAGGTGTTCGGCGATCTCCGTGTTGGAGAGGCCGAGGCCGACCAGGGTCAGTACCTCGCGCTCGCGTTCGGTCGTGTCCGCCAGCGCGGAGGCGACCGGCACGCCGCCGGGCGCTGGGCGGCGGGTGAACTCCTCGATGAGGCGGCGGGTCACGCCGGGCGCGAGCAGCGCGTCCCCCGAGGCGACCACACGGATCGCTTCGAGGAGCTCGGCCGGGCGGGTGTCCTTGAGCAGGAAGCCGCTCGCGCCCGCGTGCAGCGCGGAGAAGACGTACTCGTCCAGATCGAAGGTGGTCAGGATGAGCACCCGCACGTCGGCCGTCGTCGGATCCGCCGCGATCCGGCGCGCGGCCTCGATGCCGTCCATGACCGGCATCCGCACGTCCATCAGCACGACGTCCGGCCGCTCCCTGCGCGCCAGATCCACTGCCTCCGCGCCGTTGGAGGCCTCGCCCACCGACTCCAGGTCGGGGGCCGTGTCCACCAGGACACGGAAACTGCCGCGGACGAGGGCCTGATCGTCGGCGACGAGGACACGGATCACCGGCTGACCTCCACAGGAGCGAGCGGGAAGCGGGCGCTGACGCGGAAGCCGCGCCCGGGGAGCGGACCAGCGCTGAGCTCGCCGCCGTACATGACGACGCGTTCGCGCATGCCCGCGATGCCGTGACCACCCGAGGAGGACGAGCCACCGACCGCGCCGGTGTCCGTGACCTCCAGGGTGACGGACTCCGGACGGTATTCGATGGCGACGCGGCAACGGTCGACCCGGGCGTGCTTTATGACGTTCGTCACGGATTCCTGGACGACCCGGTAGATCGCCAGCTCCAGCCCGGCCGACAACGGTGGCCGATCCCCCGTCACCTCCAGCTCGACGCGGACGCCGGCCTCGGCGGTCCGGGCCAGCAGCGCCTCCAGGTCGGAGAGGGCGGGGGTCGGCGCGTCCGGGGCGGGGGCGCCGCTCTCGGCGTCGCGCAGGACGCCCAGCAGAGCGCGCATCTCGCGCAGCGCGCCCCTGCTGGTCTCCTCGATCGAGCTCAGCGCGCGCCGGACCTCGTCCGGGCGTTCGGCCGCGACGTGGTTGGCGACACCGGCCTGGACCGCGATCACGCTCATCGAGTGCGCCAGCACGTCGTGCAGCTCGCGCGCGATGCGCAGCCGCTCATCGCTCAGCGCGCGCCGGGCGTCGGCGAGTTCGGCGGCGGCGCGCTGCTGGGCCTGCGCCGCGAGCGCGTCGGCGTAGCGGCGCTGCTGGGCGACGAGAAGGCCCACGGCCCACCCGGCGACCACCAGCAGCATCAGGGCCAGGATCGGCCCGGGGCTGTAGAAGTACGGCCTTGACCGAAGCACGGGCAGATGCCCCGTCAGCCCGGCTGCGGAGACCAGCAGGGACCCCGCCAGCAGCGCGAGCGACTCGCGGCGCGAGAAGCGCTGGGCGACCGTGTACATCACGAAGGCCAGCGCGACCAGGGGCACGAACGAGGTGCTGAGCGTCGTCCACAGCGCCGCGACAGCGACCACGACGACCAACCCGGAGCGCGACCAGCAGCGCCGACACCCGGCGGCGACGAGCGCCAGGACGATCGCGGAGCCGTCCGCCCAGCCGGGACCTTGCGTGACGCGCCGGGACAGCAGGGCGGAAGCGAGCACCACGAGCACGACGGCCGCGCAGTCGATGGCGACCCAGTGCCGCGTCCCGAGGCGCTTGAGCAGGGGTGGTCGAAGGGGCTCCATGCGGCCACCGTAATCGCCTGGCCGACGCGCGGCGTCAGACCGGAGTCCGACGCAACGGGTGGTACTTCAGGCCGGGCAGAGCCTCCAGAATCCGCACTGCGGCCTGACGATTCGGCCGCCCCTCCGCCCGCATCGTGGTGACCCTCACCGCACGGCGAAACGGAGGAACGTGATGACCGCCGTCATCGAGGCCCACGGCCTCGGCAAGCAGTACCGAGGCCGGTGGGCGCTGGCCGACTGCACCCTGTCGATCCCGGCCGGCTACGTCGTGGGCCTGGTCGGGCCCAACGGCGCCGGCAAGTCGACGCTGCTGAATCTGGTCACCGGCCTGCTGCGGCCGACCGTCGGCAGCGTCGAGGTGCTCGGCGGCCGGCCGGGCGCGAGCCCGACGCAGCTGGCGAGGGTCGGCTTCGTCGCCCAGGACGCACCGATCTACGCCGCCCTCTCGGTCGACGACCACCTGCGGCTGGGTGCGCGGACGAACCCGGGGTGGGACGCGCCGTACGCGCAGCGCCGCATCGCGAAACTCGGGCTGGATCCGAAGTCGCGAGCCGGGCGGCTGTCCGGCGGGCAGCGCGCGCAGCTCGCGCTGACGCTGGCGGTGGCCAAGCGGCCGGAGCTGCTCGTGTTGGACGAGCCTGCCGCGAGCCTTGATCCGCTGGCCCGCCGCGAGTTCCTGGACGATCTGGCCGACGCGGTCGGCGAGCGCGCCATGAGTGTTGTGCTCTCCTCGCACCTGGTCGGCGATCTCTCCCGGGTCTGCGACTACCTGGTGGTGCTGAGCGCCGCCCGGGTCCAGGCCGCCGGGGAGATCGAGGAGCTGGTCGCCGACCACCGCGCCGTCACCGGCGTGCCCGAAGCGGATCTGGAGGATCTGGTGCTGGCCCATCTGAGCCGGGGCCGCAACGAGCAGGAGGCCGCGGCATGATCTGGTTGACCTGGCGTCAGTTCCGGGCTCAGGCTCTCGCTGCCCTCGGTGCGATCGCCGCGCTGGCGCTGCTCTTCGCGCTCACCGGCGCGCATCTGGGCCACCTCTACGACAGCAGCGGGCTCTCCGGCTGCAGCGGCGCGGAGGCGTGCTCCACCGCGAAGTCGACGTTCTTCACCGACCTGAAGGCGAACAGCCTCTATCCGGTCCTCTATTTCGCGGGCGTGGTGCTGCTGTATCTCGCGCCGGCGGTCATCGGCATCTTCTGGGGCGCGCCGCTGGTCGCCCGGGAGGTCGAGGCGGGAACCTTCCGACTGGCCTGGAGCCAGAGCGTCACGCGCTCCCGCTGGCTCGTCGTCAAGCTCGGCCTGCTCGGGCTCGGCGCGGTGGCGACGGCCGGACTGCTCAGCCTGACGGTCACCTG
This sequence comes from Streptacidiphilus sp. MAP12-20, assembly GCF_041262525.1. Lineage (NCBI taxonomy): Bacteria > Bacillati > Actinomycetota > Actinomycetes > Kitasatosporales > Streptomycetaceae > Streptacidiphilus > Streptacidiphilus sp. MAP12-20. The sequence continues at coordinate 170,704 of NZ_JBGCCK010000005.1, forward strand.
GTGGGCGGGCCCGATCGATCGCGCCGCGGCGCTGCCCGGCGGCGGGCAGAGCCTCGGCGAGGCGCTGCCGAACCACTTCATGCCGCTGATCTTCGGCGCGCGCGATCTCGTCCCCATAGGCTGCGCCGTCTTCGCCTTCGCGCTCGGCGTGACCGCCGGGGTGCTGGCACGGCGGCTGCTGCCGGCGATGGCGGTCACACTGCTGGTGTTGGCTGCGGTGCAGGTGGCCCTGCCGATGGCTATGCGCGCCCATTACCTGGCTCCGGAGCGCACCACGACGGCGCTCACAGTGTCGCCGAACACCCCGGGGGTCAACCTGCGGATCGACGGCGGGAACACGCAGGTCAACAAGCCCGTCGACATACCGGGCGCCTGGGTCACCTCGGTCCGCACGGTCGACGCGGCGGGCCGCCCGTGGAACGGGCCCGCACCCCAGATCTGCCTCTCGCAGTCCAGTACGCCCGAGCAGTGCCTCGGAGCCATCAATCAGCTGCACCTGAGCCAGGTGGTCGACTACCAGCCCGCCGACCGCTACTGGACCTTGCAGGGGATCGAGACCGCTCTCTACCTCGTGGGCGCGGCCGCCCTCGGCGGGTTCTGCGCCTGGAGGGTGCGCTCGTTGCGGTTGAACTGACGCAGAATCAGGCCGCCTGGCAGCGCGGACACCAGAAGAGGTTCCTTGCCGCATGCTCCTCGGCACGGACCGGGGTCCCGCAGACCAGGCAGGCCTGGCCGGTGCGCCGGTAGACGTAGACCTCGCCGCCGTGGTCGTCGCGGCGAGGAGGTCGGCCCATCGCCTCGGGCGTGTGCTCGGGGCGGACGGTGTCGATCCGGCCGAGACGGACGCCTTCGCCCATGAGCGGGCGCAAGTCCGCCCAGATCGCGTCCCATTCGGCGCGGTCCAGGCTGCGGCCCTCGCGGTGCGGGTTGATGCCCTGCCGGAAGAGGACCTCGGCGCGGTAGACGTTGCCGACGCCGCAGAGGACCTTCTGGTCCATCAGCAGCGCGGCGATGGTGGTGCGGCTGGCGCTGATCCGCTTCCACGCGGCGTCGCCTGTGTCCTGCGGACGCAGCGGGTCGGGGCCGAGCAGATGCTCGACGTCGCGCTTCTCGAAGGTACTGATCAACCGGCACTTGGTGGGTCCGCGCAGGTCCGCGTAGGCGCCGCCGCCGGCCTCCGTGGCGATCCGCAGCCGGACCTGACCGACGGGCGCGGGGGCGGGGCCGTGGCCCCAGAAGACCTTGCCATAGAGGCCGAGGTGGATGTGGATCCAGCCCGCTCCGGCGAAGCCGAGGAAGAGGTGCTTGCCCTTCGCGTCGGTCTCGCTCAGCGCACGGCCGTCCAGTCTCGTCGCGGCGGGTGCGAAGGGACCCTGCGGGCTGGAGACGGCAACGGCCTGGCCGCCGAACACCCGGTGGTATTCGGCGGCCAGTCGGTGGATGGTGTGACCTTCGGGCACTGGACGCGGCCTCGGTCAGCCCTGCGGGTGGTGCGCCGGGACGGGCGGCAGGTCGCCGGTGGTCTCGTAGTCCGTCAGCATGTCGATGCGACGGATGTGACGCTCCTCCGCCGAGAACGGCGTGTTGAGGAAGGTCTCCAGGAAGGAGGTCGCGTCCTCCTCGCTGTGCATGCGGCCGCCGATGCTGATCACGTTGGCGTTGTTGTGCAGACGACCCAGCTGGGCGGTCTCCACACTCCATGCCAGCGCGGCGCGGACGCCCTTGACCTTGTTGGCGGCGATGGCCTCGCCGTTCCCACTCCCGCCGATGACGACGCCGAGCGCCTCCGGGTCCGCAGCGGTGCGCTCGGCAGCACGCAGGCAGAACGGGGGGTAGTCGTCGACGGCGTCGTAGATGTGCGGACCGCAGTCGATCGGCTCGTGGCCGGCCTCGGTGAGCCACTTCACGAAGTGCTGCTTGAGCTCGTAGCCGGCGTGGTCGGATCCCAGGTAGACGCGCATGGGATGGATTATGTCAGCCCTTCTTGCCGATCAGCTTCCACACCGCCGGGAGCAGGCCCATCGCCAGAGCGACCTTGACGGCGTCACCGAGCAGGAAGGGGTAGAGGCCGAGCGAGGCCGCCTGGGCCAGCGGCAGGTGGGCGGCGACGGCGAGCCACGGGACGCCTACGGCGTAGATGGCGAGATTGCCGAGCACCATCGCGCCGGCGGTGCGGAGCGGGCTGCGGTCCGCGCCGCGCCGGGCGAGCGCGCCGACGAGCGCCCCGGCCAGGACGAAGCCCACGACGTAGCCGATGGTCACGCCGGAGCCGGAGGCGCCACCGGCGAACCAGGGCAGACCTGCGAGGCCGGCGAGCAGGTAGAGGCCCATCGAGGCTGCCCCGCGGCGCGTGCCGAGCGCCGTGCCGACGAGCAGCGCGGCAAGCGTCTGGCCGGTCACCGGCACCGGCGAGCCGGGGACGGGCACGGAGAGCTGCGCGGCCAGCCCGGTGAACGCGGCGCCGCCGAGAACGAGCACGGCGTCGCGGACCAGCGCGCGGCCGCGGTCGGCGGCGGGCAGCAGGTCGGCGAGGACAGCGCCGGGACGGACGATCGGGGCGGCGAGACTCACAGCAGGACTCCTGGGCTGGCTGAGTGAAGATCACAGTGAACGCTCGTGAACCTATCGGCCGCAGCGCGGTGGGCGCCTGAGGGGCTTCCCACAAAACCGCAGGTCGTCGATTGGGCGGGCCGACACAGGGATCACGTCCACTTGACAATCCCGAGCCCGGCAGCCGTAACCAGCAACGACCCGGCGACGCTCCGCGCCGCCGGGTCTCAGGAGGCGATTCCTCCTGAGCGCAAACGCCAGGATTCCTCGCCAGATCGTGCTGAAGGCAGGGCCTTACTCGAAGCTCGGGCCTGCGGTCCGCGTGCGCTTGAGTTCGTAGAAGCCCGGGGTCGAGGCGACCAGCAGCGTGCCGTCCCAGAGGCGGCCGGCCGCGTCGCCGCGGGGGGTGGGGGTGACGACGGGACCGAAGAAGGCGACCCGCTCGCCCGTCGGGCCGGGGACGGCGATGACCGGGGTGCCGACGTCCTCGCCGACCAGGCCGATGCCCTCGGCGTGCGAGGCGCGCAGCGCCTCGTCGTGGTCGTTCGACTCCATCGCGTCAGCGAGGGAGAGCGGGAGGCCGACCTCCTCCAGCGCGGACTCGACCGTCGCCCGGTCGCGCAGCTGACCGCCGTTGTGGAAGCGGGTGCCGAGCGCAGTGTAGAGACCCCCCAGCACCTCGTCCCCGTGCTCCTTCGCCGCAGCGATGCAGACGCGGACGGGACCCCAAGCCTCCTCCATCAGCTTCGCGTACTGCTCGGGCAGGTCGCGCCCCTCGTTCAGCACCGCGAGGCTCATCACGTGCCACTTCACCGCGACAGGGCGTTCCTTCTCGACCTCCAGCATCCAGCGGGAGGCCATCCACGCCCAGGGACACAGCGGGTCGAACCAGAAGTCCGCCGGAACGGGCGCGGCGGGGGCGTCGACAGACATACAGGAGCTCCTTGGGACGACAGGTCCTTCGACAGGTGAGTACCCACCAGGCAACGCACACCCTCGCCCGACCATTCCCGCGCGCCTACAGGCGGCACGCCGCTCGTGACAAGATGCCAGCACAGACAGGAGATCCTGGGTTCAGCGGCGCGGCCACCCCACGCGCCCGAAACGCACGAGGGAGTACCGACGTGCCCGGCACGAATCTCACCCGCGACGAAGCCCGCGAGCGGGCGCGCATCCTCGACGTCGACGGCTACACCGTCGAGCTCGATCTTCGCAGCGCACTCGGGGAGACCGGCGTCTTCCGCTCCCGGACGACTCTGCGTTTCCGCTGCTCCGAGCCGGGCGCGGACTCCTTCGCCGACCTGCTCGCGCCCGCGGTGCACAGCGTCACGCTGAACGGCCGCGCAGTCGACCCGGCCGAGGTCTTCGACGGCTCGCAGATCGCCCTGCCGGGCCTCGCCGCAGAGAACGAGCTCGTCGTCGACGCCGACTGCGCCTACAGCCACACCGGCGAGGGCCTGCACCGCTTCGTCGACCCGGTCGACGGCGAGGTCTACCTCTACACCCAGTACGAGCCGGCTGACGCCCGACGCGTTTTCGCCAACTTCGAGCAGCCGGACCTCAAGGCCCCGTTCTCCTTCACGGTCACCGCGCCGGGCCATTGGGAGGCCTTCTCCAACTCCCCCACCGGCGGGGACGCGATTCGCAACGACGACGGATCACTGACCTGGAGCTTCACCCCGACGCCGCGCATCTCCACCTACATCACCGCCGTCATCGCCGGCCCCTACCACGTGGACCGTGACAACTACAGCCGCGCGCTGCCCGACGGCCGGACACTGGAGATCCCGCTGGGCGCGCTCTGCCGCAAGTCGTTGGCGCAGTACTTCGACTCGGACGAGATCTTCACCGTCACCAAGCAGGGCCTGGACTTCTTCCACGACGAGTTCGACTATCCGTACCCGTTCGGCAAGTACGACCAGGCCTTCGTGCCCGAGTACAACATCGGCGCGATGGAGAACCCGGGCTGCGTCACCTTCCGCGAGGAGTTCATCTACCGCTCCAAGGTGACCGAGGCCGCCTACGAGGGCCGGGCCAACGTCATCCTGCACGAGATGGCCCACATGTGGTTCGGCGACCTGGTCACCATGCAGTGGTGGGACGACCTCTGGCTGAAGGAGTCCTTCGCCGACTTCATGGGCGCCTTCTCACAGGTCGAGGCGACGAAGTACCAGGCGGGCTGGATCACCTTCGCCAACCGCCGCAAGGCCTGGGCCTACCGCCAGGACCAGTTGCCGACCACGCACCCGATCACCGCCGACATCCGCGACCTCGAGGACGCCAAGCTCAACTTCGACGGCATCACCTACGCCAAGGGCGCCTCGGTGCTCAAGCAACTGGTGGCGTACGTGGGGCGCGAGGCGTTCATGGAGGGCGCGCGCCGCTACTTCAAGCGCCACGCCTTCGGCAACACCACCCTGGACGACCTGCTCGCCGTGCTGGCCGAGACCAGCGGGCGCGGCGCCGAGGCGATGGCCGAGTGGTCCCGCGCCTGGCTCCAGACGGCCGGCGTCAATGCGCTCACCCCAGAGCTGACCGTCGACGCCGAAGGCCGGATCACGGACTTCGCCGTGCTCCAGGATGCCGCCGACGAGCAGCCGACGCTGCGCCCGCACCGGGTCGCCGTCGGCTGCTACGACCTGACGGAGGACGGCCGCCTGGTCCGCAGCGAGCGCGTCGAGCTCGACGTGCGCGCGGGCGCCCGTACGCCGGTGCCCGAGCTGGTCGGTACGCCGCGTCCGGCGCTGGTGCTGGTGAACGACGATGACCTGACGTACTGCAAGATCCGCTTCGACGAGGGCTCGTTGGACACGCTGCGCGCCTCCCTCGGCGACATCGAGGACCCCCTTGCGCGAGCTCTGTGCTGGTCGGCGGTGTGGAACATGACGCGTGACGGCCTGATGCCGGCCCGCGACTTCCTCGACCTGGTGCTGCGCTTCGCCGGCCGGGAGACCGACATCGGTGTGCTGCAGCAGCTGCACGCGCAGGCCAAGCTGACGCTGGAGCAGTACGTGGCCCCCGAGGGCCGCGAGGCTGCGGCGCGGGCGCTGGCCGAAGGCGCGCTGACGGAGCTGCGCGCGGCCAGGCCCGGCGGCGACCACCAGCTGGCCTGGGCGCGGTTCTTCGCGCAGTCGGCCGGCAGCGAGGCCGATCTGCGGCTGGTCTCCGGCCTGCTGGACGGCAACGCCAGGATCGACGGCCTCGACGTGGACCAGGAGCTGCGCTGGACGCTGCTGCAGGCCCTCGTCTCGGGCGGCGCGGCTGGGGACGCCGAGCTGACGACGGAGCTCGAGCGGGACAACACCGCGAGCGGCAAGCGTCTGGAGACCGCGTGCCGGGCCTCCGCGCCGACGGCCGAGGCCAAGGCGCGGACCTGGCACCTGGTCGTGGAGACGGACGAGCTGCCGAACGCGCTGGTCGAGGCGGAGATCAGCGGCTTCCAGCAGGCCGCGCAGCGCGAGCTGGTCGCGCCCTACGCGGAGCCGTACTTCGAGGTGCTGGAGAAGGTCTGGGCCGAGCGCTCGATCGAGATCGCGATGCGGATCGTGAACGGCCTCTTCCCGCGCCTGGTCGGCACGACCGCCACGCTGGAGCGGACCGACCTGTGGCTCCGCGAGCACGAGGACGCGGCCCCGGCGCTGCGCCGCCTGGTGCGCGAATGCCGCGACGACCTCGCCCGCGCGCTGCGCGCGCAGGAGCGCGACGCGGTCTGAGACCGGCGCTGGCCACCCCGTTCGGCCCTCTACGATGGCCGGACGGGGGCGTGGCGCTGAATGCCCCCGCGTTGACTGACCGTCAGTCGACGAATTCGGGGAGGCGCACGGCATGACAGACCAGAGCCCGGCGTCCGGCAGGGCACCGCAGGGGGCCGGCCAGGACGAGGACGACTACCGCCTGGCAGCGGGCGAACCCCAGGACGCGGTGCCGCCCTCAGCCCGGCGAGCGGAGACGCCGGTCCAGTACTCCGCCACCGAGAACGCTCCGCCACCGCAGCAGTCCGGGCAGCCGGGCTGGTCCTACGCACCGACGGAGGCGGCGACTCCGCAGGTGCCGCCGGTCCAGATGCCCGCGCAGCCGCCGCCGATGCAGGAACCTCAGTACCAGCCCGAGTATCAGCCGCAGTACCCGCCGCAGGGCGGCGGTTACGGCTATCCGCAGCAGCAACAGCCGTACCCGCCCGCGCCGCCGACGCAGGGGTACGGCTACCCGGGCGTCCAACAGCCGCCGCCGTACCAAGGCCAGCAGCAGCAGATGGGCGACGGCTACGGCTACCCCCAGCCGCCGATGGTCCAGCCACCCCTGCAGCAGCCCGGCTACGGCTACCCGGCCGGTCCCGGCATGCCGCCGATGGCGCCGCCGCCCAAGAAGGGCCTGGGCGCGGGCGCGATCGGCGGCATCATCGCCGGTGTCGTCGTCCTGGCCGGCATCGCCACGGTCGGCGTCGTCCTCACCAACCAGGGCGGCAGCACCGCTGGGAGCGGAGGAGGTGGTGGCGGAGGCGGCCCGCGTACGCTGGCGGCCGGCTGGTACGTCCCCGGCAACGGCGCTACCAAGCACCAGCTCGGCGCATGGCTGACGACTCAGTACCTGATCCGGGGCACCGACAACGGGGTCACCGCTTACAAGGTGACCGACGGAAGCGTGGCGTGGACCGCAAAGCCCCTCTCCGGTCCGGGCGTCCCGTGCACGATGTCACCGACCGTCTCGGCCACCGGCATCGGCACGATCGGCTTCGGCCCGGACGTCGACCACTGCTCGTCGATCGTCGGCGTGGACACGCGCTCCGGCCAGACGCTCTTCTCCACTCCACTGACGAGCAAGGACCACACCTCGGCGTCCTCGGCCTCCACCTTCGTCGACGGCAACGTCGGCGTGATCCTCAACGACAACGTCATAGGCGGAGTCGACCTGACGGACGGTAAGCCCGTATGGGGCTACAAGTCCCGTGGTCAGTACTGCAACGAATACCCCTACGGCGGCGCGAGCGTGGTCCTGGTCGACGACTACTGCGCCGACGCCAGCCCCACCTATGCGCTCACCGCCCTCGACGCCGCCACCGGGAAAGAGGTGTGGCGCAAGGCCGGCACCGACCACGTCGAGATCGAGTCCGTGCTGGCCGGCCCGAGCCCGGTCGTCGCCCGGCTGCTGAGCGGCAGCACCGCGACGAACACGCACATCTACGACGCCACGGGCGAGCCGCGTCCGCTCAACTCCCCGAACGAGATCGTCTCCGACGGCCTGAGCTCGCGCATGCTCGACAGCTCGACCCTGCTGCTGGAGACCCGCAGTCAGACTCCGGTCTACGGGCTGACCGCGTTCAACCTGACGACCGGCGCGGTCTCCTGGTCCTACGACGGCGAGTCCCACAAGGGCGCGATCCTCGCCCACTCGGCCCAGGACGCCGGCGGCAAGCTGTACGCGATCTCGCTGGCGGACTACGGCTCCCGACCGCAGCTCGTCTCCCTCGACCCGACGACGGGCAAGTCGACGGTGCTCGCGACCCTGCCCGCCTCGGACAGCGAGATGATGCTGATGAACGGCACGGTGTTCGTGCTGCCCGACCCCAAGGTCCTCTTCGTGAGCGCGGACAGCTCGACGGCGGAGATCCAGACCTTCAAGTAGCCCTGTGCGTCAGCGGGGCGGCGGCTGCTCGTGGCTGCCGCCCTGCTGCTGCGGCGGCGGGTAGGTGTAGTTCGGCAGTCCCTGGTACGGCGGCTGCTGCTGGTTTTGCCCCGGGTACTGCCCAGACGGCGGCTGGGACGGCTGTGGCGCCGTCTGGTACGGCTGCTCGGACCCGGACGCCAACGTATTCGAACCACTGCCCCGACGCGACCGGGCGACAACCACGATGATCAGGCCGAGGACTACGACCCCGCCAACGATGCCAAGCAGCAGCCCGGTGGAACTGCCCCCACCCGAAGAGCCGTCGGCGGTCGTAGTGACGGGCGCGGCACTGCTGCTCGTGTCACCGTTGGCGGCCGGAGTCGCCTGCGGCAGCGGGCCTGCGACCGGGCCGGGGGCGACCGCCGTGGTGAAGTCCGGTGAGGCGATGCCGTAGCCGAACCCGGCGTCAGGAGCGGTCAGGCTCGTGGGGAGGAGCGCGGTCTTGATGACGTAGTTGACGATCTGTCCCTGCGTCAGCTGCGGATGCGCGGAACGGTAGAGCGCGGCGATGGCGGAGACGTAGGCGGTGGCGAAGCTGGTGCCGTCGCCCTTGCCCATCTGCGTGTCGCTGCCGTCGTTGTCGCACACGATGCCGACCCCGGGAGCGGCGACGGTCACGCCACCGGTGTTTGACTGGCTCCAGAGGTGGCCGCTCTCCTCGACTGCGCCGACCTTGATCACGCCGGGGTAGGAGGAGGGGTACTCCTTACCGTCCGTTCCGCTGTTACCCGAAGGCGTCACGACAACAACGTTGTGCGCTTCCGCGTAAGCCACCGCCTGCTCGTCAGCCGGGCTCTCGATAGGACTGCCCAGTGAGATGTTGATGACCTGTGCGTGCTGGTCGACCGCGTAGCGGATGGCCTCGGCCACGTGGTCGGTCCCTGTGGCGCCTGCCTCGCCCGTCCCGACACCAATGGGGAGGATCTTGACATCCGGAGCGAGACCCTTGATGCCGTTCACGCCGTTCGTCCCGTGACCGTGTGCGGCGATGATGCTCGCCACACACGTCCCGTGGCCCTCGGGCGAGTGATCGGTCTGACCATTGCCGCCAAAGGCGAAGTCGGTCCCCTGCAGCACTTGGCCCGTCAAGTCGACGTGACTCGCTCGAACTCCGGAATCGATGACCGCGACAGTCACACCTTTGCCCGTCGAATGCGGCCAAACGGTCTTGGCGGCGTTGTAGACCCTCAGGGCCCACTGGGCAGATCGCGCCTCGTCGGCATGCGCGACTGGTGCTGCGCCGACGGCAAGGGCTCCAGCGAGCACCGTCCCCCCGACCGCGTGCAGTGCTCGCTTGAAGCCCATCCCGTCACCCCGCTCGCATACGTTCCAACGACGAGCAGGACACTACTTGACTCCTAGAACGTAATCACGCCTGGGTTCGCGTCGCCGTCGACGTCCCAGGTCTCTTCGTCCTCGACGAGGTAGTCGGCGCGAGCCTTGCGCTTCTTCTTGTTCCCACTGCCGGAGCCCATGCCACCGCCGCCCATGCCCATGCCGCCTTCGCCGTTGGCACCGCCGCTGACACCCTCGCCCGCAGCGCCCAGCTTGGCCTTCTCGGCTGCGGTCATGCCGTGCTCGCCCTCGGCGCCGGCCATGCCGTGGCTCTCGTCGAGCCCTCGGCCGAGACCGCCGGCCCGTCCGCGCCCGCCACCGAAGCCGGCTCCCCTGCCACCGAGCCCGCCTCCGTGGAGGCCGCCCATGCCGACTCCGCCGCCGCCCATGAAGCCGCCATGGCCGGCGCCGCTCCCAGTACCGATGCCACCGACGCCGCCGGCTCCCGGACCGCCGTGCAGGCCGCCACCCGCGCCGGAGCCGCCGTGCAGACCGCCTGAACCGCCGTCCAGCGTGCCGCCGACCCCGATGGGGGGTCCGCCCGGCTGACCGCCGTGGATGCCGTGGAACTGGCCACCGACCGGGTACTGGCCGACTCCGGTGGAATGGCCGGGCACGAAGGTGTCGTGTCCGCCGCCGTTGCCACCGATGATCGGCTTCTGGCCGACCTGGCCACCATGTCCAGGACCGCCCGGTGTCGGGCCGGTCCCACCGACAACCGGGGAAGGGGTCGCGGGCGGCGGCGGCCACGCGGTGACCCCACCTCGGCTCGGCGGCGGAGCCACCAACTGCGCTGCCGAGGCGTTGTACTGCGTGCCCAGGGACTCCATGACGACGACAGCCTGCTGGTGCACCTGCTCCCAGGCGCTCAGGTCCCCACCGTCCATCTTCACCGCCTGAGCCAGGCCGTACTTCGCAGCGTCCTGCTTGAACTGGATGTCACTGGAGCCGCCCAGCGCGCTGCCGAGCTGGTCCATCGTGCTCGGGGCGCCGGGGAAGTCACGCTTAGCCACCGATAGCGCCTGGCCCGCGTTGTTCATGGCGAAGTGCGTGTTGGACGCGTACTGCGCACCGTTCGTCAGACTCTCGTGCAGGGTCCCCGCGTTGGTGCGGAAGGCCTCAGCGCTGGCGCCCGACCAGTGTTCGAGCATGGTGTTGACGTGTGTGACGAGCTCGGCCGCCGTCTCGTTCAGCGACTTGGCTATCGAGTCCCAGTGACCCGCCACGTTGATGATCGCGCCCGGGTCGGCGTGCTCGATCATGTGCTTGAGGCCGTAGAAGCCGCCGGCCTGTTCGAAGTTGGTGGTGAAGCCGTTGGGACCGGTGTTGCCGCCCTTGTTGGCGTCCAGCACCTTCTGCCATTGCTGATCCGCGGCCTTCTGCTTCTGGCGCTGCTGCGCAGCGAGCGCCGCGGCCTCCCCTGCCCCGCCCATCAGGCCCCCTTGGAGAACGTGTACTTCACGGCGTTGTCCGTGCCCGCGTACTGGTCGTGCGTGTGGCCGGTCTTGTCCTTGAACTCCTGGATCATCTGCTGAAGCGTGGAGATCATTCCGTTCAGCTGCGTCTTCATGTTGTCGTGCGCCGAGTAGAGAGTGCCGGCCTCGACGAAGGCGTCGCCCCCGAACTGCGACCTGTTGAGATTGGTCTGGTAATTGGCGACACCACAGGTGGTGTCCATGCCGTCCACCACTCCCTGCAGCTTCTTCAGCGTGTCCTGCAGGTAACTCAGGTCTACTTGGTACCCGTCGCCCATCGCGCGCCTCCCCGTTCGTCGGCAACCAACCGGTACACATCATAGATAAAGCCGACGACAAGGTCCCTAGGGGATCAGCTCCTGCAACCAATCCGCGACAGCACGCACAACATCCGGCAACACGTCAGTTTCGCTCTTCCGTACCGCGAACGCGTGATTGCCCGCGCTGAGGCCCACCAGGCGGTGCGTCCGGCGCGGCAGCGGCGGGAACTCCTCCGGCGCACCGAACGGGTCGCGCGCGCCCTGGACGACCAGCGTCCGCAGGCCTGTGGACAGCAGCTCGTCCGCGCGCGAGCGCTCCGGCTTGCCCGGTGGGTGGAGCGGGAAGGCGAGGGCGAGGACGCCCGCCGCGCCCGTCGTCGCGCCCGTGCGGCAGGCAACCCGCGCGCCCGCACTGCGGCCGCCGACGAACAGTGGCGTCGCCTCGCCCACCGCTGCCCGTACGTGCGCGACGACCGGCAGCCAGCCGGCGTCCAGCGTCTTCGGCGCGGGGGCGAGGCGTTTGCCCGCGACGCGCCAGGGCTGCTCGACGAGCGCGACGGCCACCGAGTCGATCCCGGCCGCCAGCGCCTGGAGGTCGGGGGCTTCGATGCCGCCGCCCGCGCCGTGGCCGAGCAGCAGGACGCCGCGCCGGGCGGCGCGGTCGCGTCCGTGCCAGGTGATGCGGGCGTCGCCGAGTTCGGTGGGGACGAGTTCGCTGTCAGCGGGGATCGGTGCCATGACCCCGATTCTGCTTGGCTGCCTGGATCGCAGCCTTGCGACGCTCCCGAGCGGCCTGGATCTCGGGGCCGGGCTTCTGGAAGGGGTTGGTGGTGAAGTCGATCAGGTACTGCCGTGCGTCGTCCCCGTAGCCCCGGTTGAAGTGCTCGGTCCAGGCGAGGACGAGGAGCCGGTTGACCCGGTCGTCGTGGATGCTGATCTTGTACTCGGATGTGATGCCGGCGCGTCGGACGAAGGTGAAGGCCGGGGACGTGGGACCGACGAACTCGATCCGCACCGCGCTGACCTCGCTCAGCCCCGTGTAGCCGTTGGCCAGCCGGCTGAGGCCCTTGCGGCTCCCGACGAGTTGGCCGATCTCCGGCTGCTCGATGTGCCAGCTGTCCGCGATCTCCCAGACGATCTTCTCCCGGCAGCGTCCCAGGAGCTGCTTGTCGGGTGCGGCTGCCGCGCCGCAGCCCACCGTCCCGAGCAGGCGGTCGGGCTCGGCGACCGGGAAGACCCGCAGCAGATCCGCCATGTGGTAGGGAAAGTCCATAGCCATACGCACCACCGGCTTTCCCCGGCCTCCGTCGCGGACGTCGAACGCCGTGTGCTTGCGCCCGTAGTCCACCCTGACGGTGAACTCCCGCAGGGACTGGAGTACGTCCGTCATCGGCGAGCCCTCCCCGGGATCCGGTTGTCCTGCCCGGCCGTCCGGCTGACGTCCGAGATCAGGTGTGCGATGTCCTCGACCTCGGCTCCGGCCGCGAGCCGCTGGTAGATCGTGTTGGCCAGCTCCCGCTGACGCGGGCTGCGGCGGGCCTCGATCCCGGCGCCGAAGCGCTCCGAGACCGCCTCCCGCTCGGCCTGGGCCGGATCCTGGTTCTGCATGATGTTCCTCCCTCTCAGGCCGCGGGCAGCATCGCGATGCGCGCCGACCCCGCCGTGGACGACCAGAAGCCGTCCTTCTCGAACTCGAAGCCCCGCTGCTCGACATCGTTGACCAGGCTGCCCATGGTCGGCATCGGGGAGTTGACCTGCTTTACCACGTAGTCGATCGCGGGTCCGATCGCGTCGACGAGCTTGCGGATCTGCTCGTAGATCGCCTGGATGACCACGATCGCGGTGATGATGCGCTTCACGATCTTGTAGATCTTCATCAGCCGGGTCACGTCCCAGATCAGCGCGGCGACATCCGCGAGCGGGTCCTCGGGGCCGAGGCCTGCCGCCTCTATCGCCGCGGTCCCGGCGGCCATCTCCACGAACTGGCGTGCCAGGGCGGCGATCTCGGTCTCGACCAGATCGGCGATCTCCTTCAGCGCCTGGTGCACCAGCGGGATCATCGCCTCGTACGCGACCTTGAAGGCCTTCGCGGTGACCTTCGCCGCATCGCCCACGCCGCCGATGCCCATGCTCCACTGGAACAGGTACTGGTCGAAGTTGGTGCCGGTCTGGCCGACCCACTCGCTGCCGAGCTTCCAGGTGCCCTTGCGCAGCGTTCCGGCCACCGTGTAGACGGCATCGCCGAGTTGGTCGTAGGCGTGGCTGAGGTAGCTGAGCCGGCCGAACTCGCCGAAAAGCGGATGCAGCAGCAGCTCGAAGAGGTTCTGGCCGGTGCACCACTGGAACAGGGTGTTCGCCATCTTCAGGTCGGAGTGACCCCTCAGAGCCATGACCTGCAGGTGGATCGCCTTCGAGGTCGTCTCGTTCGCGTCCGCCGGCTCCTTGAGGTCGACGCCCGCGTCCTGGAAGTTACCCAGGGAGCTCGCGCCCGGGATCGAGGCGATGCTCGGGAAGCCCGAGAACGCCGACGGGTAGAGCGAGCGCATGTCGCCCGCGACGCCGTGGTCGGTGCTGGTGTACTCCGCGCTGGTCTGGTTGATCTTGTCGCCGACCAGGTGCATTCCACGCCCGCACTGGGCGAGCTTCCCGTCGAAGAACTGCGAGACCTCTGGCACCAGCGCCTGCAGCGGCAGCAGCAGGCCGTCCAGGCCCGAGCTGTTGGCGCACTGTCCGGTGCTCCAGGAGGCCAGCGCCCCGAAGTGCTCGCCCTGGTGACCGAGCAGCGCCTCGTAGGACGCGAAGTCGCCGGCCGGCGGCGTACGGAAGCCGTCCACGTGAATCCCCTCCCCGTTCATACACATGTACGGCCCGACACAGTAGTCAACCGCGCGACGGCACCGCCACAGTCGCCCCGGGCAATGGGCGGTAATGGGCAGGGGCAGCCGACCGGAACGTGCAAAGATGCCGAGGAAGACCAAGTCGACAAAGGAGTCACGCAGCGTGCCTGGCACCAACCTGACCCGTGAGGAAGCCCGTACCCGGGCCGCGCTCCTCCACGTGGACGCCTACCAGATCGAGCTCGACCTGAGCGCGGCGCCGGAAGGAGGCACGTTCCGTTCCACCACCGTGGTGCGCTTCACCGCCACCACGCCGGGGGCGTCCAGCTTCATCGATCTCGTGGCCCCGACCGTGCACGAGGTGACGCTCAACGGCACCGCCCTCGACCCGGCCGAGGTCTTCGCCGACAGCCGGATCGCACTGCCCGCCCTGGCCGCCGAGAACGAGCTCCGCGTCGTCGCCGACTGCGCGTACAGCAGCTCCGGCGAGGGACTGCACCGCTTCGTCGACCCGGTCGACCAGCTGACCTACCTCTACACGCAGTTCGAGGTCCCGGACGCGCGCCGCGTCTTCGCCTCATTCGAGCAGCCCGACCTCAAGGCGACGTTCCAGTTCGACGTGACCGCGCCGACCGGCTGGAAGGTCATCAGCAACGAGGTCTCCCCCGAGCCCGAGAAGGGCTCCGTCGAGGGCACCGAGCTGCACCGCTTCCCGGTCACGCCGCGCATGTCGACGTACATCACCGCGCTGATCGCCGGTCCGTACCACGGCGTCTTCGACGAGTACGTCAGCGCCGACGGCCAGCAGCGCGTGCCGCTCGGGGTCTACTGCCGTCCGTCGCTGGCGCAGTTCCTCGACGCGGACCACATCTTCGATGTGACGCGTCAGGGCTTCGACTACTTCCAGGAGAAGTTCGACTTCCCCTACCCGTTCAGCAAGTACGACCAGCTCTTCGTGCCGGAGTTCAACGCCGGCGCGATGGAGAACGCGGGCGCGGTCACCATCCGCGACCAGTACGTCTTCCGCTCCAAGGTCACCGACGCCGCCTACGAGGGCCGCGCCACGACCATCCTGCACGAGCTCGCGCACATGTGGTTCGGCGACCTGGTCACCATGGAGTGGTGGAACGACCTGTGGCTGAACGAGTCCTTCGCGACCTTCGCGGAGACCGTCTGCCAGGCCGAGGCCGTCGGCACCCGCTGGCCGCACATCTGGACGACGTTCGCCAACCAGATGAAGACCTGGGCCTACCGCCAGGACCAGCTGCCGTCCACGCACCCGATCATGGCGGAGATCAACGACCTGGAGGACGTGCAGGTCAACTTCGACGGGATCACCTACGCCAAGGGCGCGTCGGTCCTCAAGCAGCTGGTCGCCTACGTCGGCCAGGACGCCTTCTTCGCCGGTGTCCGCGCCTACTTCAAGCGCCACGCCTGGGGCAACACCCGCCTGTCCGACCTGCTGGGCGCGCTGGAGGAGACCTCCGGCCGTGACCTCAAGGTCTGGTCGAAGGCGTGGCTGGAGACGGCCGGCATCAACGTCCTGCGCCCGGAGATCGAGGTGGACGCCGACGGCGTCATCACCTCCTTCGCTGTCCGCCAGGAGGCCCCGGCCCTGCCCGCCGGCGCGCGCGGCGAGGCCGTGCTGCGTCCGCACCGCATCGCGATCGGCCTGTACGAGGTCGAGGGCGGCGCGCTGACGCGGGTCGAGCGGATCGAGCTGGACATCGCCGCCGCCGAGCTCACCGAGGTGCCGGAGCTGATCGGCCGGGACCGTCCGGCCGTGGTGTTGCTCAACGACGACGACCTCTCCTACGCGAAGATCCGCCTGGACGAGGTGTCGCTGGCCAACGTCACCGCGCACATCGCCGACTTCACCGAGTCGCTGCCGCGTGCGCTGTGCTGGGCGGCCGCCTGGGACATGACCCGCGACGGCGAGATGGCCACCCGCGACTACCTGGAGCTGGTGCTGCACGGCGTCGGCCGGGAGTCGGACATCGGCGTGGTGCAGTCACTGCAGCGTCAGGTCAAGCTGGCCGTCGAGCTGTACGCCGCGCCCGAGTGGCGAGTCACCGGCCGTGCCCGGCTGGCCGCCGCGGCCGAGGAGCTGCTGCGCGCCTCGGCGCCGAGCAGCGACCACCAGCTGGCGTGGGCGCGGGCTTTCGCCGCGTCGGCGGCGAGCGAGGACCACCTGGCGCTGCTCTCCGGGCTGCTGGACGGCTCGGTCGAGATCGAGGGCCTGGCCGTCGACACGGAGCTGCGCTGGACGCTGCTGGAGCGCCTGTCCGCGACGGCCGTCGCGGACGAGACGGCGGTCGTCGACGAGCTCGGCCGCGACGCGACCGCTGCCGGTGAGGCCCACGCGGCGACCTGCCGCGCGTCCCGCCCGACGGCGGAAGCCAAGGCCGCCGCGTGGGCCTCGGTGGTGGAGGCGGAGACGCTGACCAACACCGTGCAGGAAGCCGTGATCGCCGGCTTCGTGCAGATGGGTCAGCAGGACCTGCTGGCCCCGTACACGGAGAAGTACTTCGCCGCGATCAAGGGCATCTTCGAACAGCGCTCGCACGAGATGGGCCAGCAGATCATCGTCGGTCTGTACCCGTCGATCCAGGTCTCCCAGGAGACCCTGGACACGACGGACGCCTGGCTCGCGGCGAACGACCCGGCCCCGGCGCTGCGCCGCATGGTGGTCGAGTCCCGCTCCGGCATCGAGCGCGCGCTGCGCGCCCAGGCCGCGGACCGCGCGGCGGGCGAGAAGTAGCCCACGCGCACGGTCGTCAACCGGCGTTCCGTCAGCCCCCGTCGCCCGCAGGGCGGTGGGGGCTGACGCCTGCTCGGCCCGCCGGGGTCACTTGCCGATGGCGGTCAGCACCTCGTTCGCCGCGCGCTGGCCCTCCAGTGCGCCGCCCTCCATGTAGCCCTGGAAGTTGTACGCGGTGTGTTCGCCGGCGAAATGCAGGTTGCCCTGCGCGGTGCCTTCGTAGCCGGCGTACGAGGTGACGTAGCCGACGGGCCAGCAGGAGTAGGCGCCGAGGGAGTACGGGTTGCTGGGCCAGTCGGAGAGGGTGGCCTTGCCGGTCCAGGCGGCAGTGGTGCCGGGGAAGACCGTTTCGATCTGGGCGAGATACTTCTTGGCGAGCGTGTTGGTGTAACTGACCGAACTGTCGGTGAAGGGCGCGGGCGGATTGAGCCCGGCAGCGAGGCTGCCGCTACCGAACTGGACCAGGATGCCGCTGCTGCCCGCCTGGCCTCGGGTCACGTCCCAGGTCTGCTGAATGGCCTGGTCGGTGAACATCTCGCCGTTGGAGACCCCCGGCCAGGGGCCGGTGTAGGCCCAGGGGCGGGAGGTGAACTGCATGTTGAGCTTGGTGCACATGCCCATCGTCATGTGGCTCAGCACGCCCTGCATCATCGGGTCCAGTCCGGCCCGGGACAGGTCGATGCGCTGCTGGAGGATCGGCAGCGGCACGGTGAGGACGGTGTGGTCGGCGACGACGGTCGCGGTGCCGCCGCCGTCGAGGGCGAAGGTGAGAGTCTGGGTGCCGTCGCTGTTGCGGACGATCGCCTCGAGCGTGTAGCCCTGCTGGACGCTGCCGGCCGGCAGCGCGGCCGCGACGGCGTGCGGGACCTGGTCGTTGCCGCCGGCGATGTGGTACCGCTCGTCGGAGCCGCCCCAGATGTTGAAGCTGCCCGGATTCACCTGCCAGGCGAGGAGGGTGAGCAGCGCGTAGGTGGACTGGTTGGGGGTGTCCGAGCCGTACTCGACGTTGTAGGCGACGTCGAGGAAGGCGCCCAGCTTGCTCGCGTAGCCGCCGGGGACACGGGTGTTGATCCAGTCGCGGACGGACATGTGGTCGAGCGTGACGTTGTAGGCGGTGTGGTTGTTCCAGGTCGGCGAGTAGCCGTTACCCGCGTTGACGTCGCTCTGGATGTTCTGCCAGACGGGCTTGAAGTCGAGGTCCGCCTGGGAGCGCGCGTAGTAGCCGCCCTGGAACCAGAGGATCTGGTCGGCCTGCGAGCCGTACACGTGGCGGACGGCGGTGGTGGCGAGGCCGAATCGCTGGCAGAGGTCGAGGATGGTGTGGTGGCCGGTATCGATGAGCTCGCCGCCCCATTCCGACACCTGGCCCTGGGCCCAGTAGCCGGGGTTGGCGGGCGAGCCCTGGGAGTACATCCGACCGCCGATCCGGTGCGGGTTGGCCTCGTAGACCGTGCTCGCGACGCCCTTGTCGGCGAGAGTGAGCGCGGCGTTCAGGCCGGAGATGCCTGCGCCGATGATCGCGATGCGCGGCGAGCCCGGGGTGGCCTTCGCCACGGGGACGGTCGTCGCGACCGTGTCGGCGCGGGCGGGGCGCACCCCCGCTCCGAGGCTGACGGCTGCCGCACCCAGGCCAACGGCCGCAGCGCGGCGCAGGAGCACCCGGCGGGACGGCCCTTCGGGGTCCGCCAGGGCGGAGTCCCGCAGGTCGCGGTATTCGTCCACCGGTAGCCCGAGCCGCTGCGCGGCGGCGTGGTCGGCGGCGAGGCCTTGCAGGAAACGGAGCTGCGCGGAACGGGCCATGAAGGTCTCCTGAACCAACGGCGACACGGACGGCAACAGGGTGACGGCGCGCGGCGGGCGACGGACACGCGCAGCATGTAGCCGCGTTGGTTAAAGGATTGACGTCATGTCAGTTCTGCTCCGCAACTGGAACGCGAAGTCCGGCACAGGCTCACTCCGCCCGCAGGACCGCTCCCAGCTCGGCCGTGCGTTCAGCCGCCGCCAGGCGTTCCAGCGTGGCGGGCTTGCCCTCCGCGTCGGCGATCGGGAGGCGCCAGTTGGGGTACTCGTTCGAGGTTCCCGGCAGGTTCTGCGGGCGGGGGTCGCCGAGGACGTCGGGGAGCCAGACGCCGACCAGCTTGGCCGGGGTGCGCAGCAGGTACGTGTGCAGGGCCGCGACGGCCTCGGGAAGGTGGCGGCCGTCCGGCGGTTCGAGCAGGTCGGCGGCCGGGCCCTCGCCGTAGGGGGGCACGGTCATCAGGCCTTCGCGGGCCAACTCGCCGAGCCACTCCTCGCGTTCGGCCTCGTCCTCGGCCTGCTCCTCCGCCAGCGGGCGGTCCAGCAGGCCGAGGCGGTGCCGCAGCTCGACGTGCTCGCCGCTGAGGCGGGCCGCCGTGCTGGGCAGGTCGTGCGTGGTCAGCGTCGCCAGGCAGTCCTCGCGCCAGCGCTCGGGCGGGAGCGGGGAGCCGCCGCCCTTCTCGGACCAGTCGCGCTCGAACCAGAGCACGGAGGTGCCGAGCACCCCGCGCGAGGCCAACTCCTCGCGTACACCGGGCTCGACCGTGCCCAGGTCCTCGCCGATCACGACCGCGCCCGCACGCTGCGCCTCCAGTGCGAGGACGCCCAGCATCGCCTCGTGGTCGTAGCGGACGTAGGCGCCCTCCGTCGGCGGCCGGCCCTCCGGCACCCACCAGAGCCGGAAGAGACCCATCACGTGGTCCACGCGCAAGCCGCCCGCGTGCCGCAGGTTGGCCCGCAGCAGGTCCGCGAAGGGCGCGTAGCCGGCGTCGGCGAGCGCGTCGGGCCGCCACGGGGGGAGGGCCCAGTCCTGGCCGTGCGCGTTGAAGGCGTCCGGCGGCGCGCCCGCGCTGATGCCTTCGGCCAGGCAGTGCTGCAGTGCCCAGGCGTCCGCGCCGTCCGGGTGGACGCCGACGGCGAGGTCGTGGATCAGCCCCAGCGGCATCCCGGCCGCGCGCGCCGCGTCCTGGGCCGCGCCGAGCTGTTCGTCCACGAGCCAGGCGAGCCAGCGGTGGAAGTCGACCCGGTGCGCCAGCTCCGCGCGGGCGCGCAGGACGGCCGCGCTGCCGGGGTCGCGCAGACCGCCGGGCCAGCTCCGCCAGGCCGGGCCGTGAACCTCCGCGAGCGCGCACCAGGTCGCGTACTGGAGCAGGCCGTCGCCCTCGCGCCGCAGGAAGGCCTGGTAGTCCGCCTCGCGGCCGACGCCGCGCGGGACCGCGTGGAGCACCTCCAGCGCCTCGCGCTTGGCCGCCCAGACGGCGTCGCGGTCGATCAGCGCCTCGTCGATCAGCACGCCCTCGCGTAGCCGCGCGCCACGACGGGCGGCATCCTGGACGCGCTCGCGGGCCTCCGGGGTCAGGTACGGATACTCGGGAACGGCCTCGACGCGCAGGTGCACGGGATCGGCGAAGCGGCGGGAGGACGGCCGGTAGGGGGAGGGGTCCGAGGTGCCGTCGGGCCCCGGCGGCATGCCCGCGTGCAGCGGGTTGACCTGGACGAAGCCCGCGCCGAGTGTGTGGCCGGACCAGAGCGCGAGCTCGGCCAGGTCGCCGAGGTCGCCCATGCCCCAGGAGTGCTCGCCCAGCAGCGAGTAGAGCTGGACCAGGAAGCCCCAACTCCGTTCGGCCGGTCCGGCCAGCCGGTTCGGGGCGACCAGCAGCGGCGCGGCGGCGGAGAGGCGGTCGCCGAGCCGCGCGCAGAGCGTGTGCCGACCGACCGGCAGGTCGCCGGGCAGCGGCCGGGTCTCCCCCGTCTCACCCTGGTGCGCCCCGCGCGGAAAGGGCGTGCCGACGGTGACGCTGCCTCCGCCCTCCAGCTCCACCCAGGCTTCGGCGGCTCCGGGCAGCGGCACCTCCTGGCCGCGCCCGGCGCGCACCACGATCGCCCGCGGCAGCAGGCGCTGCGCGCGCCGGGCGTGCAGGCCGGCCAGCGCGTCCTCCGCCGCCGCGGT
This sequence comes from Streptacidiphilus sp. MAP12-20, assembly GCF_041262525.1. NCBI lineage: Bacteria > Bacillati > Actinomycetota > Actinomycetes > Kitasatosporales > Streptomycetaceae > Streptacidiphilus > Streptacidiphilus sp. MAP12-20. The sequence continues at coordinate 191,553 of NZ_JBGCCK010000005.1, forward strand.
GGTCCCGGCGTCCACGCCCATCGCGGCGAGGACGGCGACCAGCGTGTCCGGCGCGACGGCCCGCCCCTCGAACTCGGTGTCCACGCCGTAGGCATGGGCGAGCGTCTGCAACCCCCCTGCTGCGGCGGGGGACGGACGATGAGCGGCGGCAGCCACGGAATCTCCTCGCGGGGGGCAGTCGGTGACGAGTGAGTGGACGGTCGATGTCATGTGCGGTCGTGCTGACGGGGCCGGCGCGGGGGGACGAGCTGTCGGGGCGGTCTGATCCCGCGTCCGCTCCGGGCCCGGCCCGGGCCCGCGCCCGAGGCGGCCTGGACCCGCCCCGGAGCGGGGACGGGCGCTATCCACCTACCCATCCGGTGGGGGCTCCGACACCGGCCATCGGGGTGGTCGCGGGCGTCCGTGCGTGTGGCCGGGGGTGCATTGTGGGGACACGCCCGTGCATTGACATGCAAAGGGCAGGGATGGTGGGCTTGGGCCGTTCGGACGCAAGCTCTGGCTGCGGCCGTGCACTTCGGGGGCGTGAGGAACTGCACGAGAGATCACCCTTTGCGGTGATGTGTCGGACATTTCCCCGCGCCCTCGCTCATTGCGCGGGCACGGTCCCGTGAACGACGTTCGTATCCGACCAGGCAGCAGGAGTCCCCGTGGACCACCGGCCCGCACCGGCCGCCGACGGCATCGTCGCGGCGCTCGGCAGCAGCCTGCGTCGGACCGTGGCGGAGCACCAGACGCTGCGCCAGCTGCTCGGCTCCGCACCCGCGCTGACCGCGCGCCGGAGCGCGGCCCGTACCGCGCGCCGCCTCGCACCGGAGACGGCGGACCGGCTGATCGCCCAGCTCAAGGGCACCGCTCCGCTGCTGGCGCTCACCACTCAGGTGCGCACGCGAAGCGCCGCCCTGCGGGCGAGCGCGGCGTTCACCGTGGCCGCCGTCGTCGGCAGCGGGCTGGTCGCCGGGGCCACGCCAGCCGGCGCGAACGACACCGCGCCCCACGCCGTGACGCAGGTGCTCGCCGACACCGAGACCACGCCGGGCGACCCCACGACGACGACCAGCGGGGCGGACGCCTCCGGCCCCGCGATCTACCCCCGACCACAGCGCGAGCGGGCGCAGGGAACGGCCGTGGCCAAGCCGTCGCGCGTCGCGCTCGCCGTCGCACCGCAGGCCGACCCCGGCGCGCTCGCCGCACTCCAGGCCGCGCTCGCGACGGCGGGCGTACAGCGGGTCGACACCGTCTCGCCCGAGGCCGATCCGCAGCCGGGCGTGCTCACTGTCTACCTCGGCGGCCTGACCGAGGGCGCGGGCGGCGGGACGGACCGCGCGCTGCGCTCACTCGGGAGCGCGGCCGAGGCGGCGCCCTCGCCGATCGGCCTGCCGGCGGGCGGATACGTGCTGGCAGCAGGGACGACCACGGCGGGCAAGGCCGGGGTCGCGGTGCTCGCGGGCGTCGACGCGGAGGGCACCTACCACGCGGTGCAGTCCTTCCGGCAGCTGCTCGGCAGCGGCGGCACGCTGCCCGGCGTCGTCGTCCAGGACTGGCCCGCCGCCCCCAGGCGCGGCGTCACCGAGGGCTTCTACGGCACCCCCTGGACCGCGCAGCAGGCCATGGAGATGGTCGACTTCCTCGGCCGGACCAAGCAGAACTACTTCCTCTACGCGCCGGGCGACGACCCCTACCGGGGCACCCAGTGGCGCGAGCCCTACCCCGCCGACCAGCAGGCGGAGCTGGGCGCGCTGGGCCGGCGGGCAGCGTCGGAGCACGTCACGCTCGGCTACTCGCTCTCCCTCGGCGACTCGCTGTGCTTCACCTCCGGCAAGGACCAGGACGCGCTGATCGCCAAGGCCGAGGAGCTGTGGGCGCTCGGTTTCCGCTCGTTCCAGCTGGACTTCTCCGAGAGCACCTTCTCCCACTGGCACTGCTCGGCCGACGCGAGCGCCTACGGCCACGGCCCGGCCGCCGCGGCCCGCGCGCAGGCCGACCTCGTCGACGTCGTGCTGCGGCGCTTCCTCGCGAAGCACCCGGACGCGGACGCGCTGACCGTGCTGCCCAGCGAGTACTACCGCAGCGGCGCGACCCCCTACCGCACAGCGCTGGCCAAGGCGCTGAACCCGCAGGTGCGGATCGCGTGGACCGGCGTGGGCGTGCAGCCCGCGACGATCACCGGCTCGGACCTGACGGCGGCCCAGCAGGTCCTGGCGCACCCACTGGTGACCCAGGACAACTACCCCGTCAACGACTCCGCACAGGACCGCCTCTACCTCGGCGCGTACCAGGGCCGCGACGCCTCGCTCAGCACCGGCGCGGCGGGGCTGCTGGTCAACGCCATGCAGCAGCCCGTCGCCTCGCGCATCCCGCTCTTCACCTCGGCCGACTTCGCCTGGAACCCCTCGGGCTACCAGCCGCAGGCGTCCTGGCAGGCCGCCGTCGCCGACCTGGCGGGCAGCGCGCCCGACGTCCGGGCGGCGCAGGCCGCACTCGCCGCGCTGGCCGGCAACAGCGTCTCCTCCCCGCTCGGCCAGCAGGAATCCGCCTATGTGCGGCCGCTGCTCGCCGCCTTCTGGGCCGCGTTCGAACCGGCGTCCCCCCGACCGGACGCCACGGACCAGGCCGCGACGGCCGCCCGCGCCCAGGCCGCCGCACAGCTCCGTGCCGCGTTCACCACGATGGCACACGCCACTGACAACCTCGCGGGGGTCGACGGCGGACAGCTGCTCGCCGAGGACTCCTCCTGGCTCGACCAGCTCACCCGCTACGGCCGTGCCGGCCAGGCCGCGGTCGACATGCTCGCCGCGCAGCGTGCCGGGAGCGGCGCGGCGGCCTGGGACCAGCGGGTGGCCCTGCGTCAGCAGCTGGAACAGCTCGCCGACTCGGGCGTCACCATCGGCGCGGGCGTGCTCGACCCTTTCCTCCAGCGCGCGCTCAAGGCCTCGGACAGCTGGGCGGGCGTCGACGGCAACCAGCTGACGGCGACGAGCACGATGGGCACCGCCCAGGACCACGACCCCGCGTTGATGGTCGACGCCGATCCGAACAGCTACTACTGGTCCAGCGCGCCGCCGCAGTCCGGCGACAGCGTCGGGGTCGACCTCGGCAGCGCGACGCCGGTCCGGGAGGTCCACATCCTGATGGGCGGCCCAGCGGGTGATGTCGCCGAGGGCGACTACCTGCATGACGCGGTGCTGGAGTACGCGACCGACGACGGCGGCTGGCAGCGGGTCGCGAGCTACCACGGGCAGCGCGAGATCGACGCGACGCTCCCGGCCGGCACGGTCGCCCGCTACCTGCGCCTGCGCGCGACGAGCACCCAGGACAACGCCGTCGCCGTCCGCAGCTTCAGCGTCACCGCGCCCGACGCCACCGCGATGACCGCGACCGGCCCGGCGGCGCTGGACGGTTCGCCGGTCTCGAACGTCGTCGACGGCTCCCTCGACTCTCCGTACCGCGCGGCCGCCGCCCCGCAGCCGGGCGACGCACTGACGGTGGCACTGGGTCAGACCCGCCCGCTCAACCGCGTCGTGGTGCTGGCCGACGGCCGGGTGCACGCGCCGGGCTGGGTGGAGGTGCACAGTCAGGAGAAGGGCTGGACCCGGGCGGGCGCGCTCGCGGGCGGCGGCTACACCGAGCTCGCGACCGATCCGAAACTCAAGGTGGACCAGATCCGTCTGGTCTGGGCGGACGGCGCGCAGGCGCCGGTCGTCTACCAGATCGTCCCCTGGTTCGCGGACACCCCGCCCGCGACGCTCCAGCTCGGCCGTCAGAGCATCGACCTCCAGGCGGGCGGCACCGCGGTGACCCTGCCGGGCGTGCTCCAGGCCCAGGGCGTCGGCGGCGCGACGGGCACGGTCACCGCGCAGCTGCCCGCGACGGCGAAGGGCGTGACAGTGACCGGCACCGGCGCGGTCGCGCTGCCGCGCGGGGGCCAGGCGGGCGTCCCGCTCTCCTTCGCCGCGGCGGCGAACACCCCGACGGGCGTCTACCCGGCGCACGTCGTCTTCACGGTCGGCGGGCGGGTCGCGACGCAGGACGTCACAGTGCACGTCTACCCGCGCACGGGCGGCCCGGACCTGGCGCTCACCGCGACGGCGAGCTCGTCGGGCGACGAGACAGCGGACTTCCCTGCGTCGAACGTCAACGACGGCGATCCGACGACGCGGTGGTCGTCCCCGGCGCAGGACGACGCGTGGGTCCAGCTGAAGCTTGCGACGCCGGCGACGCTGGGCGAGGTCGTCCTGCACTGGCAGGACGCGTACGCGGCGCGCTACCAGATCCAGACCTCGACGGACGGTCAGACCTGGACGACCGTGGCGACGGTGGACAGCGGCCGCGGCGGCGACGAGACGGTCCGCTTCGGCGCGGTGAACGCGCAGTACGTCCGCATGCAGGGGGTCTCCCGCGCGACGCGCTTCGGGTACTCCCTCTACGGCCTGGAGCTCTACGCCGTGACCGGCGCGCCCACGCCTCCGGCAACACCCCCTGCGACTCCCCCGGCCACCCCACCGGCGACGGCTTCGCCGTCCGCTTCGCCGACACCTTGACGTTCGAGCAGTCGGCCGGTTGCGCCTCCTCAGGGGCGCGGGGCTCGACTGATTCGCGGCTCCGCCGCTTGGGCGCGACGGGTCACGACGAGAGGTCCGCTGCACCACCAGGGGCGCGGGGAACTGCGCGACAAGCCACTGGCATGCGGATGGTCCTCAACGCGCAGGGCCATCCGCACAGGGTGGTTTCTCGCGCAGTTCCCCGCGCCCCTGGAGGTGCAACTCCCCCATGCGCCGAGTCTGGAGCCAAAAGCAGAAAGCCCCGGCGAGCCTCGCGCGATTACGCGCTGAGCTCGGCCGGGGCCGATGCCATGGCATGATGCGATGGCGAGAGGTGCGAGAGCTCCTCCGCCGTGCCGTACGGCTCCAGATACGGGCGCCACCGCGGGTCGCGGTGGCCCGTGCCGATGATGCGCCAGGCCAGCCCCGTCGGTGGGGCCGGTGTCCGCTTCATGCGCCACCCGATCTCGGAGAGGTGCCGGTCCGCCTTCACGTGGTTGCAGCGGCGGCAGGCCGCCACCACGTTGTCCCACGCGTGCTGGCCGCCCCGGCTGCGCGGCACCACGTGGTCGACGCTGGTTGCGACGCCACCGCAGTACACGCAGCGCCCACCGTCGCGGGCGAACAGCGCCCGCCGGGTGAGCGGGACGGGCCCGCGAAAAGGGACCCGCACGAAACGGGTCAGTCGGACGACGGACGGCGCCGATATGGCGCTGGTCGCGCTGTGCAATAGAACCCCGGTCTCCTCAAGGCTCACAGCCTTCTTGTCGAGGACGAGGACCAGGGCGCGTCGTAGTGGCACGACGCCCAATGGCTCGTAGGACGCGTTCAGGACCAGAACATGCGGCACGAGGGCCTCCCTTTCCGCCTACGGCGCGTGGCTCGCGCCGGGACGACCGATCACCCGGACGGGGTGATCTCCTGACAGTGTCGCCGCCGAAGGTGCCGGGGCGCCACCATGACCTGAGGTCCGACCGGGTGTGTGCTCCCCCACACCGGAAGCCCACACCGCCATCATGCCCACGGTCACCGCAGGTCAAGCCCAGTAACGGACGGTCAGCGGGAAGCGTTTCAGGGGACCTCGCGGCTTGTGGATTCGTCCTCCGGTCTCGGTAGTCTGGGGCGATGGCCAGCCATACCCCCAGCACCCCCGCCCCGACGCCCACTCCGACTCCCGCCTCGAGCACGATCCACGAGGCGAACCAGGCTGTGAGCTACGTCAGCGCGCACTGGCAGGGGTGGGTCACCAGTGGGATCCGCATCCTCTTCATCGCGGTGATCGCCCTGATCGTGCGGGCGGTCGTGGTCCGGCTGATCGACAAGCTGGTCGCCCGGATGTCGCACATGCACCACACCGCGGCGCACAGCGCCCTGCTCACGGGCCTGCTCGCCAACGCGGAGCGGCGGCGGCAGCGGTCACAGGCGATGGGGTCCGTGCTGCGCAGCGTCGCGTCCTTCCTGATCCTCGGCACGGCCGCGATCACGATCCTGCCGGTCCTCGGAATCAACCTGGCCCCGCTGCTGGCGAGCGCGGGTGTGGCGGGTGTGGCAATCGGTTTCGGCGCGCGGAACCTGGTGACGGACTTCCTCTCCGGCGTCTTCATGATCATTGAGGACCAGTACGGCGTCGGCGACCAGATCGACACCGGCGTGGCCACCGGGACGGTGCTGGAGGTCGGCCTGCGGGTCACCAAGCTGCGCGGCCTGAGCGGCGAGATCTGGTACATCCGCAACGGCGAGGTCAAGCGGATCGCCAACCTGAGCCAGGGCTGGGCCACGGCGAACGTGGAGATCCCGCTCGGCTACCACGAGAACATCGACGCGGTCGAGCAGGTGATCCTCGCGGCGGCCGAGGAGATGGCGAAGGAGGAGCGCTGGGCCGAGCAGCTGTGGGAGCCGACGGAGCCGGTGAAGGTCCTGGGCGTCGACTCGCTGGCCGCCGACGCGATGATCCTGCACGTCTCGGCGAAGGTGATGCCTGGCAAGGCGCTGGGCGTGGCGCGCGAGCTGCGCCGCCGCCTCAAGATCGCCCTGGAGGCGGCCGGCGTCCACCTCGGCCCGACCCCGCAGGTCGGGGACGTCCCCGCGCCCCGCAGTGGGCCTGGCGGCCCGGACATGTCGGCGCCCTCGGCCCTCGGCGACCCCAACAGCGCACAGTCCCGCGCGACAGCGCCGATCCCGGGCCTGGACGACCCGAACCAGCACTAGCACGTCGGCAAGCGAGGTAGTTGCACCATCCAGCGCCCCGGATAACGCTTCGGTCTCCAAGGAGACCGAGCCGTTCCCGGGGCATTGACATCTGCGCGGGTGCAGCCGTACGTTCCTGCCAACCAATAGGAAAGTTTCCTAATAGTTCAGCCAATCCGCACCCACTAGGGTGCTGGGCACCCACGCGAGGAGAGTGATTGAACGCCATGTCGACCGGCACCGGCAACCCCTCGCAGCCCGGCACTCCGAGCCTGCTGCGTGCGATCAACGACCGGGCAGCGCTGGAGCTGCTGCTGGAGCAGGGGCCCCTGTCCCGCAGCCAGCTCGGCACGCTGACCGGGCTGTCGAAGCCGACCGCCTCGCAGTTGCTGGCCCGACTGGAGAGCGCCGGGCTGGTCGTGCCCGTCGGGACGACCGCCGGACGGCCGGGGCCCGGCGCGCAGCTGTACGAGATCAACCCGCGCGCCGCCTACGTCGCCGGCCTGGACGTGAACCCGAGCCGGATCCGGGTCGCCATCGCCGACATCACCGGCGGCATCGTCACCGAGCACCGCCTGCCGCTGCCGGAGGGCAACCCGGGCGAGGCCCTCGCCCAGATCACCATGGCGCTGGACACGGCCACCGCCGCCGCCGGTCTGGACCGCGGCGCGCTGCGGCAGATCGTCATCGGCACGCCGGGCGCGCTCGACCCGGCGACCGGCGAGCTCCGCTACGCCGCCCATCTGCTGGGCTGGCACGCGCCGCGGCTGGTCGACGACTTGACCGACGCGCTGCGCTTGCCGGTCGCCATGGAGAACGACGTCAATCTGGCCGCCGTCGCCGAGCAGCGGGTCGGACTGGCGCAGGGCGTCCGGGACTTCGTGCTGCTCTGGGTCGAGGAGGGCATCGGTGCCGCCCTCGTCCTCGGCGGCCGGATGCACCGGGGCCACACGGGCGGCGCGGGCGAGGTCGGCTACATGCCGATGCCGGGCGCGCCGCTGATCAAGAACGTCCACCTCGAGGTGGAGAACTCCGGCGGCTTCCAGGAGTTGGCCGGTGCTCCCGCCGTGCTGGCCCTCGCCCGCGAGCACGGTCTGAGCGGGGGGACCGCGAAAGCCGTCGTCGCCGAGGCCGTCGAGCGCGGCGCGGACGCGTTCCTGCGGACGCTGGCCGAGCGGATGGCCACCGGCCTCGCCGCGATCGTGGCGGTGGTTGACCCGGAGCTGGTCCTCCTCAGCGGCTCGGTGCCACGCGCCGGCGGCGAGGCCCTGCGGGCGCTGGTGCAGGAGGAGTTGACAGGACTGGCCGTGCCCCGACCACGCCTGCTGCTCAGCGAGCTGGCCGGATCACCCGTCGTCATCGGCGCACTGCAGACCGCGCTGGCGACAGCCAGGGAACAGGTCTTCTCCACCCACTGATCCAGCACCGCTGAACCAGCACCACTGATCCAGCAACACCTCCAGACCAACCAACCGCACCCCCATGAACGGCAACGGACCGGCAAGCACTGCGCCGCGCCCGTAGCTCAGTGCACCTCGACAGCGCCCTTCGAAACTGGTCCGAACCCCACTGGAGAACCCGTGTCGACCGTTCAGTCAACGCACCGCAGAGGCCGCCGCACCGCCGCCGCCCTCGCCGTCGCCGCCTCGCTCGCGCTGACCGCCGCCGCCTGCACCGGCCAGAGCGGCGGCAGCGCGGGCAACACCGGCAGCAGCAGCGCCCCCGTCACCATCACCTTCTGGCACGGCTGGAGCCAGCCGAACGAGCTCAAGGCGATCAACGACAACATCGCCGCGTTCGAGGCCTCGCACCCGAACATCAAGGTGCACGCTGTCTCCAACGTCACCGACGACAAGATCAACCAGGCGCTGCGGGCGGGCGGGGCGAACGCCCCCGATGTCGTCTCCTCCTTCACCACCAACAACGTCGGCCAGTTCTGCAACAGCCACGAGTGGGTGAACCTCGACCCGTTCCTGCAGAAGGACGGCATCGACAAGACGAAGACCTTCTCCAAGGCGATGCTCGACTACACCAACTACAAGGGCAACCAGTGCGCCCTGCCGCTGCTGGGCGACGCCTACGGTCTCTACTACAACACCGACATGTTCAAGGCGGCCGGCATCGCGAACGCGCCGAAGACCTGGACCGAGTTCGAGCAGGACGCCGTCAAGCTCACCAAGTCCAGCGGCGGCAGCTACTCGCAGCTCGGCTTCATGCCGCTGTACCACGGCTACGAGACCACGACCGAGCACTACGCGGCGCAGTTCGGCCCCACCGGCTGGTTCGGCTCGGACGGCAAGTCCGCCCTCACCACCGACCCGGCCTTCGCGAACGCGCTGAAGGAGCAGAAGAAGCTGACCGACCTGCTCGGCGGCTACAAGCAGCTGGACAAGTTCCGCACCACGTTCGGTGACGAGTTCAGCGCCAAGAACCCGTTCGAGACCGGCCAGCTGGCCATGTCGATGGACGGCGAGTGGCGCGTGAGCAGCATCAAGAGCGACGCCTCGAAGATCAACTACGCCACCGCGCCGCTCCCGGTAGCCGACGACCAGGTCGCGACCTACGGCAAGGGCTACCAGACCGGCACCATCATCGGCCTGGCGGGCACCAGCAAGAAGCAGGCCGCCGCCTGGGAGTTCCTCAAGTTCCTCACCACGGACACCAAGGCGCTCGTCTCCTTCGCCAACGCGATCTCCAACGTGCCGAGCACCTACGCCGCGCTCAAGGACCCGACGCTGGACCACAGCGCCGCCTTCCAGACCTTCCTGGACGTCGCGGCCAACCCGAACAGCAACACCACCCCTGCCACGCCCAACGGCGGCGCCTACCTGGTGACCTTCCAGAACCTGGGCTACAAGTACGAGTCCGGCCAGGTGACCGACCTGAACGCGGCGCTGAAGTCGACCGCCGCCCAGATCGACGCCGACCTGGCGCAGGCGCAGTAAGCCCCCACCGGGCCCGGCCACCGCGGCCGGGCCCGGTCCCGCTCCCCCACTCCTCTGGCGGTGACCGACATGTCTCTCGCACCCGCGCTGCGTCGCAAGCGGCGCAAGGAGCTGGCGACCGCCGCCGGCTTCCTCTCCCCCTGGCTGATCGGCTTCGGCGTCTTCTTCGCCTATCCGCTGGTCGCCACCGTCTACTTCTCGCTCACGCACTACGACGGCTTCAACCCGCCGTCCTTCGTGGGCCTCAGGAACTACGACTACGTCATCACCAAGTTCCCCTTCTTCTGGCAGTCGGTGCGCAACACCGTCTGGCTGGTGCTGGTGATGGTGACCCTGCGGACCGTCTTCGGCATCGGCATCGGCATGCTGATCACGAAGATCAAGACCGGCGCCGGCTTCTTTCGCACCGCGTTCTACCTGCCCTACCTGGCCCCGCCGGTGGCGGCGACGATCGCCTTCGCGTTCCTCTTCAATCCGGGCACGGGGCCGGTCAACCACTACCTGGCCGACCTGGGCATCGCCCACCCGCCGGGCTGGTTCAACGACCCGAACTGGTCCAAGCCCTCGCTGGTGCTGCTCTCGCTCTGGGGCATCGGCGACCTGATGGTGATCTTCATGGCCGCGCTGTTGGACGTGCCCGCCGAGCAGTACGAGGCCGCGTCGCTGGACGGGGCCAACGCCTGGCACCGCTGGCGCTACGTCACGCTCCCCAACATCATGCCAATCATCATGTTCGCCGTGATCACGGGCGTGATCCAGACGCTGCAGTACTACACCCAGGCCATCGTGGCCGGGCAGGTGGCCTCCGGCCAGATCGGCGGCTCCGGCCAGCAGTTCGAGCCGGGCTACCCGAACGGCTCGACCTGGACCCTGCCCCAGCTCGTCTACAACATCGGCTTCCAGCGCTTCGACTACGGCGCGGCCTGCGTCGTCTCGATCCTGCTGTTCCTGATCGCCATGGCGTGCACCTCGCTGCTGATGCGCCGCCGCTCCGGCCTCATGGCTGAGGACTAGGAAGGACTCCCACCCATGAGCAACGTAGCAAGCACCACTGACAGCGGCGGTCTCACCACGAAGCCCGCGCGCGCCAACAAGGGCGTGCCGAACAGCTCGGCGATCGCCTTCCGCAAGGCCAAGCGGCGCAAGACGCTCGAGTGGATCGCGGTCCACTCGATCGGCATCGCGATCGCACTGATCTTCGTGCTGCCGTTCGTCTTCCTCTTCCTCACCTCGGTGATGAGCGACGACCAGGCGCTGAGCAGCAACTACTGGCCCACGCACTGGGTCTGGAGCAACTACAAGGCGATCTTCGACGTCCCCGGCTTCGGCACCTGGTGGAAGAACACCGCCGAGTACGCCGTGCTCGGCACGCTGCTGACGGTCGTCTCCTCCGTCCCGGTCGCCTACGCGCTGGCGAAGTTCCGCTTCCCCGGCCGCCGGCTGGCGATGATGCTGGTCATCTCGATGATGATGCTGCCGCCGCAGGTGATCATCATCCCGATGTACCTGTTCTGGGCCAAGCAGATGAACATGGACGGCACGCTCTGGCCGCTGATCATCCCGATGGCCTTCGGTGACGCCTTCTCCATCTTCCTGCTGCGCCAGTTCCTGCTGACCATCCCCAAGGAGTACCTGGACGCGGCCAAGGTCGACGGCTGCGGCGAGCTGCGCACGCTGCTCAAGGTCGTGCTGCCGATGGCGAAGCCGGCCATCTCCGCCGTCGCGCTCTTCCAGTTCTTCTACTGCTGGAACGACTACTTCGGCCCGCAGATCTACGCCTCGGACAACCCCGCCGCCTGGACGCTCTCCTACGGACTGCAGTCCTTCCACGGCGCGCACCACACCAACTGGAACCTGACCATGGCCGCCACCCTGCTGGTGATGGCGCCCGTGATCATCGTGTTCTTCTTCGCACAGAAGGCCTTCATCGAGGGCGTCACACTGACAGGAGTCAAGGGCTGATGAGCCTCAAGCTGGTCGTCGTCGGGGGCGGCTCGACGTACACGCCGGAGCTGATCGACGGCTTCGCCAGACTCCGCGACAGCCTGCCGATCGGCGAGCTGGTTCTGGTGGACCCGGCTGCCGAACGGCTGGAGCTGGTCGGCGGGCTGGCCCGCCGGATCTTCGCCAAGCAGGGCCACCCGGGCACGATCACCACCTCCACCGATCTGGACGCCTCCGTCCAGGGCGCGGACGCGGTGCTGCTGCAGCTCAGGGTGGGCGGCCAGGCCGCACGCGACCAGGACGAGACCTGGCCGCTGGAGTGCGGCTGCGTCGGCCAGGAGACGACGGGAGCCGGCGGGCTCGCCAAGGCGCTGCGGACCGTACCGGTCGTGCTGGACATCGCCGAGCGGGTGCGCCGGGCCAACCCGGACGCGTGGATCGTCGACTTCACCAACCCGGTCGGCATCGTCACCCGCGCGCTGCTGACGGAGGGTCACAAGGCCGTCGGTCTCTGCAACGTGGCGATCGGCTTCCAGCGCAAGTTCGCCGGGATGCTGGGCGTCGCGCCGGAGCGGGTGCAACTGGACCACGTCGGCCTGAACCACCTGACGTGGGAGCGCGGCGTCCGCCTGGACGGCAAGGACGTGTTGCCCGACCTGATCGCCGGACACGGCACCGCAATCGCCGAGGACCTGCACCTGCCGCTGTCGCTGGTGCGGCAGTTGGGCGTCGTGCCCTCGTACTACCTGCGCTACTTCTACCAGCACGACGCGGTCGTCGAGGAGCTGAAGGTGCAGGGCTCGCGGGCCTCGCAGGTCGCGGCGATCGAGCGCGAACTGCTGGACATGTACGCGAACCCGCTGCTGGACGAGAAGCCCGAGCTGCTCGGCCAACGCGGCGGCGCCTTCTACTCCGAGGCGGCGGTGCAGCTGGTCGCCTCGCTGCTCGGCACGCAGGGCGGTGCGCCCAGCGAGCAGGTCGTGAACGTTCTCAACGACGGCACCCTGCCGTTCCTGCCGGACGATGCGGTGATCGAGGTCCCCGCGCTCGTGGACGCGACCGGTGCGCGCCCGCTGCCTGTCCCGGCCGTCGAGCCGCTCTACGCCGGCTTGATCGCGCACGTCACCGGCTACGAGCAGCTCGCGCTGGACGCGGCGCTGAGGGGAGGGCGCGACCGGGTCTTCCAGGCCCTGCTGGCCCACCCGCTGGTCGGCCAGATCGACTTGGCGGATCAGTTGACGGACCGTCTGATCGCGCACAACCGCGAGCACCTGGCATGGGCGTGACGACCTTCATGACCGCAGAACAGTCCGATCCCGACTCCGACCCCGGTTCTGAACCCAGTTCCGACTGGGACGAGGAGGTGGGGAACCCGATCGGCACCGGCACCGTCGGCGCGGTGGGGACCGAGTTGGTCGCGGGCGTGCTCGCGATCGACGCGGGTAACAGCAAGACGGACGTGGCCCTGGTGACCGCGACGGGTTCCGTCCTCGGCCGCGCCCGTGGCGGCGGCTTCCGGCCGTACGAGATCGGCCCCGACGCGTCGATCGACGAGCTGGCCGAACTGGTGGCCGCGGCCGCCGGGGAGGCCGGGTTCGACGTCCGCGGCGGACAGGGCCCGCTGGTCACGCACGTCTCGGCGTGCCTGGCCAACGCGGATCTGCCGGTCGAGGAGCGCGCGCTGCAACAGGCGATCGCCGCGCGCGGCTGGTCGCGCACGACGGTCGTCGCCAACGACACCTTCGCGCTGCTGCGCGCGGGCACGGACGCGCCGCGCGGGGTCGCGGTGGTCTGCGGCGCGGGGATCAACTGCGTCGGCCTGCTGCCGGACGGCCGCACGGCGCGATTCCCCGCGCTCGGCCAGATCACCGGCGACTGGGGTGGCGGCGGGGGCATCTCGCTGGAGGTCATGTGGGCCTCCAGCCGCGCCGAGGACGGCCGTGGCGCGCCCACCGCGCTGGCGGCCGCGGTCGCCGAGCACTTCGGGCTCGTGAGCGCGAGCGCGGTGGCGGAGGCGATCCATCTGGGCCAGATCGCCGACGGCCGACTGCACGAGCTGGTCCGGGTCCTCTTCCGCTGCGCGGAGGCGGGCGATCCGGTGGCGGTGGCGCTGGTGGAGCGCCAGGCGGAGGAGATCGCCACCCTGGCGACCGTGGCCCTGCGCCGTCTGGACCTGCTGGACTCCCCCGCCGACGTGGTCCTCGGCGGCGGCGTTCTGGCGGCTCGTCAGCCCCTGCTGATGAACGCGGTCCTGGCCCGCCTCGCCGCCTCGGCACCGTTGGCGACGCCGCGAGTCGTCACCACCCCGCCGGTGGTCGGCGCGGCCCTCCTGGGCCTCGACCACCTGGCCGCAGCGGAACTGGGCGGCGGCCCGGCCGCGCAGGACCGCCTGCGTGCGGCCTACGGGGTGCGGGCGTAGCAATCTCCGCCTCGAAGGCCTGGCGCGGCCCACACATCCAGGAGGGGATGGGCCGCGCCGGGCCTTCGAGGCGTGCGGCGTCCGTTTTTGACTGATCATGTACACACGGCGTGCCACCCGTGGCACTCTGGTCACGACAAGTCTCAGGAGTTCCTTCTCTGCGGCGGTGGACAGTTGACGAACGCGACCGACACGGGCGACGCAGGCGGCGTCGCATTACTCGTCGAGGAGACCGAGCAGGCCACCCGACACCTCTGCGCGGGCGCGCACCTCGACGAGGACTTCGCCCGCAAGGTGATCGAAGAGTTCGAGGACGAGCCGCACCGGGCCTATGCGCCCGCCTACGGCGTCAACATCGAGCTGGTGAAGCAGCATGCGCGAGGCGCCCTCACCCGGCTGACCGAGCGGGACCAGCGGCTCACCGCCTGCCTGATGGTCTCCCTGGTGCTGCAGCCAGCTGTCACGCTGGTGATGTGGGTGGCGCTGGCCTTCCTCGCCGGAGCCCCGACGCTGGACCCGCGGCCGAACCGGATCAAGGACGAGGCCACCGGGCGTACCAGCACCTCTCGGACCAAAGTGGTGGTCGGCGCGGTGGCACGGCTGATCGCGTCGGTGGTCGTGCTGATCATGGTCGCCTTGTTCACGCAGCCGCTGCCCAGGCCGTGGGTCTGGTTCCCTGACCTGGCGCCCGCACTGATCCTCGGCATCCCGCTGCTGGTCCTGCTGCCCTGGACCATCGTCTGGAACGAGCGGACGATCGCCTGGCACACCGTCAGCCGGGAGCTGACGGGCAAGGGTTTCGCCGCGCGGCCCGCGAAAGGTCGCCCCGAAGCCCCGGCGACGGACGGCAACATCACCGTCTACAGCGGCTATTCGCCGTTCATCGGCTCGGGCGTGGAACTCGACTCCTGGTCCACCACGACGCGGCTCACACCCACCAGGAACCTGGTCGGCGAGATTCCCGCCCAGGCCACGCCGTGGACGGTACCGACCGCCGCCGAACTCGTGGACGGCCTGCTGACGCAGTTGACCGCGCTGCGCGCCGAGACCGCGGGCTCACTCGACGGCATCGAGGAACTCACGGTCAGCGAGAAGCTCTTCGTCGACGGCACCGTGCTGCGTCAGCCGGAGGTCGAGCGCACCGGACTCACCCGGGCCGTGCTGCCGGAGGAGCAGGGCAGACCCAGTCACGCGATCGACCCCGAACTGGTCCGGCGCTACCGCGGCCACCACCGCGGTCCGATCCGACACTGCCTGCGCAGCCAGGTCGCCGCCTGGGGCACGGATCTGGTGCTCTCGGTCTATCTGCAGGTCACCGTGAGCGCGGGCACGCTCTACCTGGAGTCGACGACCCTGCTGCTGCCCCCGGTCAAAGACGCCTTCCGGGTCGCCGACACGGTCGTGGAACAGCCCGCGCCGGAGTCCTCCTACCTGCCCGCGGGCCAGGTGGGCGGCGATGACTCGGTGCTGGGCGCGCAGGCGGTCGCGGCCGCGTTCCAGGCGCTCCTGGGTGCGCCCTTCCGGGTCTACCGCGCCCTGCGCGCACCGAGCCGGCGCGTCCGTCGCCACGAACAGCTGCGCTCCGCCATCAAGAGCGATCTCGGCTTCGACTACGGAGCGCGAATGAGTCTGCGGGACCTGGCCTCCGGACCGAACTACCGCAACTACTTCCAGCGGGTCGACGTGGCCCGCATCTCCCGGCAGATTCACCTGCGCACGCTGGACTTCCTGGCCACGACCTTGGCCGAGCGCGGTGTCGACGTCTCCGACCTGCTGGAACGCCGGACCGCCGTCTACAACTCCGGCATCCTGATGACCGGCGGGGCGATGACCGGCACGATCGTGGCCGGTGAGGGCAACACGGTCGTCAAGCAGGCCGGAGCGAAGCCCGAGAGGAGCAAGAAGAAGTGACCGAGACGAACGGGGGCCGCGTGGACGGCACGGACGGGCCGCAGGGGAACGTCAACAAGGGCGTCTCGATCAGCGGCGGAACCATCAGCGACTCCGTGATCAGCGCGGGCACCGGCAACAAGGTCACCATCGTGCACGGCGGTTCGGGCGGGGGCGCGGCGCTCACCGCGGCCCGCGAGCGCGCGGCCGAGCTGGTCCGCCTGCTCGCCGACAGCGGCAACGCCCTCGCCTCCCAGCCCGCGGAGCAGGCCCAAGCGGCCATGGCCGCAGGCGAACTGGTCGAGGAGCTGGCAGCGAAGGCACCGGACCGCGGCCGGGTCTCCAAGTGGCTCGCCCGGCTCGCCGCCCTCGTGGCCGGCGCGGCCCCGCTCGCGGAGATCGTGGTCGCCATCGAGGAGAGCGTCAAGCTGGCCCTGGGGGCGTGATCGAGCCCGAGATGTGTTCGCCCGGATCAAGTCCGCCTACGGCGGCCAGCAGGACGACGGAGTCTCAGTTCGCCCACGGCGGGGCGAACCGGGAGCCGTCGGCCATGACGGCCTCGAGGCCGATCGAGGTGGTGGTCCAGATCCTGGCAGGCTCGTCGCTCTCGTTGTCGACGCGGAGGGTGCTGCCCGGATTGGCGAGCAGGACGTCGCCCGCGACGAGTTCCGCCTGCTCTCCGTCGAGGGTGAAGCGGAGTCGGCCGTCCAGCAGGTAGAGGATCTCCTCCTTGGTGATCGTATGGGCCACGCCGGCCGTGTCGGCCGGGATCTCGCCGCGCCAGGCACAGATCTCCTTGCTGCCCGAAGCGGGGTTGGCGTAGCCGAAGAAGCGGACCCCGTGGATCTCGTGGACCTGGGCTTCCGTGCTGCGAATGAAGGGCATGGCAGGATCGACCTCTCCAGAGATGGACAAGCACCTTGTCTACATGGACAAGCTACTTGTCTACTGCGGTAAGGTCAACCCATGTCCGACGCCGATGACGCCCTCGCCTTCGCCGCCCTGGTCCTCGCCCTCGCGGGGGAACTCGTCCAGGGCATCCACCAGCGCGTGCTCGATGCCGGCTTCGCCGATCTGCGCCCCACCCACGGCTTCGCCTTCGCGCGGATCTCCCAGGGCGGCGCCACCGCCGCCGACCTCGCCGAGCACCTGGGCGTGACCAAGCAGGCGGCCGCGCAGCTCGTCGACGAGCTGGTCCGCAAGGGCTACGTCGAGCGCACCGCGCACCCCACCGACGCCCGCGCCCGGCTGCTGCGTCTGACCGAACACGGCTGGGCCTGCACCCGCGCCGCCGACGCGGCCGCCGCGCAGGCCGTCCAGCCTTATCGCGACCTGCTCGGGCCGGAACGATTCAGCGCGCTGGTCGGGGATCTGGCGGCACTCGGACCGAAGGGCCCCATTCGCCCCGCCTGGTGACAGCTTGTGTCACAGCTCTGCCGCGAAACCTCAAGATCGCCGCAACTATGGTGTGCCTGTCCGAGCGGACGGCCATACTGCTTGCGACGAAAGCACGAGGGGGAAGGGGGCGCGCGGCGTGGCGACATCGCTACAGGAACGTCCGACCAGAGAACGACCGGCCCGGGAACGGGCCGTCGCCGCGTTGACGGCGACGCCGCCGCGGCGACTGCGCACCGGCGCGACGCTATTGGCGCTGCTCGCGCTGCTCTTCGGGGCGCTGACAGCCTGGCAGGTGAGCGCGCGGTCGGCCGCCGCCGACAACGTGGTCAATCACAGCCAGCCGCTGAGCGACGACGCGGCGCAGATCTTCCGCTCCCTCGCCGACGCGGACACCACCGCCGCCACGGCGTTCCTGCAGGCGGGCGGCGAGACGGCGGCCGTGCGCAACCAGTACGCGAGCGACATCTCGACCGCTTCGCGGCTGCTCGCGCAGGCCGCCGCGCAGACCGGTGCCGGCGATCCCGGCCAGGCGTCGATCCAGCTGCTCAACACCCAGCTCCCGGTCTACGCGGGGCTGGTGGACACCGCCAAGGCCGACGACCGGCAGCGGCTGCCGCTCGGCGGCGCCTATCTCCGCTACGCCTCGGCGCAGTTGCAGCACCAGATGCTCACCGAGGCGCAGCAGCTCTACCAGACCGAGACCAAGCGGTTGCAGGACGACTACTCCGCCGCGAGCTCGCTGCCCTGGGCCGCGCTCGGCCTCGGGCTCGTGCTGCTGGCCGCCCTGGCCTGGGCGCAGGTGCGGCTTTTCAGGAGCACCAACCGGGTCTTCAATCCCGGCCTGGTCGTCGCGACCGCCTGCGCGACGGTCGCGCTGCTGTGGCTGGCGGTCGGCCAGAGCGTCGCCGCCTCCTACCTGTCCGACAGCGACACCCACGGCGCCACTCCGCTCCAGGTGCTCAACCAAGCGGGCATCGAAGCGCTGAAGTGCCGGGCCGCCGAGAACCTCAATCTCGTCGCGCGCGGTTCGACGACCGCCTACGAGCAGACCTGGGACGCCGAGAGCGCCGTGCTCGCGGGCAAGACCGGATACCTGCCGCAGGCCCAGAACCTGACCACGGACGACGCCACGGCCCAGGGGTCGATCAAGGCCGCGCTCGCCTCGTGGCACGACTGGCAGTCCCGGCACGACACCGCCCGCAGCGCCAACCAGGCCGGCAACTACCAGACCGCCCTGGACGACACCATCGGCAGCGGCTCGACCACCATCAACGCCGCCTTCACCACGCTCGAGACCAGCCTGAACGACGCCGCCTCGCACGAGCAGGCGCAGTTCCGCAGCCTCGCCGACAGCGGTCGCGGCGCGACCTCGCTGCTCGCGCCCGGCGCGGGCCTGCTGGCCGCGCTCGCGGCGGTCGGCGTCGTGGTGGGGGTCAACCGACGCGTGGCCGAGTACCGGTAGGGGGAGAGCAGAGATGACACAGGGCAACTGGCTACGGCGCCCGGGCGTCTGGGCCGTGACGGCGGCGCTGCTGCTGGGCGGCTTCGCCTTCGCGGGCAGCTCGGCGGCGGAGACCGGGGCCGGCCGGGTGAGCGCGAACGCGCCGCTGCGGATCGAGCTGGCGCCGAGCGCGGACACGTGCGACAAACAGGCGACCGTCCCGCCGAGCATGAGCGACAGCGGCGTGGACGTCCAGCGGATCAAGGCGCGCGGCAAGCTGATCGCCGGGATCGACACCAACAGCTACCTGTGGGGGTTCCGCGATCCCAACACGGGTGACCTGCAGGGCTTCGACATCGATCTGGTGCACGCGCTCGCGAGCTCGATCCTCGGCGATCCGAACGCCGTCGAGTTCCTCGCGGTGCCGACCGACCAGCGGATCCCGGCACTCCAGAGCGGTCTGGTCGACGTGGTGGTGCGCACCTTCACCATCACCTGCGCGCGGGAGAAGTCCGTCTCCTTCTCGGCCCCCTACTACGTGACCGGCCAGCAGGTGCTGGTGCCGGGCAACTCCACCGTCACCGGCCTCAACGACACGATCAAGGGCAAGCGGATCTGCACCGCCAAGAGCTCGACGGCGGAGCAGCAGCTCCAGGGCAGCCCCTACAAGGCGCAGGAGGTGCCGGTCGCCAACCAGTTGGACTGCCTGGTGCTGATGCAGCTCGGGCAGGTCGACGCGACCATCACCGACGGAGCCCTCGCGGCCGGGCAGCGGGCGCAGGACGAGTCGGTCCAGCTGGTCGGGCCCGAGCTGGACACCGAGTTCTACGGCATCGCGGTCAAGCTCGGTTCGCGGGACCTGGTCGCGCGGATCAACGCGGTGCTGGAGTCCTACGAGCGCAGCGGCGGGTGGCAGGCCAGCTACAAGACCTGGATCTACGGCGTCACCAAGCGCACCAGCAGCCCGCCGGCGGCCCATTACACCGCCTGACGCCGCGATCGACACCGCACCCGACGCCGCCCGACACCCGCCCGTCAAGGAAGCGACAAAGAGTGGCCCCGCTTCCCCCACACCGATCGGGATCTGACAATCTGACCATCGGTACGACCTTCAGGGAGACAAGCAAGCATGGCGTTTACCGGACCCAGCGGTCCTGTGATGACCCGCGAGGAGGTGGACCGCGCGCTCGCCCGCCTCGGCACCGAGCGCGAGGCCGTCGAAGCCTCCCTGCTGGCCCTGCAGGACCACCCGGGCCGACGCCTGCTGGAGGGCGCGGAGCTCACCGGCCGAACCCGTGAGCGCTGGTCCGCCGCCGAGCCGGGCCTGCAGTTGCTCTGGACGCTCTTCGACACCTACGCGGAGGCGCTGGCCGCCGCCCGCGCGGTCCGCTCGCGGCGCAGCCGGCCCAGCCAGTCCGAGCTGATCGAGCTGACCGAGCTGCTGCACGGCAGCGGGGTCACCGTCTCCGGCAGCCAACTTCCGGAGACGTCCCGTTCGCTGACCGGCGGCGCCCGGCTCAGCCAGCAGGTCAGCCTGACCGAGCTGGTCGACCGGATGAACGACTGGTACGGGCGCATCATCGAGATCGCCTCGGCGGCCGACGCGGTCTGGTCGGCGCTGCCGGCCAGGATCGACCTGCTGCTCGCCGAGCTCGGCCGGGTCCAGGCGCTGGCCCGCTCGGTCGGCGTCCACCCCGGCGAACACCCGGCGGGCGACGCGTTGGACGAGATCGGCAAGGAGCTCGCCTCGCTGCGCAGCGAGGTGGTCACCGACCCGCTCGCCTTCTGGACCCCACGTCCAGCCGGCCCCGCTCATGGGCGGGCGCCCGTCGGCGGCACCGTCGAGACCGGCCGCTACGACCGTGCCGCGCGTGCGGTGGACGACATCCGGTTGGAGCTCACCGACCTGCTGCGGCTGCGCGACGACGCGGACGAGCGACTGGAGCGCGTCGGCGAGACGCTCGCCCGTGCCGACGCCACCCTGGCGGAGGCGCGCCGGGCGCGCGGCGAGGTGCTCGCCAAGATCGCCGCGACCGAGGTACCGACCGTGCCGGGGCCGGCCAGCGCGATGCGCGAACGGCTGGCCCAGGCGGACCAGTTGCGCGCGCACGGCCAGTGGCACCGGCTGGCTCCGCTACTGGACACACTGGAGTCGGCGTCCCTGCGCGAGCTGGAGCGGGCCAGGGAGTCACTGACGTCCGTGACCGCGCCGCTCGCAGTCCGCGCGGAACTGCGCGGACGCCTGGACGCGTACAAGGCCATGGCGGCGCGACTCGGCGTCAGCGAGGATCCGGAACTGATCGAGCGCTACGACCAGGCCCGGCGGATGCTCTGGAGTGCGCCCTGCGACCTGCGCGCCGCGGACTACGCGGTCCAGCGCTACCAGCAGGGGCTCCGCGCGGCCCAACAACACACCGCCCCGCCCGGTCCCCGTGACGGACGGCCCTACGGTGCCTGACGGCCAACGGGGGGAAGCATCATGACAGACCGACACACCAGGCAAGACCAGACCCAGGGCAAGCAGACGACTTTTGCGGCACAGGCCGCAGGGGGATGGCGGGGATGAACGCGGTACCGTGCACACGGCCGGACTGCACCGGCACGGGAGTCATCGACGCGGACGGCTACTGCACGGAGTGCGGGCTCGCCCCGCTCCCGGCCGCCGTCGCGACAGGCGTCGGCACGAGGGCCGGGGCTGCCGCTCCGGCCGCTGCTGCGGCTGCGGCCTCCTCGGCCGCGATGACCGGGCCGGGGGCGCCCTGCATCCGCCCCGACTGCACCGGGACGGGCGTCATCGACGCCGACGGCTACTGCACCGAGTGCGGGCTCGCGCCGCTCCCGGTCGCCGCCGCCTCGTCGATCCCGGCGCAGTCCTCGGGCGTGACCCGCAGCAGCTCGACCTCCCACGGCTCGACCTCGCGCAGTTCGCGCAGCTCCCGTTCGCTGTCCGGGCGTTCGCGCACCGGGCGGACCGGGCGCGGCACCTCCGTCTCGGTGCGCAGCACCCGGAGCACCAGCCAGGGCACCCGCGGCGCGCTCGGCGCCGGCCTGGTCACCGTGCCGCCGGTCCCGCGTCCCGACCCGCGCTCCGCGGTGCTGGCCAACCCCGAGGTGCCGGAGCGGAAGCGCTTCTGCAGCAAGTGCGAGTCGGCGGTCGGGCGGTCACGCAACGGCACGCCAGGGCGCACCGAGGGCTTCTGCAGCAAGTGCGGCACCGAGTACTCGTTCACACCCAAGCTCTTCGCCGGCGATCTGGTCGGCGGCCAGTACGAGGTGGTCGGCTGCCTCGCCCACGGCGGTCTGGGCTGGATCTACCTGGGCATCGACCGGCGCGTCAACGACAAGTGGATCGTGCTCAAGGGCCTGCTGGACACCGGCGACGAGGAGGCGCTGGCCGTCGCCATCGCCGAGCGCCGCTACCTGGCCGAGGTCGACCACCCCAACATCGTCCGCATCATCAACTTCGTCGAGCACCCGGACGCGCGCAAGGGCACCCGTGACGGCTACATCGTCATGGACTACGTGGGCGGCAAGTCCCTCAAGGACATCGCCGACGCGCGCCGCGCGCCCGACGGCCGCCGCGACCCGCTGCCGGTCGAGCAGGCCATCGCGTACGCGTTGGAGGCCCTGCCCGCCCTCGGCTACCTGCACAGCAGGGGCCTGATCTACTGCGACTTCAAGCTGGACAACGTGATCCAGTCCGAGGACCAGTTGAAGATCATCGACATGGGCGCGGTCCGTCGCCAGGACGACGACGGCGCGATCTACGGCACCATCGGCTACCAGGCCCCCGAGATCGCCACCGACGGCGTCTCCCCGGCGTCCGACCTCTACACGGTCGCGCGGGCGCTGGCGGTGATGAGCTTCGACTTCCAGGGCTTCTCCACGGTCTACCGGGACACGCTGCCCGGCCCGGAGGAGGTCGAGGTCTTCGACCGCTACGAGTCCTACTACCGGCTGCTGGTCCGCGCGACCGACGGCGATCCCGGGCGGCGGTTCGCCTCCGCGCAGGAGATGGCGGAGCAGCTGACCGGCGTGCTGCGGGAGGTCCTGGCGCTTCAGGACGGCAAGCCGCGGCCTGCGCTGTCGACGCTCTTCGGGCCGGAACTGCGGGTCGTGGACACGGATCTGGTCCACGGTGAGCTGGAGGAGCCGCCGGCGTCCGCTCGGGGCAGGAAGGGCCAGGCCGCCCGGGTGCCGAGCGTCAACCCGCAGGCGACGATCGCCGCCGGGCTGGTCGTCGCCCCGAAGGTGCTGCCGCTGGACACCCGGGCGGCGGCGCTGGCGCTGCCCGTCCCGCGCATCGACCCGGGCGACCCGAACGCCGGCTTCCTCGCCTCGCTGATGGCGACCGCGCCGGAGGAGGTGCTGACCGCGCTGCAGACCGCGCCGGTCAACTCCGTCGAGCTGCGGCTGCGCGGCCTGCGCGCGCTGATCGAGCGGGGCGACCTGGAGGCGGTGCAGGCGGCGCTGACCGAACTGAGCGCGGGCTTCCCCGACGACTGGCGGGTCGTCTGGTACCGCGGCCTGGCGGCGCTGGTCGCCTCCGCGCAGCCGAACGGCCCCGAGGCGCGCGCCGCGCTGTCGGCGGCGGCCGAGGCCTTCGACGCGGTCTACGACGCGTTCCCCGGCGAGGCGGCGCCCAAGCTGGCGCTGGGCGTCTGCGCGGAGGCGCTCGGCGAGCGCGAGGACGCGGCGGAGTTCTACCGCCTGGTCTGGACGACGGACCGCGCCTATGTGAGCGCGGCGTTCGGGCTGGCTCGGGTGCTGCTCGCCTCCGCCGACCGGCCGGGCGCGGTGGCGGCGCTGGAGTCGGTGCCCGAGGCCTCGACGCACTACGTCGCGGCGCGGGTCGCGGCGGTCCGCGCGCGGCTGCGCGACCGTGCGGCGCAGGAAGCGCTCCGCGCGGACCTGGACGCCTCCTCGCGTCAGCTGGACGGCCTGGGCCTGGACGCGCGGCGCCGCGAGGAGTTGTCGGTCGAGGTTCTGGGCAAGGCCCTCGGCTGGGTCCTCGCCGGCCGCCCGGACGGCGGCGCTCCTGCCCCGGGACCGCTGACACTGCTGGGCCACTCGGCGGAGGAGCGCGACCTGCGCTTCGCCCTGGAGTCGTCCTACCGCGTCCTGGCGCGCCTGGCGGACAGCACGGAACAGCGAATCGCATGGGTCGAGCGGGCCAACCGCACGCGCCCCAAGACCTGGGTGTGATCGACAGCATGGACCAACTGACCCTTTCCTGCCCCAACTGCGCCCAGCCGGTGGCGGAGTCGGACCGCTACTGCGAGGAATGCGGCATCGACCTCGCCGCCGCCCGCGCCACGGCCAACGACCCCCGCCGCGACGCCCGCTCGGACGCGACCGACCACCCCCTCGGCGGCGCCCCCACAGCCGGCTGGCCGACGAGCGGAGCGCTCCCCGACGCTGATCCCGCCGCAGGCGGCTGGCCCGGCACGGCGCCCGGTTCGGGCCAGGCCGAAGGCGGGTGGCCGAGGAGCGGAGCAACTCCCGGCGTCGGCCAGGCCGCAGGCCCCGCCGCGGGCACAAGCCAGGCGGGTACGGGCGGCGATCACCCCCCGGCGGGCACCGCCGAAGGCGGGAGCCACTCGGGCGCAGCGGGCGACCATCCGCTCGGTGGCCAGGCCGCCGCAGGCGGGTGGCCCGGCGGCCGGACGGTTTCCGGTACTGCGCAGGCAGCAGGCGCGGGTGGCGAGCACCCGCTCGCGGGTCGCGCTCCCGTGGGCACCGCCGTAGGCGGGAGCTCCGGGGCGACCGGGGACTTCGTGTTGGCTGCGCCGGTGTTGGTCAGTGAGGGGGAGGCAGCCGAGGCAGCCGCCGAGGGGCCGCGTTGCGTCGGGTGTGGGGCGCAGCGGATCGACACCGATGGGTACTGCGAGGTCTGCGGTCGAGCACAGCCGCGGCCGAGGGATCATCAGGAGCGCGCGCTCGCCGGCGTCGTCGGGGTGAGCGACCGTGGGCACCGGCATCACCGTAACGAGGACGCCTTCGCTGTCGCCGCCACCTCGCGGCCCGGTGGGGCGCCCGCCGTCGTCGCCGTCGTGTGCGACGGGGTGTCGTCGGCGACGCGGCCCGACGAGGCCTCGCAGGCAGCCGCCGACTGCGCCAGCGAGTCGCTGCTGGAGCAGTTGGAGTCCGGCGAGGCGCTGGAGACGGCCATGCACAAGGCCATCCTCGCCGCCGCCGCCCGCGTCGACGCGCTCGCGTCGGAGTTCGAGCGCGAGCCCAGCCGCAACTCCCCCGCCTGCACCATCGTCAGTGCGGTCCTGACCGAGGGCCAGGTCACCATCGGCTGGGTCGGCGACAGCCGGGCCTATTGGATGCCCGACGACCGCAGCGGTGCGGCCCGGCTGACCGTCGACGACTCCTGGGCCACGCGGATGGTCGAGGCCGGGCTGATGTCGGAGGCCGAGGCCTTCGCCGATCCCCGCGCGCACGCGATCACCGGCTGGCTCGGCGCGGACGCGATCGAGGTCGAGCCGCACACGCTCAGCTTCGTGCCGGAAACCACCGGCACCGTCCTGATCTGCACCGACGGCCTGTGGAACTACCTCGAGGCCGCCGCCGACCTCGCCACCGTCGTACCCGCCGACGCCCGCACCCGGCCGTTGGAGGCCGCGCAGAGGCTCGTCCGCTACGCCTGCGACCGCGGCGGCCACGACAACATCACCGTCGCCCTGCTGCCCATCGACCGCGTCGAAGGCGTCGACGCCGCCGAGCCGGACCATCCGGCCACCTTGGCGGTCGAGACGCTCGATTCACCCACCATTCAGCTACGCGAGGGGGAGAGCTGACACCATGGCCAGACTCACCAAGTCCAACTTCCCGCAGTTCTCGGTCGACATCTTCCAGAACACCTACCTCGCCCAGGGGGCGAGCGAGGTCAACGCGATCGTGACCGTCACCTCGACCGGCGGCGGTACCGGCGCCTCCGTGTCGGCCTCGGCCGGCCCGTCCGGCTACGGCCTCGCCGACGGCCCCGACGCCGCCGTGGTCATCGCGGTCGACTGCTCCGGCTCGATGGACTACCCGCCCACCAAGATCCGCAACGCCCGTGAGGCCACCGCCGTCGCCATCGACTGCGTGCGCGACGGCGTGGCCTTCTCCGTCGTCGCCGGGACGCACGAGGCCAAGGAGGTCTACCCGGGCGGCGGACAGCTCGCTGTCTCCAGCTCGGGGACCCGCGAGGAGGCCAAGCAGTCGCTGCGCCGGCTGACCCCGGGCGGCGGCACCGCGATCGGTACCTGGCTCACCAAGGCCGACCAGGTCTTCTCCACCAGGCCCGACATCACCATCCGGCACGCGATCCTGCTCACCGACGGCCGCAACGAGCACGAGAAGCCGGAGCAGCTGCAGCGCACGCTGGACCGCGTGCAGGGCCGGTTCACCGCGGACTGCCGCGGCGTCGGGACCGACTGGGAGGTCGCCGAGCTGCGCCGGATCTCCTCCGCCCTGCTCGGCACGGTCGACATCGTCGCCGACCCTTCCGGCCTCGCGGACGACTTCCGCGCGATGATGGAGAACGCCATGGGCAAGGAGGTCGCCGACGTCGCCCTGCGCGTCTGGACGCCGGCCAACGCCCGGGTCAAGTTCGTCAAGCAGGTCGCCCCGGCCGTCGAGGACCTGACGGACCGCCGCAAGGACTCGGGACCGCGTGCGGGCGACTACCCCACCGGCTCCTGGGGCGACGAGAGCCGCGACTACCACGTCTGCATCGAGGTGCCCCCGGCGGGCGTCGGCGACGAGATGCTGGCCGGCCGGATCAGCCTGGTCGTCCCGCAGCCGGACGGCACCAGCGAGGTGCTCTCGCAGGGCCTGGTCAAGGCCGTCTGGACGGACGACCTGAACGCCTCGACGAAGATCAACCCGCAGGTGGCCCACTACACCGGCCAGGCCGAACTCGCAGGCGCGATCCAGGAGGGGTTGGAAGCCCACCGGCGCGGGGACCTGGACAGTGCCACCGCCAAGCTCGGCAAGGCGGTCCAGCTGGCTGCCGAGTCGGGCAACGAGGACACCTTCAAGCTGCTGTCGAAGGTGGTCGACGTCGTGGACGCACGGGAAGGTACCGTTCGCTTCCGTAAGAATGTGAGCGAAGAGGACTCGATGACGCTCGAGACTCGTTCGACCAAGACCGTCAGGGTGAAGAAGTAGCGGCGACTTCGCCCGACCGCGACCGCCGCCGAGCACCACCAGAGGGGGGCTCCCACGATGCCGATCTGCCCGCACGGACACAACTCGCAGACGACCGACTACTGCGACTACTGCGGCACGCCCATCACCGGTCAGCCGGCCATGCCGCCGCAGCCGATGCCGGGCGGGCAGCCGGCGCAGCCGACGCCGACGGCGGGGCTTCCGGTCTGCCCGATCTGCGCGACGCCGAAGACCGGCCGCTACTGCGAGGAGTGCGGCTACGACTGGGATCTCGCCGCGCAGCAGCAGCCCCGGCCGGGCCAGACGCCCATGCAGCCGCCTGTTCAGCAGCAGCCGATGGCGCCGCCCGCGCAGGTGTCCCCGCCGCCCACGCCGCCCGCGCCTGCGCCGGTGTCGGCGCCGGTCAGCGGATACACGGGCTACGTCACCGGCGACACCAGCGGTGGCAACACCGAGTACCGGATCGCGCCGCCCAACCCCGCCCCGAGCGCCGGCGGCGGATACCCGCAGCCGGACCCGTTCGGCCAGCAGCAGGCGGACCCCTTCGGCCGGCAGCAACCGCCGCAGCCGCCCGCCCCCGCCTACCGGGGCACCTGGATCGCCGTGGTCAGCGCCGATCGCGAGTACTTCCAGGCCATGATGACCCGCAGCGGCCCCGATGCCGCCGGGCTCTACTTCCCGCCCTACTCCCCGGAGCGGCGGGTGCCGATGACCGGCCAGGGCCAGCTCCGTATCGGGCGGCGCAGCCAGCAGCGCGGCACCGTGCCGGAGATCGACCTGTCGATCGCCCCGGAGGACCCCGGCGCCTCGCACGAGCACGCCGTGCTCCAGGAGCAGCCGAACGGCGGCTGGGTCGTCGTCGACCAGGACTCCACCAACGGCACGACACTCAACGGCGCGGAGGACCCGCTGCCGAAGTTCGTCCCGGTCGAGCTCAAGGACGGCGACCGGATCCACGTCGGCGCCTGGACCACGATCACGGTCCACTGCGCCTGACGCCCAGCACGGTCGAATCGGGGGGAGACGATTCCTCCGGCGTCGGGGCCTTCGCGATGCCCCGACGCCCGACCGCCCCGGTCTGAGAGGATGGTCGGGTGGATCAGATCAAGCGCGGGACCTTGCAGACGGAGACGTTCTACGAGCAGGTCGGCGGCGAGCCGACGTTCCGACGCCTGGTCCACCGCTTCTACGAGGGCGTCGCCGAGGATCCGCTGCTGCGTCCCATGTATCCGGAGGAGGACCTCGGTCCGGCCGAGGAGCGTCTCTTCCTCTTCCTGAGCCAGTACTGGGGCGGTCCGCGCACCTACAGCGACGAGCGCGGCCACCCGCGGCTGCGGATGCGGCACGCGCCGTTCGTCGTGGACCGCGCGGCACATGACGCCTGGCTGCGGCACATGCGGACCGCCGTCACGGAGCTGGAACTGGGCGAGGAGCACGAGCAGCAGCTCTGGGACTACCTGGTCTATGCCGCCGAGTCGATGATCAACTCTCCCTGAAACGGCCCGACAGCCGCCCAGGCAATTCCGCGAATCTCTTTCGCCACCACTCCTCTCCGTGACAGGATCGCCCGCGAACATCCGCTGATGGACGTGCGGTGACACACGGGGGCTCGGGGGTCGACGCGTGGGTGGCTTTGTCCTGCATCGGCTCCGCGCGCACCGGCTGCTGATCCTGGCGGCCGTACTGACGGTGCTGCTGACCACCGCCATGCTGGCGGCGCTGACCGGGCTGGCCTCAGGGGTCAGCGACGCAGCAGCGCGGCGCGCTCTCCAGGTGACCGACCGAGCGGCGACGCCGCTGATGATGTCCGTCAGCGCGAAGCAGTCCGCGAACCCGGACCTGCGGCGGGTGGCCTCGTCGATCACGCGCAACGCCTTCGCCGGGCTGCCGGTGACCCTGCGCACCCTCTCGATCTCCGATTCGCTCGGGCTGCCGTACCGGCCCGGTCAGAACGTGAACAACCAGGACCTGACCTCGGTCGCCGACCTGGATCGGTCCCTGACCCGGCTGACCGCGGGTCGCTGGCCCAGCGGCGGCCTGAACCACGGGGTGCTCGAGGTCGCCGTGCCCCAGGCCGCCGTCACCGGCGTCGGGCCCGCCGGTACCGAGCTGCGGGTGCGCGACCGCTTCAGCGACGCGCAGCTCACCCTGCGGATCGTCGGCGTGTTCGCGGTGAAGGACACCCAGGACGTCTACTGGCAGCTGGACCCGCTGGGCGGTCACGGCGTGCAGCCGGGGGTGGGCGCCCAGGAGACGCAGTACGGCCCGCTGCTGGCCGACCCGGCCGTCTTCGCGCCGGGCGGGGTGACCCAGCAGACCGTGGCCTTCGAGGGTCTGGCCGACTTCGGGCAGATCACCGCGGACCGGCTCGACGCTCTGGCGCAGTCCTACCAGGACGCGATCAACGCGCCTCGCCCCAGCGTGGCGTCCTCGCTCCAGGCCGGCTCCCACCTGCCGCAGATCGTCGCCGAGTTGGACCAGAGCATCCTGGTGGCCCGGTCCACCCTTCTGGTGCTGGCGCTGCAACTGGTCCTGCTGGCCGCCATGACCCTGCTGCTCGCCGCCCGGCTCCTGGCCGAGCAGCGCGAGGCGGAGAACGCGCTGCTGCGTGCCCGCGGCGCCGCGCCACGGCGGATCGTCCGGCTCGCCGTCATCGAGGGCCTGCTGCTGGCCCTGCCCGCAGCGGGCCTCGCACCGCTTCTGGCCGGGCCGCTGCTGCGGCTGGTGGACTCGACCGGACCGCTGCGTCGGTCCGGCGTCCGGTTGGACGGCCCGCTGCCCGCCGCCGCCTGGTGGGCTGCCGCGCTCGCCGCCCTGTACTGCGCGGTTCTGGTGGCCGCGCCGACGTTGGCGCGCTACCGGACCTTCACCGAGACCCGTGCCCGGCGCGGTCGCCGGCTGTCCCGTCCCGACGTGCTGCGCGGCGGCGCCGACCTCGCGCTGCTGGCGCTCGCCGTCGTCGGCTACCTGCAACTGCGCCACTACGCGGACGAACCCACCGGGTCGGGCGCGCTGACGTCCGGCGCCTCGGGAACCCCGAGCATCGACCCGGTTCTGGTGACCGCGCCTGCGTTGGCGCTGGCGGCCGGCGCGGTACTGACGCTGCGTCTGGTGCCGCTGATCAGTCGACTGGGCGAGCGGATCGCGACGCGCGGGCGCGGCCTGCCGGCCGCGCTGACGGGCTGGCAGCTGTCGCGCCGTCCGCAGCGCGGCGCGGGTCCGGTGCTGGCGCTCGCCCTGGCCGCGGCCATCGGCACCCTCGCCCTCGGGACGAGCAGCAGCTGGGACCGCGCCCAGGGCGACCAGGCGGCCTTCGACACCGGGAGCGATCTGCGGCTGACGGCGTTGCACTCGCCCGCGTTCGGGCAAGGCGGCGGGGTGGCGACGACCCCCGGCGTAGTGGGGGTGATTCCGGTGCAACGGGAGACGGTGTCACTGGACAACGGCAGCTCCGCCGAGCTCGTCGAGCTGGACTCCCGATCCGCCGCGAGCGGGCTGTCGCTCCGCTCGGATCTGGCGATCGACCCGGCGGGCGCCTCGGCGGCTCGACTGCTCGCGCCGCTGGCCGAGAAGCCGCCGTCAGCCGCCGAGGCCGGACTGGAGATCCCCGGCCGTCCCCGTACGCTCAGCCTCGACATCCAGGTCCGCCGCACGGCTTCGCCCGATCCGACCGTCGTGCCGGGCGGCAACCAGGACTCGGTGACGCTGGGGCTGACCGACCGCTTCGGCGTCAGCTGGTCCTTCTCGCTGGGCGACGTTCCCTTCGACGGCGCCGTCCACCGACTGACGATCGACCTCGCGGCGGCCGCGGGCACCGGCACGCCCGCCTACCCGCTGACGCTGAGCCGGGTGGAGATCAACCCGGCCTGGGACCAGGACCCGTGCCTGCGCGACGGGCACCGCGCCGGCATCCAGCACTTCACCGTGCTGGCCATCCACGGGGACGCGGCGCCGGTGCTGCCGCCGTCGGGCATCCGCTGGGCGAGGAACGACGACTGGGGCTCAACCAACCAAATGACGGGCCCGAGCGGCTGCTTCTCCGGCAAGCTCACGGTGGCCGGGGTGACCTTGAGCGCCACGGCGAGTCGGAGCTCTCCGCTCGACGTGACCCTGCAGAACGGGATCTACTACCCCGGCCAGTCCACGCCGCTCGACCCCGCGAACGGCATCGCGCAGTACACCCGGCTGGTCCTCACGCCCGCGACCGCGGAACCGCCCGCGGCCCTGCTGCCGGCCGTGGTCGATCAGCGCTTCCTGGCCACCACCAACACCCACATCGGGTCGGTCCTGAGCCTGCCCGCGCATCTCGCTCCGTGCCAACTGGTCATCGTGGGCGTGGTCTCGCACCTCCCGGGCACCGGGACGGACGCCGAACAGGGCCTCAGCGGCTCGATGCTGAGCTCAGGAAACGACATGGGAGCCTCGGTGGGCGGCACCGTGCTGGTCGACCAGCGCAGCTACGACCGGCGGTTCGAACTGACCGGCGACAGCCTGACGACGAGTTCCCCGCAACCGATCGAGTGGTGGGTGACGACCGCGCCCGGCCAGGAGCAGGCGGTGGCCGCGAAACTCAGAGCCCGGCCCGACACCGGCCTGGTCTTCGTCCGGGACGAGGTCGCCGCCTCCTTCCGACAGGACCCGATCGGCAGCGGCCCGCAGGCGGGGCTCTTCGCGGCGGTCGGCCTCGCGGTCCTGCTCGCCGCCGTCGGGTTCGGCGTCGACGCCTCGGGCACGGTGCGGGCGCGCGGAGGTGAGTTCGCCGTGCTCTCGGCCCTCGGGCTGCGACGCCGCGAGCTGGCCCGCTCCACTGCTGCCGAGCTCGCCCTGCCAGTTCTGCTCGGGGTGGGTATCGGCGCGCTGCTCGGTGAGCTGCTGACCCGATTGGTGGTGCCGCTGCTGGTGCTGACGCCGCGAGGCGTCCGTCCCGTGCCGCCCGTCCTGGTCTCCGTCCCTGGGCTGTCGCTCGCGCTGCTGCTGGCCGCGATCGCGGCGGTGCCGCTGACCGTGGCCGGCCTGGTGGGCTTGCGTGGTGGCGACACCGCCCGCCGCCTGCGCCGGCCAGAGGAGTCCTGATGCGCATTCCGCTTCCCCTCCGCCGCTCGCCTCGCGAGGCAGCCGCGAAGGTGCCCTGGGTCCGCGCCCGGCTGCGCCGGGCGCCCGGACTCTTCGCGGGCCTCGCCCTGCTGGTGCTGGGTACCACCTTCCTGGCAACGGCGCTGCCACTGGCGCTCGACCACTACCAGGACTCCGCCCTGCACCAGATTCTCCGCGACACCTCGCTGTCGGGGCGGACCCTCCTCGCGCTGCCGGCCGGGCCCGCAGCGACCAACACGCTGCCCCCGGAGCAACTCCCGCCGCTCTCCGATGTGAGCGCCACCGGCAACGACCCCGGGAACGCCCGATCCGTGCTCGATGCGATGCGGACGGTCGCCGACCAGGCCGTCGCCGACGTCGGGGCTCCGATCGCCATCGACAGGAGCGCCATCTCCTACGGCGTGCACAGCTCCGCCGTCGGCACCGAGGTCGCGAACCCGGCCGGTCGGCCACCGCTGCCCGCCCCGGACGGCGTGCCCCCCAGAGTGATCATGGGTTGGCAGCCCAGCGGCATGCTCCAGCTCGTCGCCGGCCGCCTGCCGCACGATCCCGTGCTGCAACTGGGCGACAACGGCGTGCCAGTCGTCAAGGGCACACTGGAGGTAGCGGTGAGCCGGGCCACCGCTACGGAGATGAACTGGACCGTCGGCAGCCGCATCGTGCTGACCGGACTCAAAACCCCCGCTCCGCAGACCGTGATCGTCGGCATCTACGCCAACCCGACGGCACAGCAGGCGCGGAACCTGTCCTGGGAGAGCGAGCCGCTGCTCGGCGCCCCGCATCTGACACCCGACCAGAACCGGCCGGCGAACTACTTCTGGCGCCTGGAGGCATGGGTGCCGCCGGGAGCAGTGGCGGCGTTGTCCGAGTTCCACGGCTCGCAGGCGTACTGGTGGCTGCCCATCGCCACCGACAAATTGACGGGCCGCCAGGCTCCTGCCGCCGCCGCGGAGATCAACTCGCTGACTGCCGGGGACGCCGCCACGCAGCTCATGACGATCGGCCAGGCGCCCGGCGGCCTGACCGTGAGCTCAGAACTCGGTCATGAGCTCAACACCTTCGTTCAGCAGCGCGACGCGATCACTCCCGTGATCACGGTCGGCGTGGCCGGGACCGCGGGAACCGCGGCCGCCGTGCTGCTGATGGTCTTCGGTCTCGCCGCCGAGCGGCGCGCCGAGGAGCTGGCCCTGCTCCGCGCCCGGGGCGCGGGCCTGCGCTTCCTCCTCTCCCGACTGCTGGCCGAGAGCCTGCTCTGCACCACCCCCGCGGCCGCGGTCGGCATCCTCGCCGCCCTGCTCCTGCTGCCGAGCGGCGACCTGAGCACCGCCGTGCTCTTCGGCGCGGCGGTCTGGGCCTTCGCCACGGTGGCCGGCGTGGTCCGGGCCGTGGCCCGGCGGCGCGGAGCAGCGGCAACCCGCAGCGACGTGACCGTCAGTCGGCCGTCCCGCCGTCGAACCGTGATGGATCTGTTCGCGCTGGTACTGACGGCCGCCGCCGTGGTCGCGCTACGGCAGCGAGGGCTGGGCCGGCTCGGCCAGGGCGGCCTGGGAATCGACCCTCTGACGGCGGCGGCCCCGGTCCTGCTGGGTTTCAGCGGCGCGCTGCTGCTGATGCGCTGCTACCCGCTGCCGCTGCGGCTGGCCACCCGGCCGACGGTGCGGCGCCGCGGGGCGATCGGCTTCCTCGGGCTGGCCCGCGCGGCGCGGACACCGGCGACCGGCTCGCTGCTGCCGCTGCTGGCCCTGCTGCTCGCACTGACCACCGCGGTCTTCGGCCAGACGGTGCTGAGCGGCGTCGCGGCCGCCCGCGCGGACGCGACGGTGAAGGCCGTCGGCGCGGACGGCCGGGTGGAGACCAACGGTCCCACGATCGATCAGCGACTGGTGGACGAGCTTCGCCGCACCCCCGGCGTGCGCGACTCCGCGACCGTCGAGACCGACCCGCAACTGGCGATCAATCCGATGGCCGGCACCCGGGTCACCCTCGACGTCGTGGACCCCGTTCCCTACGCCCGCATCTCGGCGGCCGTCGGCCTGGGGCCGTTCGACCCGTCGCAGCTCGGGAGCGGGACCGCGAGGCCCGGGGAGCCGATTCCCGTCCTCGCCTCCCAGGCTGCGGCCGACCAACTGGGCACGCACCCCACCAACCTCGTCACGATCTTCGGTCCGGTCACGGTCCGCCTGGTCGGCGTGCTGCCGACCACACCGGCCAGCCCGACCGGCGACTTCGTCCTGGCGCCCGCCGGAGCCGTGCTCGCGGTCGAGCAGGCGAGGACGGGCTCGAGAGCGTCGGCCGACCTCGT
This sequence comes from Streptacidiphilus sp. MAP12-20, assembly GCF_041262525.1. Classification (NCBI taxonomy): domain Bacteria; kingdom Bacillati; phylum Actinomycetota; class Actinomycetes; order Kitasatosporales; family Streptomycetaceae; genus Streptacidiphilus; species Streptacidiphilus sp. MAP12-20. Next base: position 225,874 of record NZ_JBGCCK010000005.1, read on the forward strand.
GCTGCTGCGCGGTCATGTCGACGGCGCGGTGGTGCGCGCCCTGGTGAACGCCTCGCCGGAACGCGACGTGCTCGGCGTCTTCATCCGAGCCGAACTGCAGGCGACCCTCGACTCGACCCCGCTGCCCTCCGGAGCCACCCGGCTCTACCAGGCAGCCGTGGTGGCCACGACCCTTCTTGCGCTGCTGGCCGTGCTGCTTTCGCTGATCCAGGCGGCCCCCGCGCGCGCCGCGCTCCTGGCGCGCCTTCGCACGATGGGTCTGCGGCCGCGCCAGGGATACGCGCTGATCCTGACCGAGGCGCTGCCGGTGATCGCACTCGCCGCCGTGGCAGGCTCCGTACTGGGGATGGTGTCGGTTCCGGTGCTGGGCGCGGGCATCGACCTGAGTCAGCTGTCCGGGGCGGTCAGCGGCTCGCCCGCGGACGCCACCCCCGCCGCCCCCGCGATCCGCGCGGCCGCGGTGATCGGTCCGGCGGGGGCGCTGCTGCTCCTTGCCGTGCTCGTGGTCGCGCTGGAGAGCGCAGTGATCGGACGGCGCCAGATCGGCGCCCAGTTGAGGGCGGGTGACGGGGCATGACTTCCACGACAGAGGGAACCCGCCAGGGCGTCCCGGAGGGCGTTCCGGACGGCGTCACGCTGGACGAGCTGCGTCGCCGGGCAGCGGGCGACCGGGACCGGCCGCAGTACGGGCACGACGCCCTGATCGTCTGCGACCGGCTGGTGCGGATCTACAGCACGGAGGGCATCGAGGTGCAGGCCCTGCAGGGCCTGGACCTGACCGTGACCAAGGGCGAGCTGATGGCCCTGGTCGGCGCCTCCGGCAGCGGGAAGTCGACCTTGCTCCACATCCTGGCCGGGCTCGACGTACCGACGGCGGGCAAGGCCCGCGTCGGGGACAGCGACCTGCTCGGCATGAGCGCCAAGGAGAGGCTGCGGTACCGCCGCGAGGTCGTCGGCTTCGTCTGGCAGCAGACGACTCGCAACCTGCTGCCGTTCCTGACGGCCCGCCAGAACGTCCAGCTCCCGATGCAGCTGGCCGGGCGCGACGGCGGGCGGGCCCAGCGCGCCCGGGCACTGGAGCTGCTGGAGCTGCTGGATGTGGCGGACTGCCGCGACCGCCGCCCCGACCAGCTCTCCGGCGGGCAACAGCAGCGCGTGGCGATCGCCGTGGCCCTGGCGAACCGTCCGGACGTCCTGCTGGCGGACGAGCCGACGGGAGAGTTGGACTCGGAGACGGGTGCCCTGATCTTCGAGGCCTTCCGGACCGTGAACAACGAACTGGGCTCGACGGTGGTGATCGTCACCCACGACCCCCTGGTCGCGGGTGAGGTCCGCCGCACGGTCGCCGTCCGCGACGGCCGCGCCGCGATGGAGGTCCTCAGGCGGACCTCGAAGGACGCCGACGGCACGGAATCGGTTGTCGAACACGAGTACGCCATGCTGGACCGCGCGGGCCGCGTGCAGCTGCCGCGAGCGTTCCTGGAGGCCCTGGGCATGGAACACCGCGTGGAACTGACCCTCGAACCCGACCACGTCAAACTCTGGCCGGAACACCGCGCTGCCGACTGAGCGGGCGAGCCAGTTGCACCTCCAGGGGCGCGGGGAACTGCGCGACAAGCCACCCTGTGCGGATGGTCCTCAACGTTCAGGGCCATCCGCACAGGGTGGTTTCTCGCGCACGCAGTTGATCAAGCAGAGCCTCGCGCCCCTGAGGAGGTGCAACTACTTGACGAGATGTGAGTTCACGACGCGGGCCTCGGCCGCCAGGCCGGGGAGTTCCAGGACCGTCGCGCCCGCGGCTTCCAGGAGTTCGACCCCCTGGCAGTCCGCGACAAAGAGCGCAGGCTCGCGCCACGCCAGGACGACGCGGCCGATCCCCGCGGAGCGGATCAGCTCGGCGCATGGGGAGGGCCGCGACGCGCGGACCGAGCACGGTTCCAGCGTCGAGTAGATCGTCGCCGTCCGCAGCCGTGGGTCCGCCGGGTCGAGTTTGGCCAGCGCGGACTCCTCCGCGTGGACCTTGTCGTCCCCGCCCTCGCGCGAGAATCCGCGCGCCAGTTCGACCCCGTCCGCGCCGACGATCACCGCGCCCACCGAGTACGCCGTCTCCGAGCGCGGGCACTCCCGCGACAGCGCGATCGCGGCCCGCATCCAGTCCACGTCCGTCTGCGTCACCCGTGACGCGTCCGACCGGCGCGCGCCGTACCGCAGGACCGTCAGATCCCCCAGCACCTCCGCGCCGAGCAGCGTCATCCGGTGCGCCGCGTCCTGCGGGAACGGCGAGGCCCCTGGCGGGGCGAAGCGCGGGGCCCCGGCGTCGCCGACGAAGAACGGGGCCACCGCCAGCTGGATCTCGTCGACCAGACCCGCCGTCAGGAACAGGGTCTGGATCGCCCCGCCGCCCTCGATCATCAGCCGTCGCACGCCCCGCGCCGCGAGCTCGTCCAGGACCCGCGCCGGATCCAGCTCCGGCCCCGTCCCCACCACCTCCGCCGCCGCGCGCAACTGCTCCCGCAGGCCCCGCACCGCCGCGTCCGGTGCGAGGACCAGCTTCGCGCCGCCGCTCTGCCACAGCCTCAGGTCGGCACTGAGCCCGCCGCTGCCCGCGAGGGCCACCTTCAGCGGGTGCGCCGGCAGTCCGCGCGCCTCGCGCGCCGCGCGGCGGGCCGGATCGCGGACCTCCAGCCGCGGATCGTCGGCGCGCAGCGTTCCCGCACCGACGAGGATCGCGTCGCTCTCCGCCCGCAGCCCGTCCACCCGGTCGAAGTCCTCGGCGGAGGAGAGCAGGAGCCGCTCCGGCGAAGCGTCGTCGATATGTCCGTCGAGTGACATGGCCGCGCTGATCAGCACGGACGGGCGCGTGGGGAGAGGCTGCTGGCTCATGTCCTGCTGCAACGATCGTGTCTTTCTCGGTATGCCCCGACTTCTTGGCAGCGCACGCAAAGTAGTGCCACACTCACTTCACGTTATCTTCACCAAGTGGGGGAACACGCTCCGCGGCGGCCTGGGAACCGTCCGTGCTGAGCCGAACGTGGGTAGTTGCGTGTGACACACACCACGCCCGGGGACACATGTCGGCAGTCACCCGCCCAGAACGCATCGATCCTTCGCGCGCGCCCGGCCACGGCCGCCCGTGATGTGACTCGACGTCAGCAGGCGCTGCCGTAGGGGGATGAATGAACGGGGGACGTTCGTGCGTTGGCTGATCTCGTCGAGCCTGCGGCTGGCCGCCGCAGTCGTGGTGGCAGCGCTCGTGGTGATGGGGCTCGGCGTCAATGCGCTACGCCACGCCGCCGTCGACACGCTGCCCGAGTTCCTGCCGCCTCAGGTCCAGGTGCAGACGGAGGCCCTGGGGCTGTCCGCCAACGAGGTGGAGCAGCTGATCACCGTCCCGATGGAGGACGAGCTCAACGGGCTGCCCTTCCTCGACCATCTGCGTTCGCAGTCGCTGCCCGGTCTGTCCGCCATCGAGCTGACCTTCAAGCCGGGCACCGACATCTACCAGGCCCGCCAGCTCACGCACGAGCGCGTCGCCCAGGGCCCCGCTGTGGTCAACATCGGCACGCCGCCGGTGATGATCCAGCCGCTCTCCGCCGAGTCCCGGGCCATGATGATCGGCCTCTCCTCGACCTCGGTCAGCCCCATCGACCTGTCCTCGCTCGCGCGGTGGCGGATCCGGCCGCGGCTGCTGGCCGTTCCCGGCGTCGCCAACGTCACCATCTGGGGCCAGCGTGACCAGCAGCTCCAGGTGCTGGTGGACCCGGCGAAGCTGCACGCCAAGGGTGTGACGCTCTCCCAGGTCATCAACACCACCGGCGACGCGATGTGGACCTCGCCGCTGACCTTCGTCGAGGCCTCCTCCCCCGGCGCCGACGGCTTCATCGACACGCCCAACCAGCGGCTCTCGGTCCAGCACCTGCTGCCCATCTCCACCCCTCCCGACCTGGAGAAGGTCCCGCTGGAGAGCGACACCGGGGCCGCCCGGCTGAAGCTGGGCGACGTCGCGCGGGTCGTCGAGGACCACCCGGCGCTGCGCGGCGACGCCGTGCTCACCTCGCAGTCCGCCGACGGCACCGGCTTCCTGCTGGTCGTCGAGAAGTTCCCCGGCGCCAATACGATCGCCGTCGACCGCGGCGTGCGGCAGGCCATGGCCGAGCTGCAGCCGGGCCTGTCCGGGGTCACCATCGACACCCAGGTCTTCCAGCCCGCCTCCTACCTGGACTCGGCCCTCGCCAACCTCGGATGGGCCGGGCTGGTCGGGCTGCTCCTGCTGGTCGCCTGGTTCGGACTCGCCTGGCGGTCCTGGCGGGTCGCCCTGCTCGGGCTGGTCGCCGTCGGACTGCCGCTGATCACCGCGGCCTGGGTGCTGCAGCTGCGCGGCGCGACCTTCACCTCGCTGACGCTCGCCGGCCTCGCTGTCGCACTCGCGGTCGTCGTCGACGACGCCGTCTCCGCCATGGCCGCGCTGCGGCGCAGCCTGGACGCCCCCGATCCTGACGGCGACTCACGCGAGTCCCGCGCCGCGGCGATCACCGACGCGCTGCTCGGCGTGCGCCGACCGCTGGGCTACGCGCTCGCGGTGGTGCTGCTCGCCGCCGTCCCGCTGCTGATGGTCCCGGGGAGCAACGGCTCGCTGACCCGGCCGATGCTCTTCACCTACCTGCTCACCGTCGTGGCCGCGACCGCCGTCGCACTCACGGTCACCCCGGCGCTGGCGCTGCTGCTGCTCCGCCGCGCGCCCGAACGCCGCGTCGAACCGCCGGTCGCGCGCTGGATCGAGGCCGCGTACGACCGCGTCGGACCGGCCCTGGCACGACGGCGTGCCGGCGCCGTCGCCCTGGCGGCGGTGCTGGGGCTGGCCGCGCTGGCGATCATCCCGCAGTTCGGCGGCGGCGGGCTGCTGCCCGTCCCGCAGGACCGTGACCTGCTGGTGCAGTGGAGCGCCGCCCCCGGCACCTCGCTGCCGGCCATGCGGCAGACCACGGAGGCGGCGGGCGCAGAGCTGCGCGGCGTCGCCGGGGTCACCAACGTGGCGAGCGACATCGGCCAGTCGCTGCTGGGCGACCAGATCGTCAGCGTCGACTCGGCCCAGACCTGGATCACGATCGCCAAGGGCGCCGACTACGGCCGCACCAAGGCCGCGGTCTCGACGATCCTCGCCCACTATCCCGCCCTGCGGCACCAACTGCTGATGTACGCGCAGACGGCGCTCGCCCAGGCCCCCCGGTCCGACACCGCGCCCGGTGGCACCGCCCCGCTGACCGTCCGCCTCTACGGCACGGACTGGACGTCGCTGTCGGCACAGGCGGAACGTTTGCGCGGAGTCGTCGACGGCGTCTCCGGCGTCGGCGATGCGACGGTGCACGAGCCGACGCAGGAGCCCTCGATCACGATCGCCACGGATGTGGACAAGGCCGCGAGGTACGGTCTCAAGCCGGGCGACGTACGGCGCGCGACGGCGGTGCTGATCTCGGGCATCCCGGTCGGCAGCTATTACCAGCAGCAGCAGATCTTCGACGTCGCGGTGTGGAGCGAGCCGACCGTCCGGTCGAACCTCGGCGACATCCAGAACCTGATGCTGGACACTCCGAGCGGCGGCCAGGTGGCGCTCAAGAACGTGGCGACGGTCAGCATCGCCCCTGCCCCGACCGAGATCGACCACGACCAGGCGTCACGGTACCTCGACATCACCGCGAACGTGCACGGCACGGACCTGGACACGGCACTCGCCCGGGTGCAGACGGCGGTACGGGGGGTGGGCCTGCCGTTGGGCTACCACGCGGAGGTCTCCAGCGGCCTTCTGGAGCAGCAGAGCGGCGCGCTGCGGGTGATCCTGGTCGCGATCGGCTGCGTGCTGGGCATGCTGCTGCTCTTCCAGGCCGCCTTCCGCAGCTGGTCGCGGGCGCTCGTGCTGCTGCTGTCGCTGCCGCTCTCGCTGGCGGGCGGGGTACTGACGGCGCTGATCGCCGGGCGCTCCCTGACGGCGGGTGAGCTGATCGGCTTCATCGGCGTGCTGGCCCTGGCGGTGCGCGGCGGACTGCTCGTCCTGCGGCGCGCGCAGGCGCTGGAACGCGAGGACCGCCCCGACCCAGCGCTGCGCGCCGCGCGGGAGGCGGCGTTCCCCGTGGTCGCCTCGGCAGTGGGATTGGTGCTGCTGGTCCTGCCGTTCACGCTGCGCGGCGACATCGCGGGCCTGGAACTGGTCCGCCCGCTGGCCCTGGTCCTGATCGGCGGCGCGGTCTCCGCGACCCTGGTCACCCTGCTCCTCCTCCCGGCCTTCGCCGGCCGGGGCCGCAGGGACGAGGGCAGCGACGAGCGCCTCTTCCCGCCCCCGGACTCCGACTCCCCCGGCCTCTCCCTCGCCACGACGAGCGCGGTCGCGGGCGACGGTGGCGGTATCCCGCGCACCGCCTCCGGCCCGGCGGTCCCCGCGGCCAAGGCCAGCCAGGGCAACGAGGGCAACCCCGCCGGTGGCGCCGAGAGCGCCGCTGCTGCGGCCACAGCCGCCAACGGCGACTCGCTCGACTCACCCAACGGCAGCCGCAGCACCCGGCGCCCGGCCGGCGACGACGCGGTCGGCATGCCCAAGGGCAGCACCCGGCGCCCGGCCGGCGGCGACGCGGTCGGCATGCCCAAGGGCAGCACCCGGCGCCCGGCCGACGGTGACGCAGTCGGCGCGGGACAGGACGAGAGCGGCCGCACCGCCGCTGGCGCAGCCGGCGCGATGGGGGCCAGCCACGGCGGCGACGCGGTCGACACGCCAAACGGCAACCACAGCCCCCAGCGCTCAGCCGACGGCGACGCAGTCGGCGCAGACCAGGACGAGAGGAGCCGCACCGCCGCTGGCGCAGCCGGCGCGATCGGGGCCAGCCACGGCGGCGAGACGGTCGGCACGCCCAACCGCAGCCGCAGCGCCCAGTCCTCAGCCGTCGGCCAGGGCGACGCGGTCGGCACGGTCGGCGCGGCAAGCGAAGGGGCGCACGCGGGCGGGGAGTCTGCCGGGGCAGAGGAAGGCGTCGGCCGATGACGCGGCGTCAGCAGAGGGCGCGTGCCGCGCTCGCCGGGCTGGCGTGCGTGGTGGCGCTGAGCGTCAGCGTCGCCGGTTGCGGCCCGAAGAGCGAGACGCCGCGCGGCGAGTCGCCCGCCACGCTCGTTCCGCTGCCCGGCAGCTCGCCGAGCCGCACCGCCGCGTACGGGCAGGTGCGCAAGGTCGTGCTGACCGCCGTCGCGGACCAGCGGTTGGGGATCCGTACCGTCCCGGTGCAGACCGACGGCGCCGGGGACGAACGGGTGCCGATCACCGCGGTGATCTACGACCCCAACGGCGTCCCCTGGGTCTACCTCCCCGCCGGGACGCACGCCTACCTGCGCCAGGCCGTCACCATCCGGCGCTATGAAGGCGACACCGTCGTCCTCAGCCGTGGGCCGTCCGCCGGCTCGCAGGTCGTCGTGGTCGCCGCCGCCGAGTTGCTCGGCGCCGAGTACGGAGTCGGGGAGGAATAGCCGTGGCCGCAGAACGGGGGGCAAGCAAGCGCCGCGAGGGCGGCGCCCGGGGCGGGGTGATGCGCGCCATCGTCGGGTGGAGCCTCAACTTCAGGTTCCTGGTCGTCGCCGCCGCCGTCGCCATGATGACGGTCGGCATCGCCAGCGTCCGCAGCACGCCCGTGGACGTGTTCCCGGAGTTCGCGCCGCCGCAGGTGCAGATCCAGACCGAGAGCCTCGGCCTGTCCACCTCCGACGTCGAGAAGCTGGTCACCGTCCCGCTCGAACTCGCCATGAACGGCATGCCGGGCCTGACCCAGATGCGCTCGACGTCCGTCCCGCAGCTCTCGTCGATCATCATGGTCTTCTCGCCCGGCACCGACCTGCTGCACGCGCGTCAGCTGGTGCAGGAGCGGCTGGCCACCGTCCGGCCCACGCTGCCGCGCTGGGCCAGCCCGCCGGTCATGCTCGCGCCGGTCTCCGCGACCGCCCGCGTCCTGCAGATCGGCATGACCGCGAGCGGCAACGGCCCCAACGGCAGGCCGATGACGCCGATGGAGCTGTCGCAGCTGGCCTACTGGACCATCAAGCCGCGACTGCTGCACGTCGACGGCGTCGCCGACGTCTCCATCTGGGACCAGCGCCCGGAGGCGTTCCAGGTCCAGGTGGACCCGGCGAAGATGGCCGCCCAGAAGGTCACCCTCGACGACGTCGAGCGGACCACCGCCGACGCGCTCGACTCCGGCGCGCTCCAGTTCTCCACCGGCGCGGTCGTCGGCGCGGGCGGGTTCCTCGACGGCACACCCGGTCTGCCGAACCAGCGGCTGCCGATCGCCCACCAGCTCTCCATCCAGGACCCCGCCGACCTCGCGAAGGTGCCGCTGGAGGACCAGGCCGCCAACGGCAGGACGGTGACGCTCGGCCAGATCGGCAAGGTCGTCCGCAACTACCAGCCGCTGATCGGCGACGCGATCATCAACGGCAAGCCCGGCATTCTCCTGGTGGTCGCGAAGCTGCCCTGGGGCAACACGCTCAAGATCACCTCTGGCGTCGACGACGCGCTCACGTCCATGCAGCCGGGCCTGTCGGGCGTCGCCTTCGACTCCCACATCTTCCGGCCGGCCGACTTCATCGACAACTCCGTCCACAACCTGCTGAACTCACTGCTGCTCGGCTTCCTGCTGGTCGTGGTGATCCTGGTGCTCTTCCTCTTCGAGTGGCGCGTCGCGCTGATCAGCCTGGTCAGCATCCCGCTCTCGCTGACGGCGGCGGTGCTGGTGCTGCGCGCGATCGGGGCGACGGTCAACACGATGGTGCTGGCGGGGCTGATCATCGCCCTCGGCGCGGTCGTCGACGACGCGATCATCGACGTCGAGAACATCCTGCGCCGGCTGCGCATCGCCCGCCGGACCGGCGCGGACGAGGGCGGCACGCAGCAGTCCACCGCCCGGATCATCCTCGGCGCCTCGCTCGAGGTCCGCAGCCCGATCGTCTACGCGACGCTGATCATCGTCGCCGCCGCCGTGCCGGTCTTCCTGCTGCACGGCCTGACGGCGGCCTTCTTCCGGCCGCTCGCACTCGCCTACACCCTCGCCATCCTCGCCTCGATGGCCGTCGCGCTGACGGTCACCCCGGCGCTGACCCTGATCATGCTTCGGAAAGCGAAGCTCAAGCGCTTCCAGTCCCCGCTGGTGCGGGTCCTGCGGCGCTGGTACGAACGGGTGCTCGACCGGATCGTGGCCCGGCCCTCCGCCGCCTATGGCGTCTTCGCGGCCGTCGTGCTGTGCGGGGCGCTGATCGCGCCGCAGCTCGGCCAGTCGCTCTTCCCCAGCTTCCAGCAGCGCGACCTGCTGATCCACTGGGACGCCATCCCCGGCACCTCCGACGCGGAGGTGGTGCGCACCACCACGCAGCTGGACTCCGAACTCAAAGCGATCCCGGGGGTCGAGGACTTCGGCGCCCACATCGGGCGCGCGCCGCAGGGCGAGGAGATCGTCGGCATCAACGCGGCCGAGGTGTGGATCCACATCTCGCCGAACGTCGACTACGAGCGGACCGTCGACAAGGTGCGGGCGGTCGTGAACAGCTACCCCGGCCTCTACCGCGACGTGGAGACCTACCTGAACGAGCGCATCGAGGAGGTCCTCAGCGGCTCGAAGCAGGCCGTCACCGTCCGCGTCTACGGCCAGGACCTGGCGGAGATGCGGAACACCGCGCAGTCGGTGCTCGGCCAGGTCTCCTCTGTGCCCGGCGTCGTCGACCCGCACATGGACCTGTCGGTGGACACACCGCAGATCCAGGTCGAGGTGGACCTGGCCAAGGCCGCGAGGTATGGCCTGAAGCCGGGCGACGTGCGGCGCCAGGCGGCAACCACGGTCGCCGGGCAGGAGATGGGCAACGTCTTCGAGAACAACCAGGTCTACGGCGTCTATGTGTGGAGCCTCCCGTCGGTGCGGAACAACGCGGGCGCGATCAGCAACCTCCAGCTGGACACCCCGGGCGGCGGCCACGTCCGGCTGGGCGATCTGGCGACGGTGCAGTTGGCGGCGGACCCGTACCTGATCACGCGCGAGAACAACTCCCGCTACATCGACGTCGGTGCGAACGTGCAGGGCCGCGACCTGTCGGCGGTCGTCTCCGAGATCCAGAACAGGCTCAAGACGGTGAACGTGCCGCGCGGTTCGCACTACCAGCTGCTCGGCGAGTACCAGGAGCGCCAGCAGGCGCAGAACAGCCTGCTGACGACGGCGCTGCTGGCGGGGGTGGCGATCCTGCTGCTGCTCCAGCTCGCCTTCGGCTCCTGGCGGCTGGCGGCGCTGCTCTTCGTGACGCTGCCGATGGCGCTGGTGGGCGGGCTGATCGCGATCTGGTTCGGTGGCGCGGAGGTGACGATCGGGGCGCTCGTCGGCTTCTTCACCGTCTTCGGGATCGCCGCACGCAACGGCATCCTGATGATCAATCACTGCCAGCACCTGGAGCAGGAGGAGGACATGGCCTTCGGCCCGGAGCTGGTCGTCAGGGGCGCGAGCGAGCGGCTCGCGCCGATCCTGATGACCTCGCTGGCGACGGCGCTGGCGCTGGTCCCGCTGGTGATCGCGGGTGACGCGCCGGGCCGGGAGATCGAGTACCCGCTGGCGGTCGTGATCCTGGGCGGGCTGGTGAGCTCGACGCTGCTGACGCTCTTCGTGGTGCCCTCGCTCTACCTTCGCTTCGGGCGGCCGAGGGCGACCGCTCCGGAGGAAGGCACCGGCGGGTCGGCGGAGCCGGTGGCGGGCGCGTAGCCGGGGCGGGCGCGTCGCCGGGCGGGCGCGTCGCCGGGCGGGCTCAGGTCCGCTCGGCGATGCCGTCCAGCACCATGGTCAGGTACTGGCGGGCGATCTCCTCGGGGCTGTGCCGGCCGCCCGGCCGGTACCAGGAGGCGGCGACCCACACCGTGTCGCGGACGAAGCGGTAGGTCAGCCGGATGTCGAGGTCGGCGCGGAAGACGCCGTCGGCGACCCCGCGCTCCAGCGTGCGCAGCCAGGCCTTCTCGAACTTCTGCTGTGATTCGGCCAGGAAGGCGAAGCGTGGCTGGGGTGCCAGCTGCTTGGACTCCTTCTGATAGATCGCGACGGCGGCGCGGTGCCGGTCGATCTCCCTGAAGGACTCGGTGACCAGGGCTTCGAGCGTCTCCCTCGGGTCCAGTTCGGACTCGAGCACGGCGTCGTAGCCGGTCCAGAGCTCACTGAGGAAGGCGGTCAGGATCTCCTCCAGCATCGACTCCTTGGAGTCGAAGTGGTAGTAGAGGCTGCCCGCGAGCATGCCCGCCTGGTCGGCGATCTTGCGGACCGTCGTGGCGTTGTAGCCCTGCTCGGCGAAGACCTCCGCGGCGGTGTCCAGGATCTCCTGGCGCCGCGCGGGCGACGCGCCCGCGTCGGGCTTCTTGGCCTTGCTCTGACTCTTGCCCTGGCTCTTCTGCGTACTCGGCACCCGCCCATTGTCCCTGTCGATTCACCCGGACGAAGCCTGTGGATAACTCGACGGCGATCCTCGGGCTCGACTAACCTACCTAACACTTGTTAGATCAGCTCATGGCCAGGGGGTCACATGGATGCCTCGCTCGACGGGAAGGTCGTCATCACGGGCGCGGCGCTCGGCCAAGGCGCGCTGCCGGAGCCGAAGTCCGCGCCGGCGAGGGCAGCATCCTGGTTGCGACTGCGGGCTGAGCAGATATGACGGGCCGTCGGCGCGTCCGTCTGCAGTGGAACGCGCAGGGCGGCGCGTAGTGCGAGGGCGTCCGGCGCGAGCGCGGTGAGCAGCGTCAGCCCGTCCCCCAGCGGGAACGCGGCGGCCTCCACACCCGGAACGGCGGGCAGGGCCGGGGTCGGGCGGGTCCGAGGGCGATCGGTCGGGGCAGGCGTCCCCGCGTGCGCAGGGCCATCCGCGCAGGGTGGTTTCTCGCGCAGTTCCTCGCGCCCCTGGGGGGATGCCTGGCTGAGCTCGGTGAAGGGGGCGTGGCCGGTAGTGAGCAGCTGGCCCAGGGCGCGGTGGTGGGCGAGCACGGCGGGGCCGTCCCAGCCGGGCGCGCCGGATGGTGAGCCGCCGAGGTCGGTCGACTGGTCGAGGACGAGCCGACCGCGCTGGCGGACCGTCAGGCGGCCCGCGAGCCGGCCCGGCAGCTCGCCGTGGCGTCCGAGCACCTGCTCCTCGCGGAACAGCAGTCGGGCTCCCTCGTCCAGCCGGATCCGGGTCCACAGTCGCAGCTCGCTCCCCGCGGCGGCAATCACCGGCTCGGGCAGCCACTCCAACTCGGCGTCGCGGCCGACCGCGAGGTCCAGCTCGTAGTGGGCGGCGGCCGGCTCGCGTCCCGGCAGGCTGACGGTCGCGGCGGCGCTGGTCACCCGCAGTCGCGCGCCGGGCTCGACGACGACCTCGATCCGCAGCCGGTCGCCGCCGAGCGGCGCGGCCATCGCGCCCACGACGACCACGTGGGCGGCGGCCTCGTCCCCCGGATGCCGGCTGCGCCGCAGCGCGATCGGCCCGTCCCCGACCAACACCGGCAGCGCGGTCCCGCCGCGCCGGTCCGGCGCGGCGACGATGCGCGCGACCGCGCTGACGCTGCTCATGCCCGCTGCCACTGCGCGAGCCGCTCGCGCACCCATGCGGCGATCGGCGCGACGCCGTCCGGCTTCGCGAGCGAACAGAACACGACGGGCAGGTCACCGCGTTGTGCGGCGGCGTCCCTCGCCATGACCGAGAGGTCCGCGCCGACGAGCGGGGCGAGGTCCGTCTTGTTGATCACGAGGAGATCGGAGGTGGTCACCCCCGGCCCGCCCTTGCGCGGGATCTTGTCACCGCCGGAGACGTCGATGACGAAGATCTGGTGGTCGACCAGCCCCCGGCTGAAGGTGGCCGTCAGGTTGTCCCCGCCGCTCTCGACCAGCACCAGGTCGAGCGGGCCGACTCCTGCCTCCAGCTCCTCCACCGCTTCGAGGTTCGCGCTGATGTCGTCGCGGATCGCGGTGTGCGGGCAGCAGCCCGTCTCCACGGCGGAGATCCGCGCGGGCGGCAGGACGGCGTTCCTGAGCAGGAACTCGGCGTCCTCGGTGGTGTAGATGTCGTTGGTGACGACGGCGAGCGAGAGCTCGTCGCGCAGCGCGCGGCAGAGGGCCGCGACGGTGGCCGTCTTGCCGGAGCCGACCGGACCGCCGAGGCCGATCCGCAGGGCGCGGCGGGCGCCCGCGCCCGAGAGCGGCGGTGCGGCGTGGTGCTCGTGGGCGGGGAGGTCGGGGTCACGATGCATGGTGGCTGCTCCGATCGTCGAAATGTGTATCTGTTCGTCCGTCAGTCCCGTGGACCTGCTGGACCTGCTGGACCTGCTCACGAGGCGAACAGTCGGACCGGCCACGCCGCGTGTTGCTCCGCGTAGATGTCCAGCAGGGGAGCACTCGCCGTCGGCAGCAGGTCGAGGTCTCCCGCCTCCGCCGCCATGACGGCTGCGGTCACCGCGGCCTCGGCGACCTCGCCGATCGCTCCCGCGAGTCTCGCCAGGACCGCAGTCGCCTGGAAGGGGTCCAGTCCGATCAGCCGCACGCACGCGGTCACCGGCCCCGACACCGACTCGTAGGCCACCGCCGTCGCCGCCTCGGCCGGTCCGAGCCCGGCCGCCGCGGCGACCACCCCGAAGACCACCGGCTGATACCCGCCACCCGGCAGCTCCCGCGCCACCGCCGCCAGGGCCGACTCCGGTGTTGGGGGCCAGGCCGCCCGCGCCGCGCGCAGCAGCTGCCGTCCCAGCCGCCGCGACGTCGCCCTCAGCGCGGGCGACGGCGTCCGCGCCTCCGCGGCCTCGTCCAGCGCATGGAGATCCATCCCCAGTGCCGCGCTCGCGGCGAGCGCGGCCGCTGTCAGCCCCACCGTGCCCAACCGCCCCGCGCAGAACGCCTCCAGGCTCCCCGCGTCGTGGACCCGGCCCGCCCGGACCGCCGCCTCGACGCCGCCCGAGTGCGCGTGGCCACCGGCCGGGAATCGCCCGTCGGCGAGCACGAGCAGTGCCGGGTGGAGCACGGAGCCTCCCCTCCTCTCTCGTCTCAGAACAGGAAGTACCGCTGAGCCATGGGCAACTCCTCGGCCGGCTGCGGCTCGACGACCTCGCCGTCGATCCGCACCGTGAAGCTGTCCGGTTCCACCGTCACCCTGGGCCGTGCGCTGTTCTCGCGCATCGCGTCCTTCGTCACGCCCCGGGTGTCCGTGATCGCCGTGAACGCCTTCGCCACGCCCAGCTGCTCCCCCAGGCGCTCCGCCAGGCCGTCGTCCAGCGCCCACTGCGTGGTGAAGTTCAGCGAGTTGGCCGACGGCGCGCGTCCGACCCCGCCGAACATGGGGCGCGGCAGTACCGGCTGCGGCGTGGGGATGGAGGCGTTCGCGTCGCCCATCTGGGCCCAGGCGATCTGGCCGCCCTTGATCACCAGGTCGGGCTTCACCCCGAAGAAGGCCGGCGTCCACAGCACCAGATCGGCGAGCTTTCCCGCCTCCACGGAGCCAATCTCCCCGGCCATGCCCTGGGCCAGCGCCGGGTTGATCGTGTACTTGGCCACGTAGCGCCGCGCGCGCTGGTTGTCCGCGCGCCCGTCGCCGGGCAGCGCGCCCCGGCGGCGCTTCATCACGTGGGCCGTCTGCCAGGTGCGCAGCACCACCTCGCCGATCCGGCCCATGGCCTGCGAGTCCGAGCTGATCATCGAGATTGCGCCGAGGTCGTGCAGCACGTCCTCCGCCGCGATCGTCGTCGGCCGGATCCGCGACTCGGCGAAGGCCAGGTCCTCCGGCACGTTCGCACTCAGGTGATGGCAGACCATCAGCATGTCGAGGTGTTCGGCCACCGTGTTGCGGGTGTGCGGGCGGGTCGGATTGGTCGAGCTGGGCAGGATGTTGAGCTCGGAGACGACGGTGATGATGTCCGGCGCGTGCCCGCCGCCCGCGCCCTCGGCGTGGTAGGCGTGGACGCCGCGTCCGGCGATCGCGGCCAGCGTGTCCTGGACGAAACCGGCCTCGTTGAGCGTGTCCGTGTGGATGGCGAGCTGCGCGCCGCTCTCCTCGCAGACGCGCAGGCAGGCGTCGATCGCGGCGGGCGTCGCTCCCCAGTCTTCGTGGATCTTGAAGCCGACCGCGCCGCCGCGCAGTTGGGCGCGCATCGCCTCCGTCGAGACGGTGTTGCCCTTGCCCAGCAGGCCCAGGTTGACCGGATAATGCTCGGCCGCCGCGAACATTCTGGCCAGGTGCCAGGAGCCGGGGGTGATCGTGGTCGCCTTGGAGCCCTCGGCCGGGCCGGTCCCGCCGCCGACCAGCGTGGTGACGCCGCTCGCCAGCGCCTCCTCGAAGAGCTGTGGACAGATGAAGTGCACGTGCGCGTCGACGGCCCCGGCGGTCAGGATCCGTCCGTTGCCGGCGATCACCTCCGTCTCCGGACCGATGACCAGGTCCGGATGGACGCCGTCCATCGTCTCCGGGTTGCCCGCCTTGCCCAGCGCGGTGATCCGGCCGTCGCGGATGCCGATGTCGGCCTTGACGATGCCCCAGTGGTCCAGCACGACCGCGCCGGTGATGACCGTGTCCGGCGCGCCCTCGGCGCGCGAGACGCGGCTCTGGCCCATCGACTCGCGGATCACCTTGCCGCCGCCGAAGACCGCCTCGTCCCCGCCGCCGCACAGGTCCTGCTCGACCTCGATCAGCAGATCGGTGTCGGCGAGGCGGATCCGGTCCCCGGCCGTCGGCCCGTAGAGGTCGGCGTAGCGCCGCCGCGTGACCGTCAGCCCGGCCGCTGCCACGCCCTTCCGCGCGCTCATCCGTCCACCCGCCCGTCGAGCGCTCCGCCTGTCTCGCCGCGAAGGCCCAGCACTTCGCGCCGCCCGCCCAGCGGCACCAGCTCCACCTCGGCCGGAATGCCCGGCTCGAAGCGGACCGCCGTCCCCGCCGGGATGTTCAGCCGCTGCCCGCGCGCGGCGGCGCGGTCGAAGCTGAGGCGGGGGTTGGCCTCGGCGAAGTGGTAGTGCGAGCCGACCTGCACGGGGCGGTCTGCGGTGTTGACGACGGCGAGCACGGTCACCGGCCGTCCGGTGTTGAGCGTGATCTCGCCCTCGTCGAGCAGGAGTTCACCTGGGATCACGAACATCTCCCCTTCTCGTCCCGCTGCTTCAGTGGATCGGCTCGTGCAGGGTCACGAGCTTCGTACCGTCGGGGAAGGTCGCCTCGACCTGGACGTCGTGAATCATTTCGGGCACTCCCTCCATCACGTCCGCCCGGCCCAGCACGGCCCGCCCGGACTCCATCAGCTCCGCGACAGTCCGCCCGTCCCGGGCTCCCTCCAGGACGTGCACCGTGAGGATCGCGAGCGCCTCGGGGTGATTGAGTCTCAGCCCGCGCGCTCTGCGGGCGGACGCGACGTCGGCGGCCACGTGGATGAGCAGGCGCTCCTGCTCGTGCGGGGTCAGTCTCATGGGGCGCTGGACTCCTCGGGTGGGAGGCTGAACCGCTCGAAAAGACGTGGGCACGCCCTTGTGCCGCGAGTCCGGCCACCGTAGCCGAAGCACGGCCCGCTGGTCAGCGACCTGGACCGAAAAACTACGCGCGTCACACGGAAGTAACCTGACGGCGCATTGCGCGACTCACCCGAAGGTCGGGCGCGGTCGGCCGCGGTCTGCGGCGACATGGCCTCTTCCGCCGCCGCCGTCGCTGAGTCACCATGGGAGCGCGAGCAGTCACCAGCAGACGCGGCACCACCGAGCAGGGGGTTGTCATGAGGTTGGGCAAGATCGTCGCCACGGGTATCGCCGAGGACGTGCTGGACGCGTCCGTCGAGGAGTCCCTCCCCGGGACCGCGAACGAGACCGAGACCGAGACCGCCCGCGTGGTGGTCGTCGCACCCGTCCCCGCGCAGGCGGGGTCGAGCGCGGAGCGGTGACGCCGTTCCGGCGCGCTCCCAGGGAGCGTCCGGACCGGCCACCGGTCGGGTACAAGATCGCCCGCCCGATGCTCTCCGCAGACGGCGCCCGGCTGGGCTTCCGCGGGGTGTCGCTCGGGGGCGACATCGTCTACGGGCCGCTCGACGCCGCCCGTTGCGGCTACGAGCGGCGGCATCGCCCGCCGTCGCGCTGGTGCGCGTGCGGCTTCTACTGCCTGCACGAGGCAAGCGCGGCGATCGAGCTCGGCTGCGCGACGGAGTACCGGGACACGGTGCTGCTCGAGGTCGCGATCCTGGGCGCGTACCTGCGCCACGAGCGCGGCATGCGCTTCGAGCGCCAGCGCGTGCGCCGGATCCTCTGGCCCCGCTGCGCCTGCGGCCGTCCGTCCGAGGGCGTGCTCGACACCGGCGAGGGCATCCTCGGCTGGCGTGCGCTGACCGGCAGCTGCGCGATCTGCGCCGGCCACCGCACTCTGCTCCGCTTCGACGCGTACGCACGCCTGGGCGGTTCGGGGGTCACCGCCGCCTGCGACGAACGCCTCGCACCCCCGGCCCCGATCCGCGCCTCGCTTCCGCCCGACCTCTCCCTCTCCCTCGACAAGGCCGGCGGCCCCGACGGCCTCGTCCCCCAACTCGCCGCCGAGGCCGCGCTGCTCCAGGCCCGCCTGGACTGGTTCCAACTCCAACTCGGCCGCCTCACCGACCCCACGGAACCCTGAGCCCGGGCCGGGCCGGGGCCGGGGCCGGGCCGGGCGGCTCATCCGGCATCCTGTGCGGCCCAGGGGATCAACATGAAGCTGATCCGGGTGGAGCCGGTGGCGGCTCAGACCGCGGTCGCCGGTCGGTCACGGCCGCGCCCAGGGCGGTGGGCCCTCACCTCGTTGACGTGACCCGCCCAACGGGGCGGCAGTGCCCTCGCGCCACCGGCGGTTAGGGTGGCTCCATGTCGCAGGAGCTTCCCATCACGCCCGTGCGGGTCGATGCCTGGATCTGGTCGGTACGGCTGGCCAAGACCCGGTCCGCCGCCGGTGCCGCCTGCCGCGCCGGGCACGTGCGAGTGAACGGCGAGCGGGCCAAGCCCGCGCAGCCGGTGAAGCCGGGGGACGAGGTGCGGCTGCGGCAGGAGGGGCGGGAGCGCATCGTGGTCGTGACGAGGACCGTCGCCAAGCGCGTCGGCGCCGTGGTCGCCGCCGAGTGCCTGATCGACAAGAGCCCGCCGCCTCCGCCCCGCGAGCTCCTCGCCGCCCTGCCCGTCCGCGACCGCGGAGCGGGCCGCCCCACCAAGCGCGAACGCCGGGAGACGGACCGCCTCAAGGGTTTCTGAGCCCGGCGCGCTGCGGTCTCAGGCGCTGCGGTCTCACGCGCTGCGGGTCTCAGGCCCGCTTGACCGAGACCACGCCGTAGCCCGCCACGTCCTCCGCCGTCAGCGCGCGGTCGTCGTCGCTGACGTCCTCCGTGCCCACGTGCCACTCGTTGACCGGGACCACGCCGGGGGCGACCGGTTCCCAGTCCGCGCCGGAGGCGAAGCGCATCACCTCGTCGTGCGAGCGCGAGGTGATGTTCAGACCGGAGGCGGAGTAGACGCGGGTCACCGCCTCGGCCACCTCGGGCGAGAGGAAGTCGCCGGTGCCATGGGAGACGATCAGCACGCTGCCTGCGGGAAGCACGCGCTTGTAGCGGTCGAGCAGGCCGTACGGGTCCTCACTGTCGGAAAGGAAGTGCAGCAGCGCCACCACCAGCAGGGCGATGGGCTGGTCGAAGTCGAGGAGTTCCTTGGTCCCCGGGGCGTCCAGGATCGTCTCGGGGTCGTGGAAGTCCGCGTCGACGTAGGCCGTGCGGCCTTCGGGGGTGCTGCTCAGCAGCGCGCGGGCGTGGGTCAGGACCATTGGGTCGTTGTCCACGTAGACGACCCGCGCGTCGGGCGCCAACAGCTGGGCGACCTCGTGGGTGTTGTTCGCGGTCGGGATGCCGGTGCCTATGTCGAGGAACTGACGGATGCCCAGGGAACCCGCGTAGCGGACGGCGCGGCCGAGGAAGCGACGGTTGGCGCGTGCGCCGGCCGGCGCGGTCGGCAGCAGCTTGACGACCTGCTCGGCGGCCGCGCGGTCGGCCGGGAAGTTGTCCTTGCCGCCCAGGTAGTAGTCGTACATCCGCGCCGGGTGCGGGATGTCGGTGCGCAGCTCCGTCGGGCGTGCGGCCGCCTCGCCGTCCTCGCCCGTCGCCCAGTCCCAGCTCTCGTCCACCGCGGACCCCTTCCACGTGTTCCCGCACGCGGGAACCCCACACCCCGGACCGGGGTGACATTCCGCCGCCCCGCAAATCCCCATCATGCTAACTGTGGCACGGCAGACTGGCGGCATGCATCACGGATCTTTCACGCCTGGTCAACTTCGTTCCTACTGCCTTGAATTCAACGGCGCGGAGGAGACCTTCCCCTTCAATCCCGAAACCTCGGTCTTCAAGGTCGGCGGCAAGATGTTCGCCGCCTCCGCGCTGGACACCGAGCCGCCACTGCGGGTGAGCCTCAAATGCGACCCGGAGCTGGCCGTCCGGCTGCGCGCGGAGCACCCGGCGATCACCGGCGGCTGGCACCTCAACAAGCGGCACTGGAACACGGTGCTGCTGGACGGCTCGTTGCCGGAACAGCTGGTCCGCGAGATGGTCGAGGACTCCTACGATCTCGTCGTCGCCTCCCTACCGCGCAAGCAGCAGTTGCTGCTCGACTGGCCGGGCACGCGCAAGCGCGAGCACGAGAGCGGGAGCGGGAGCGGGAGCGGGAGCGACTGACTCGCGCGCGCCTCGCGGACGCTCAGAGATCGATCGTGATGTAGGTCTTGCGCAGCGTCTCGTGGACCTCCCACGCGCCCGTCCACCCGGCCGGGGTCACCAGGGTGTCGCCCGGACCGATCTCCACCGGCGCACCACCGTCCGGCGTGATCGTCGCCCGGCCGGAGAGGATCTGGCAGATCTCGTGGTAGCCCTCGCGCGTGGCCGTGAAGCGGCCCGGCGTCGCCTCCCAGATGCCGGCCTCCACGCCCTCGGGAGCGGTCCAGACGGTCAGGGCCGCCTCCTGCTGCCCCTGGGTGGTGCTGGTCGGCTTGGGCGCGAAGACGCCGAGCTCGGCCTGGTCGGCGCGGTGCAGGACGATGGCCATGGACGGGTGCTCCTTCGGTGACGTGCGAAGGCGCCCACGCTGCCAAACCGTCGCCCGCCCGGCCACCCGCAAGGTGTAAGGGTGTCGCCGGACCGGTTCGCAATCCGACAATTCCCGGGGCACCCAGGGTCCCGGCGGCGTACCGTCGTTGCTCCGGCAGGTGGCGTGTGGGGCGGCAGACGAGGACGGCCGCGGGCGGACGGCACCGGTGTGCGGGCCGAAGGGGGCGTCAGATGAAGGTCGCGGGGGCGGCGTCGTGGACGATCGTGGTGGACGAGTGGAGCTCACTTCTCGAGTTCCCGCTGTGGCTGCGCGCAGCAGAGCGGATCGAGGTCACTCCGGGCGGCCGGGTGCCGGGCGCGCTGGCGATGGACACGCTGCCCGACCCGTCGCTGGAGTCCGGCCTCGCCGCGGATCCTGCCGTGGCCGAGGCATGGCGGGACTGGTGGGAGTCCTCCGTGACCCAGGCGTTCTCCACACCGACCGGGGACTTCGCCCGCGACACAGGGGTCCGGGCCCGCTTCGGCCCGCCCGGCTTCGAGGCGCTCGCGGCCGGACCGCTGCGGGACGCCGCGCAGCGGCGCTGGCCGGAGGCCATGAAGTGGCACCACGCGCGCAAGCGCGCAGGCATCGAGGCGATGATCGCCGGTGGCACCCGCCCCGAGGGCGAGGTCGTCCGCGCGGTCGAGGCGGAGCTCGGTCGCCGCGCGGAACCCTTCTCGGTCTCGCTCACGGTGATCCCGGTCCTCGACGACCGGATCCGCAGCGTCGGCGGCCGAGCCTTCCTGATCCCCGAGCACCTGCGCGGCACGCCCGCCTACGCCGACTGGCTCCACGGGCTGGTCCGCGCGCTCGCGTAGGACCTGCCTCGGGCGCGGGTTCCGCTCCGAGTCCCGTTGCGGGTCCCGTCCCTTCTGTCCGCGTCCCGTCCCGGTCAGGCAACAGTCCGGGGGTGGGCGCTGTGTCCTCCCCTCAGCGAGCGCTAACGTGCGGAGCAGAGACACCGAATCGGGAGGGCAGCAGCCATGCAGGCTGAGATCAAGGGCAGCACCATGCCGGTGCTCGAGGTGCAGCTGGCGCCTGGCGAGAGCGTGGTGACGCCGCACGGCGAGCTGTCGTGGATGTCGGCCAACGTGCAGATGTCGCAGACCATGGCCACCGGCGGGCAGAGCGGCGGCGGCAGCGGTTTCATGGGCGCGATGAAGCGCGTCCTGGGCGGCGGGAGCCTGTTCCTGACGCAGTACCAGGCACAGGGCACGGCCGGTCTGGTCGCGTTCGCGGCCAAGGTGCCCGGCCACATCGTGCCGGTCGACATCACCCCCGGCCGGTCCTTCATGGTCCACCGGCACGGGTGGCTCTGCGGGACGCCGGGAATCACTCCCTCCGTCGGCCTTCAGCAGTCCTTCCGTGGCGGGCTCTGGGGCGGCGACGGCTTCGTCATGCAGAAGCTGGAGGGGCAGGGCCGCGCCTGGATCGAGCTCTCCGGCGAGCTGACCACCTACACCCTCGGCCCCGGTCAGACCATGCTGGTGCACCCGGGCCACGTCGGTATGTTCGACCAGCAGGTGCAGTTCACCATCACCCGGGTCCCCGGCATCGCCAACAAGATCTTCGGCGGCGACGGCTACCACCTCGTCGCGCTCACCGGGCCGGGTCAGATCTGGCTCCAGAGCATGCCCCTGCCCAACCTCGCGCACGCCCTCGCCCCCTACCTGCCCGCGTCCGGCGCGGAGAACGCCGAGTCGGCGGGCGTCGGCGGCCTCCTCGGCGGCATGATGCGCTGACGCGCACCTTCTGCACGGCGAGACGTTGCACCATCCAGCGGGCGAGGCTCAAGGTCACGACAAGGGGAAGTTGCAGCCGCCAGGGGCGCGGGGAACTGCGCGACAAGCCACCCTCCGACGTGGCAGGCCGAACGAGCAGGGCCATCCGCAGAGGGTGGTGTCTCGCGCAGCTCCCCGCGCCCCTGCAAAGTGCATGCCTGGCCCTGACGTAAGACTTCCGTAGTCGGGTCGAACCGTCCCAACCGCACCGCGCGGCGGTCTCATGGAGGCATGAAACGCCGCCCGCCGCTGCCACACCTGCCGCCGCTGCGCCGACCGCTGGACCTGCCGCTCCCCCAGCCCCCGAGCGCCCTGCGGCGCGGACCGCTGCGCGAGGGCACGTTCCGGTCCCGGCTGCACGAGCCGCGCACCGCCGTGGTCATCGGCCGGTGGCTGGGCGCAGCGGTACTGATCTGCTTCGTGACGGGTCTCATCAGCCACGAGCTGCAGCAGCCGCCCGGCTGGCTCCGCGACCACCTGCCCAGCCGACCCGTCCAGGGGTACCGGATCACCCAGGGGCTGCACGTGATCAGCGGCATCGCCGCGATCCCGCTACTGGGCGCGAAGCTCTGGACCGTCTACCCCAAGCTCTTCGCCTGGCCGCCCGCGCGCACCGTCCGACACGCGCTGGAGCGCCTCGGCATCGCGCTGCTGGTCGGCTCGATGGTGCTGGAGCTGTTCACCGGGCTGCTCAACACGCTGCAGTGGTACCCGTGGCCGTTCCCGTTCCGGCAGACGCACTTCTGGCTCGCCTGGATCGCCGTCGGCGGCCTGCTGCTGCACATCGCCGCCAAGGGACCGGAGATCGCCGAGCACTGGCGCCGCCGCAAGCCCGCGCTCGCGGGGCGAAGGGCGATGCTGGGGACGGTCGTGGCCGCCGTCGGCGCGGTCACCGTGGTGACGGCCGGTCAGACCGTGCCGTGGCTGCGCTGGCTCGACCTGCTCGCTCCGCGCCGGCCGGACCTCGGCGCGCAGGGCCTGCCCGTCAACCGCACCGCCGCCCAGGCGGGCACCACGCACACACCCCCGGACTGGACGCTGCGCGTCGACGGACCCCGCCCCTACACGCTCACCATGGACGAACTGCTCGCGCTCCCGCAGTCCGAGGCCGAACTGCCCATCGCCTGCGTCGAGGGCTGGAGCGCGTCCGCCCGCTGGGGCGGCGTCCGGCTGCGCGACCTACTGGACCGGGCCGGTGCGCCGCCCGGGGCGCTGATCCGCGTCACCTCGCTGGAGCGCGGCGGTCCGTACTCCGTGATGGAGATGCCGCACACCTACGCGCGCGACCCGTTGACCCTGCTGGCGCTGCGGGTCAACGGCCAGGTGCTGCAGCCCGACCACGGCTACCCGGCCCGGATCATCGCCCCGAACCGGCCCGGCGTGCTGCAGACGAAGTGGGTCTCCCGGCTGGAGGTGCTGTGATGACGCGCGGCCCGCAGGTGGTACGGACGGTGACCGGCGCGGCCGGGGTCGGCGTGATCGGTTACGGGATCTACGGACTGCTGAACGACCCCTACATCCGCGACCCGCTCTCGGTGCTGTTCTGGGGCCTCGGCGGTCTGGTGCTGCACGACGGGTTCTGGTTGCCGCTGGTGCTCCTCGCCGGCACGGTGCTGGTCCGTCGCCCGCTGCTGCGCGCCGGACTGGTCGTAGCCGCCGCGCTGACGGCGGTGGGACTCCCGGCCGAGCTGCGCGCGGGCGTCGACCACGGGAACGCGAGCCTGCTGCCGCTGCCGTATCTGCGCAACTGGCTGCTGTCGCTGGCGGCCGTGGCGGTCGTGGTCGGCGCGATCGCCGTCGCTCCCAAGGTCCCACCCGCGCTGCGCAGGATGCGGCTCGCCCGGCGGGCCCGGCTCGACCGCCGGGCCCGGCGGAGAGCTGAGCGGCGCGCCTGAGAGAATGGCTCGTAGGCCGACCATCAGGCGAAAGAGGTGCCGCAGGACATGAGCGACATAACCGTCGAGGCAATGGTGACCGCAGTCAGCCGGGACGCGAAGCACTCCTTCAGCAAGGCGAACGAGCCCGGCATCCGGCTGCTGGCCGGTCTCGGCGTCGAGGGGGACGCTCACCTCGGCGTGACGGTCCAGCACCTGTCACGCATCGCGGACGACCCGACGCAGCCCAACCTCCGCCAGGTCCACCTGATCCACGCGGAGCTCCACGACGAACTGCTCGACGCCGGCTTCGAGGTCGCTCCCGGCGCGATGGGTGAGAACGTCACCACCCGCGGCATCGACCTGCTCGGCCTGCCGCGCGGCGCGCGCCTGCGGCTGGGCACGGAGGCGGAGATCGAGATCACCGGCCTGCGCAACCCGTGCCCGCAGATCAACAACTTCCAGCCGGGCCTGCTCAAGCAGGTCGTCGGCAGGAACGAGGCGGGCGACATCGTCCGCAGGGCCGGGATCATGGGCATCGTGCTGACGACCGGCGAGGTCCGTCCCGGCGACGTCATCACCGTCGAACTTCCCGATGGTCCGCACCGGCCGCTCGAGCGCGTCTGACGGAACGCGGTGCCGCCGCGAGGCGCCGGGCGGCCGTTCTCAGCCCCGTCCGGCCCCGAGCGCGTCAAGATGTCGGCCAAGATCCGCAAAGCGCCACCCAACGGATAGGCTCCGATTCCAGGCCGCCGGGCCACCCCTTGCCGCGGGGCCGCACGCAACGGAGAGGCAAGCACGCCCATGTCCGACATCGTCCTGCTCACCGGCCGCACCATGCCCCGCGAGGTCTCCGAGAACGACCTGCTGGCGGACGAGTTGCGGCAGCTCGGCGTCAGCGCGGAGATCCAGCCCTGGGACGAGCCGCTGGACTGGAGCGAGCACGGCTTCGCCCTGGTCCGCACAACCTGGGACTACTGGGACCGGCTCGGTGAGTTCGTCGCCTGGGCCGAGCAGACCCAGAAGCGGACAACGCTGCGGAACCCGGCCGAGGTCATCGTCTGGAACTGCCACAAGGGTTACCTCGTCGGCCTGGGCACGCTCGGCATCCCGGTGATACCCACCCGACTCCTGCGCGAGGGCGCCGACGAGGGTGAGATCGCCGCCGCACTCGCCGAGTTCGGCGAGCGGCACGGCGAGGCCGAGCTCGTCGCCAAGCCCGCCGTCTCCGCGGGCGCACGCGGCGCGCTCCGCACCCGCGCCACCGCGCCGGACGCCGCCGCCCACCTGGCGGGACTGGTCGCGAACGGCGACGCGCTGCTGCAGCCGCTCGCGGAGTCCGTACTGACCCGCGGCGAGACCTCGCTGGTCTTCTTCGGCCAGGAGTTCAGCCACGCGGTCCGCAAGGTGCCGGCGCAGGGCGAGTACCGCATCCACGAGCACCACGGCGGCAGCGTGCAGCCGCACACCCCTTCGGAGGCCGAACTCGCCGCGGCGCGCGCCGCGTTGGCGGCGGCGCCGGCGGAGACCGCGTACGGTCGGGTCGACCTGGTCGAGCTGCCGGACGGGCCCGCGGTGATGGAACTCGAGCTGATCGAGCCCGAGCTCTTCCTCCCCTTCGCGGACGGCGCGACCGCGCGCTACGCCCGCCACCTCGCGGAGCTGTTGCCGTGACAGGGGCCGCCGCCGGGGTGGACGGGGCGGCGGAGCGCGTCGAGCTCTGGCTGCTGGACGTGCGCGGACCCGTGCCGGGCCTCGAGTCCGCTCGCATCGACGATCTCCTCGACGAGAAGGAGCGGACCAGGGCGGCGGCGTTCGTCCGCGAGAGCGACCGCGTCCTCTATCGGGTCGCGCACGCGGCGCTGCGTGCGGTCCTCGCGGCGCGGACAGGCTTGTCCCCGGCGGCCGTCCGCTTCACACGCGAGCCCTGTCCGTGCTGCGGCGAGGCGCACGGACGCCCACGCCTGGAGGCCCCGGGCGGGCCGCAGTTCTCACTCTCCCACGGCGGTGACCTGGTGCTGATCGGGCTGGCCGCTGCCACCGCCCCGATCGGCGTCGACGTCGAACCGCTGCCTTCGCCGCAGGCGACGCGCGAACTCGCCACGGTGCTGCACCCCTTGGAGCAGGCCGAGCTCACGGCGCGGAGCGGTGGCGCCAATCCGACACCGGCGGCCTTCGCCCAGCTGTGGACGCGCAAGGAGGCCTACCTCAAGGGCCTCGGCACCGGCCTAGGCCGCGATCCGGCCGAGGACTACACCGGCGAGGCCAACCCCGGGGCCCTGCCCCCCGGTTGGACCCTCGCCAACATCCCGGCCGGCCCCACCCACGCCGCCGCCCTCGCCGTCCTGGCCCCCACCGCGACCTTCACACTCCACACTTCGCTCCTCGACAGCGCCTGACGCCACCGCTTCGGCGCCAACGCCCACTTCAGCTCCGCGCCCTGCTGCCGAGCTCCCCGGGGGGCCCATACCCTCCCCAGTCAGACGAATTCGCCCACCCCCGGGGAGAGCAGGCCGCACCCCGGCGACCCGGGCGGATGCGCGCGTGCGCTCGCCCAGCTGACCCCAGCGGAGGTCGCACTCCTCTGCCTCCCCGCTCACAGCGCCCGCCCCGGGAGAGAACGCCGCGCCCCACCACCCGCGCGGATGCGCGCCTGCGCGCACCTACGCCGGGACGGCTGGGCCGCTCGCGTCGAGGGTGACGGGGATGCCTCCGACGAGCCGTTCCAGTTCCGCCTTGAGCGCTGC
This sequence comes from Streptacidiphilus sp. MAP12-20, assembly GCF_041262525.1. Classification (NCBI taxonomy): domain Bacteria; kingdom Bacillati; phylum Actinomycetota; class Actinomycetes; order Kitasatosporales; family Streptomycetaceae; genus Streptacidiphilus; species Streptacidiphilus sp. MAP12-20. The sequence goes on from NZ_JBGCCK010000005.1 coordinate 252,390, forward strand.
CGACTTCGCTCCCGCCGCGCTGGTGTTGACCAGCACGCCGGAGGCGTCCTGCGCGGGGCCGAAGCCGTCGATCGGAAAGCCCAGGGCGCCCTTCGCCACATGGGGCACCAGCAGCTGCGCCGCCCGGTCAAGTCGCGCCTGCGAGTAGAGGCAGAGGTAGTAGTCCAGGCGGTTGAGGTCTGCCTTCGGGTCGGCCTGCTTCGCCGCAGCGGCGAGCCGGTGGCCTGCGGCGAGGTCGGTGACGCAGAGGGCGACGCGTCCGGCGGGGAAGTCCGTGATGTGAGTGCCGTAGACGTCGGCGAACGCCGCCACGCGGCTCTGCGCGCCGATCGCCTGAGAGAGCTCCTCCCCCTGCGGCGTGTTCGCCGGGGTGCCGTTGTAGGAGGTCGGCGCGGGCTTGCCCAGCCACTCGCCGGGGACGGGACACGGCTTGCCCATCTGCCGCACAGGAGCCGCTGGTGTCGTCGTCCCGGGCGCGGACTTGACCACGGTCGTGCCGGAGTTCGAGGTCCCGCAGCCCGACGCGAGCAGGGCGACGGCCGTACCGAGGCCCAGCGCGATGGAAAGTCTTCTGATGCCGGACATGGTCACCGCAGTTCTCCCGTTCGAGTGGTATGCCGCTGTGACGCGCGGTGAGGCCCGCCGGTTCCCCCCTCCCCCGGCGTGGCCTCGCGCCCGGACCCCAGGGGACATCACCTCTCGCGTCAGGTCTGCCGCAGCGGCTGGTACGCCTGGGCGGGCAGGCCGAACGTCCAGGCGACGCCCTCCCGTGCGGTGCCCGTCGTCGGCGGGACGCGCAGCCAGCAGACCCGGTGCGTACCGTCCGGCTCCGGCGTCGCGTTGACCACCTCGACCATCACCACCGGCTCGTCCCGCTCCAGCTCGATCCGCCACAGCACCCCGGACTCGTCCCGGTGCACCGGCTGCGCGCCGGACTCGGCGAGGTAACGGTCGTAGCCGTAGTGCTCCAGCATCACCCGGCGCAGTTCGGCGTTGGGCTGCTCGCGTATCTCCTCGGGCGTCACCGAACCGAGCCGCTCGAACAGCGAGCCCGGCACCGGCATCCCGCACCACGCGTGCAGCGCGAAGCCGTCGCCGTAGGCGAGGGCCGCGCCGTCGCCGCTGTGGAGCCGCCCGGCCTCGTCCTGCCGCAGCAGCACCGGGCGCTCCGTCAGCAGCACGACGTCGGCGTACGGCCACCACCACCCGGCGCTGCGCGCGACTGCCGCCAGGCCGTCAAGCAGCGGATCCTCGGCCAACGCGGCCAGCCACGCCGCGTCGTGCTGGCCGAGCACGGCGTCCAGCAGCGCCAGCCGGGCCGCGGCACGGCCGTGCGCCTGGGCGGCCGGACGAGCGGCGTCCTCCGGCCCGGCGAGGGCGTCGACGACGGCGTCCCGGATACGCTGGGCCAGGCCGTGCAGGCGGGGCCAGAGCTCGCCCGCCGTCGCCGTCCACTGCTCGGACCAGGCCGCCTGCCCGAGCGCCACCTGTCGTCGCCCGCGCGCCGCCTCCCACGGGGCCGTGCGCACCGCCTCCCTGACGCTGACGCACTCGTCGGCCCCGGGCGCGCGGACCCCCTGGGCGGCGAGGGCGGAGCGCGCCGCCTCGAAGACCCGCTCCGCCTCGGGCCCCAGGCCGTCGGCGAACACCTGCGCCGCCCCGCCGGTGAGCAGCAGCGCCGCCGCAGTGGCGGTCAGCGGCGACGCGCACCACACCACGGCCCGCGGCGCCGGCAGACCCGCCTGCCAGTACGCGGCGCGCACCCCCGCCTCCGCCTCGGCCCGGTCCGCCGGACCGACCCGCAGGCCGATCCGCGTCCAGTCCTCCCGCTCCACGCCCATCCGGCTCTCCCCCTCGCTCCGTCGGTCCATCCGCGCGGCCCCTCAGTCCGCGACGACGCGGACGGCTCCGGGCGTGTACTCGCGCTGCCTGACGACCCGGTACCAGCCGCGCGGCAGCGCGATCGCGGCATGCTCCTCGTGCACGACCCGCCCGCCCTCGGTCAACTGCAGCCATGCCTCGCCGAACTGATCCCCCGCCCGCAGCAGTCGGCCGGGCCCGACCACGGCATGCGTATGGCCGGTGGCCTCGCCCCGCACCAGCACCAACCGCCCCCGCCCGTCCCGCTCCTGCGCCGCCATCGACGCCACCCCCGCCGGCACGGCCACCTCGGCGACGGGGACCAGCAGGACGTCTCCTTGGCGATACATCGACCCACCCTCCGTCCTGACCTGCGCGGCGACGATGCGTCACCCCGTACTCAGCACAGTAGGAGGGGGGTCTGACAAGTCGCTGAACCGGTGGGAGCAATCCCGTGGAAATGCGCGATGATCTTGGAAGGTCGGGCAGGCAGGCGCAGCACTCTACCGGCAGGTAACAAGGTCGGGAAGGACCTCCGGCCCAGCGCGCGGACCGGGGCCACGGCGATCATTTCCGGCCACCGGCGCGCCCAGCGATCCGTACACGCCGCATCCCGCTCCCGTCGGCGCGAACCGCCCCCGCGTCCGCCCCCGGCCAGGGGCGCGCACCCGCCGACGAACGGCTCACACCTTGCTGTCGTCCGCCCGCGTCGGCCGCAGAGGATGGATGCGCTCGGCGTGCCGCCCGGGCCGCCTGGGGGTTAGGTGGAGGAATGGGAGGAGGAGAGAACCGTGGGTACTGAGATCGATACGGAGTCCGGAGCTGCGATATCGCAGGACCAGGCCGAGGGCCACATCCACGGCGTGTGCTTCAAGACGGGTCCGCCCGGAAGCGCAGGCGTCGAACTCGAGTGGCTGGTCGTCGACCGCGCGGAGCCGCGACGACCGGTGCCGCTGGAGCGGCTCGACGCCGCTCTCGCGCCGCTGACCGGCCTCGACGGCCAAGCCGGCCAGGACGGCGGGCCTGGCAGCAGACAGGGCCCTAGTCCGGGCAGCAGAGCCGGCGGGCTGCCGGGTGGCACCGTGCTCACCAGGGAGCCGGGCGGCCAACTGGAGCTCAGCACACCACCCGCCGCAGGCCCGGTCGCCTGCGTCGCGAGCGCGGCGACCGATCTCGACCTGGTCCGCCGGGCGCTGCGCGCCGACGGCCTGCACCTCGTCGGCTACGGGCTGGAGCCCTTCCGCAACCCGCCGCGCGTGCTGGACCATCCCCGCTACGCGGCGATGGAGGCCTACCTCGACCGGATCGGCCCGTGGGGCCGGATGATGATGCGCGCCACGGCCGCCGTGCAGGTCAACCTGGACGCCGGGACGGAAGGCGGCGGCCTCGACGGCTACCGCGCCCGCTGGCAGCTCGCCCACCGGCTCGGCCCGGTCCTGGTCGCGGCCTTCGCGAACTCACCCCTGTGGCAGGGGAAGCCCACCGGCTGGCGGTCCACCCGCCAGGCTGTCTGGGAGCACCTCGACCCCAGCCGCACCCGCCCGCCGCAGGGCCCCGCCGCCGACGGAGACCCGCGTGCCGCCTGGACCCGGTCGGCTCTGGACGCCGGCCTGCTCTGCCTGCGGCGTACCCCGCCCGCCGACTGGACCGCCCCGCCCGGCCACAGTTTCGCCTCCTGGCTCCAGGGCGGCGTCACCGAGCGTCGGCCCACCCTCGACGACCTCGACTACCACCTCAGCACGCTCTTCCCTCCGGTGCGGGCACGCGGATGGCTTGAAATGCGCATGATCGACGCGCAACCCGGCGACGGCTGGATGGTGCCCGCACTCCTCGCGACGGTGCTGTTGGACGACCCGGTCGCGACCGAAGCCGCCTGGGCGGCGACAGAGCCGCTCTGCCCGAACGGCTCGCCGCTCCCGCCGCACGCGGCCTGGACCCGCGCCGCGCAGCTCGGCCCGGCCGCCCCGGAGCTGGCCAAGGCCGCACTCGACTGCTTCGCGGCGGTCGACGCCGCCCTCGACCGGCCGGACGTCCCCGCACCGCTCCGCCGCGCGGTCTCCTCCTTCGCCGAGCACTACACCGAACGCGGGCGATGTCCCGCCGACGACCTGTTGGACGACCGTGACGGCGCCTGCCGGTCCGACCGTCTGGAAGGAACCTCCCGATGACCGACCCCGCGGCCCCCGTCGACCCGACCGCGACCGGAACACCCGCCGAACCCGACGCCTCCGACGCCTCCGACGCCCTGCGCTCCAGGGCACGCGCCGCGCTGGAGCGGGCGCGGCTACGGACCTACGCGCTCACCGACTGCCTGGACGAGGACGAGCTCGGCGCGCAGCACTCCCCGCTGATGTCGCCCCTGGTCTGGGACCTCGCCCATATCGGCAACCAGGAGGAGATCTGGCTGGTCCGCGAGGGCGGTCGCGCCCCCGCGCTACGGCCCGACCTCGATCCGCTCTACGACGCCTTCCAGCACCCGCGCGCCGAGCGTCCCACGCTGCCGCTGCTCCCACCGGAGCCCGCCCGGCGTTACGTCGCGGCGGTGCGCGAACGCGCACTGGAGGTGCTCGACGCCGCCCCGCTCGGCCCCGCCGGGGACCCGCTGCTGGCCCAGGGCTTCGTCTTCGGCATGATCGCCCAGCACGAGCAGCAGCACGACGAGACCATGCTCGCGACCCACCAACTGCGCCGCGGCCCCGCCGTCCTGCACGCTCCGACGCCCGATCCGGCCCCCGCCGACGCGGCTGCTCTGCCGACCGAGGTGTGGATACCCGGCGGTCCCTTCACCATGGGCGCCAGCGGTGACGACGAGCCCTGGGCCCTCGACAATGAGCGGCCCGCCCACCAGGTCGACGTGCCCGGGTTCTGGCTGGACACGGCGCCCGTCACCAACGCGGCCTACCAGGCCTTCATGGCTGACGGCGGCTATCACGACGCGCGCTGGTGGTCCCCGGCCGGCTGGGCCCACCGGCTCCAGGCGGGACTCGGCGCGCCGCTGTTCTGGACCCGCGCCTCCGAGAGCGACGACGCCGAGGCCGAGGTCTCCGGCGGCTGGCTGCGCCGCCGCTTCGGCGTCACCGAGCCGGTGCCGCTGGACGAGCCGGTCCTGCACGTCTGCTGGTACGAGGCCGACGCCTTCGCCCGCTGGGCGGGCCGACGCCTGCCGACCGAGGCGGAGTGGGAGAAGGCCGCCCGCCACGACCCGGCCACCGGACGCTCCCGCCGCTACCCGTGGGGCGACGCCGACCCGACACCCGAGCTGGCCAACCTCGGGCAGCTCCACCTCCAGCCCGCCCCGGCCGGCAGCTACCCGGCGGGCGCCTCGCCGTACGGGGTGCGGCAGTTGATCGGCGACGTCTGGGAGTGGACCTCCAGCGACTTCGCCCCGTACCCGGGCTTCACGGCCTTCCCGTACAAGGAGTACTCGGAGGTCTTCTTCGGCCCCGACTACAAGGTGCTGCGCGGGGGAGCCTTCGGCGTCGACCAGGTCGCCTGCCGGGGCACCTTCCGCAACTGGGACTACCCGATCCGCCGCCAGATCTTCTGCGGCTTCCGCACCGCGCGGGACGCGTCCCCCGGCGAGGCCGCACGCCCCGACGACGGGGGGACGACCGCCTGATGTGTCGTCATCTCGCGTATCTTGGACCCCCGGTCACGCTGGCCGAGGTGGTCCTGCGCCCACCGCGCGGGCTCTTCGAGCAGTCCTGGGGCCCGCGTCGGCAGCGTCACGGCACGGTCAACGCGGACGGCTTCGGCATCGGCTGGTACCCGGAGCCCGGTACCGGTGCCGGTACGGGATCCGGCGCGGACGCGTCGGGGCCGGAGGCGCCCGTGCCCACCCGCTACCGCCGGGCGGTGCCGATCTGGGCCGATCCGAACCTTCCCGAGCTGGCCCGAGCCGTCCGCAGCGGCGCGGTGCTGGCCGCCGTCCGCTCGGCGACGGCCGGGACCAGCCAGGACGAGTCCGCCGCAGCGCCCTTCCGCGACGGCCGCCACCTGTTCAGCCACAACGGCGCCGTCCCGGACTGGACCCGGCTCCCGGCCGCCGTCGCCGCCGGCGGCGGACCGGGCGCGGGCTCCGCCCTCGGCGCGGCCGAACTACTGGCCCTTGAGGCGCGCAGCGACTCGGCCCTGCTCTGGGCGATGCTCGTCCGGCGACTGCGCCGTGGCGAACCCGCCGGCGGCGCGCTGGCCGCGCTGGTCCGCCAGGTCGCCTCGGTCCGGCCCGATGCGCGGCTGAACCTGCTGCTCACCGACGGCTCGACGATCGCCGCGACCCGCTTCGGCGACACGCTCTGGTACCGGCAGGCGCCGGACCGAGTCCTGGTGGCCTCCGAGCCGGACGACACCGCGTCCGGCCAGGACGCGGGCTGGCGCGAGGTGCCGGACCGCTCCTTGCTGCTGGCCACGCGCGGCCAGGTCCGCGTCCTCGCCCTGCGACCACCCGCCTCCCCCGTGCACCCCTCCTCCCGTAGATCCCGCAGCCCCCGCAGACCCCAGCTCCTGTCCGCCACAAGCGGCAACGAACCGGAGACGCACCGCATGACCACCGACAGCAGTGACCGCATCGAAAGCCCCAGCTTCACCCTGGACGACCGGCTTCCCGCCGACCACCTCGCCACCGAACTGCGCAGTGACGTCGTCGAAGGGCTGACCGCCCACCCCAAGTCCCTGCCGCCCAAGTGGTTCTACGACGCACGCGGCAGCGAGCTCTTCGAGGAGATCACCCGGCTTCCGGAGTACTACCCCACTCGCGCCGAACAGGAGATCCTCACCCGCCGCGCCCCGGAGATCGCCGCGCTCACCCGCGCGGCGACGCTCTTCGAGCTCGGCTCCGGCTCCTCGCGCAAGACCCGGCTGCTTCTCGACGCGCTCACGGCGGCGGGCACGCTGGTCTGTTACGCACCGCTCGACGTCAGCCCCAGCGCGCTGGAGCAGGCAGGCGAGGCGCTGATCCGCGACTATCCGGGGCTGCGCGTCGCCGCCACCGTCACCGACTTCGAGGGCGACCTCACCCTCCCACCCGAGGCGCCCGGACCGCGCCTGGTGGCCTTCCTCGGCAGCACGATCGGCAACCTGGACGCGGACCAGCGCCAGTCCTTCTACAAGGCGCTGCGCTACACGCTCAGCGCCGACGACGTGCTGCTGCTCGGCGCGGACCTGGTCAAGGACCGCGAGGTGCTGGTCCGCGCGTACGCCGACAGTCAGGGCGTGACGGCGGAGTTCAACCGCAACGTGCTCAACGTGCTGAACCGCGAGCTGGACGCGGACTTCGACCCGGCGGCCTTCGAGCATGTGGCGCTCTGGAACGAGGAGTCCGAGCGGATCGAGATGCACCTGCGCTCACGCGTCGCGCAGACCGTCAAACTGACCGCGCTCGGACTCTCCGTGGACTTCGAGGAGGACGAGCGGCTCCGGACCGAGATCTCGGTCAAGTTCCGCCGCGAGTCCCTGACCGCCGAGCTGGAGCGCGCGGGCTTCACCGTCCGGCACTGGTGGACGGACGAGGAGGAGCGCTTCGCCCTGCTGCTGGCCGTGCCGAGCAGGTGACGCGGTACCGCCCGGCCTGGGCAGCCACCTCTCCTGCCTGGGCCGGGCGGCGCGGAAGGCGTCCGCGAGCGCCGGTGGTACGTGCCTGAGGGGCAGCGGGGGCCGGAGTACCGGCGCGTGCAGGCGGGCGAGTGCCGCCAGGCCGGTGGGGTCGCGAGCGCCGTGGCAGGGCGGGCAACGCGGTCGACCCGACCGTCCGCCGACGACCGGGCCCACCCACCACGAGCTGTCCTTCTCCTCCCGCCGAACCGCGCCGTGGCCCGACCGGTCCTACTCCGTGCGCAGCGCGACCGCAGTCCGCACCTTCGCCGCCCAGCCGGCCGGTGCCATCGCCCCCAGCAGCGCGATGGTGACTCCGCCCAGCCCCAACAGGCCTAGTTCGCCCAGCTGGTAGACGGAGAGCATCGGAGTCGTCAGGCCGGTCCCTGCCGCCTGCCCGACGATCGGCATGACGAACACGTGCAGCGCCACCCCGGCCGGCACCCCGATGATGCCGCCCACCACACCGAGTCCGGCCACGGAAGCGAGCACCTGCGCGATCGTCTGACGCGGCGTCATCCCGAGCGCCTTGCAGACCCCCAGGTCCCGCACCCGCTCCCTGGTGTCCAGGACCACGGCGTTAAGCACGCCCAGCCCGGCCACGACCACCAGCATCAGGGTCAGCAGTCCGGCCATCGCCTCCAGCATCGTGATCGACGCGTGCGCTCCCCCGTTCCCGCCCGGAATGACCTGCGCGCCCAGTGGCTCCAGCGCCGTGTTCAGCGGCGCGGCGTACTCCTGAGCGGAGACCCCCGGCTTGAGCGTGACCCCGTACAGCTCCACCTGGATCGCCGGACGGACCGCCGAGAAGTCGGAGAGTTCAGCGAAGACGTTCATGCCTCCGTTCGCCGGCGCGAACGCCTCGCCGACGATCCGCAGGGACACCGACTCGCCGCGCACGGTCAGGGTCAGCGCGTCGCCGATCCGCTTCCCGCTCGACTGAAGGAAGTGCGTCGGCAGGACCACCTGCCCAGGCCCGGTCAGCCAGTGACCGGCGACCAGCTCCGTGGCCGTGAGCGAGGAATCGCCCTGGTAGAGAGTGGTCCGCACGGCGCCGGAGACGCCCTGCGCGGTGCTCTCGGTGATGGCCATGCCGTAGGAGGAGGCGGTGCCCGACTGGGCGGCGACGACCGACCCCACCCGCGCGATGGTCTCCGAAGTGACCTTGACCGAGACCGCGCCCGAGCCCTTGGGGTGCTGCATCGTCATCAGCCCGTGCCCACCCGTGTCGACGATGACCGCGACACCCGAGCCCGGCGACTCCGCCACGCCGATGGCGCTGAGCGAGGAGGTCAGCCCGACGGCGAAGGTGGCCGCCATGGTCCCGAACACGACGGCCGCGAGCATCCCGGCGGTCCGGACCGGGCGGGCGAACGGCGCGGCCAGGCCCAGGGTCACCGGCCGGGGCAGCGGCAGCCGAGCAGCGATGCCTCCCCAAGCTCTACGAGCAGGGGATACCCCATGCGCCCGCTGTCCGCGCCCGCCCCGGGGCGTGCGCCCGGTGGCGATCACGTCGACCGTCCGCAGCCGGCCGGCCCGCAGCGCCGGGGCCAGCGCCGACAGGGCGACCAGGCTCAGCACGGCGAGAGGCGCCACCGGGCTGACCCACCAGGTCACCGACAGGGCCCCGGTACCGAACGCCTGTTGGGCGTCGTGCAGCAGCGGAAGGACCAGCGCGTTGCCGAGCAGCACACCCGCGGCCGCACCGACGGCGGTCGGGATCAGCGCCTGCGCCACATACGCCCGGACGACCTGGCCCGGCGTGAAGCCGATCGACTTGAGGATGCCGATCCTGCGCAGACTCGCACCGACCGCCCCGCTGACCACACTCGCGACGATGATCACGGACATCAGCAGGCCGAGCGCCCCGATGGCCGTGATGAACGGCACCTGCGCGGCCGAACTCTCGTCGGCCGCCAGCCTGGTGTCCAGATAGGACTGCGCGCCGAGCAGCGCGCCTGTGGGCAGCGCGGCGCCGAGCTCCTCGCGGTCCGCGTTGATCTGCGCGGTCGTGCCGGCACTGGCGAAGCGGTACATCATCTGCACAGTGCCCGGCGCGCCCGCCGCCCGGAACGCGTCCACCTGCGCCGGAGCAAGCCAGCCTTCGGCCGACTGACTGACCGAGCGGGCGAAGCCGACGATCGTCAGCGCGGTCGCGCCGGCAGAGTCCGAGGAGCTGAGCTTCGCGCCGAGGGCGAAGGGGCCGTTCTCAAAGTCCGTGGAGAGCACGACCTCGCCCGGCTCGGTCGCCCAGTGACCGGAGTCCAGCGTGAGGTCGTCCAACGCACCGCCTGCGGTGGACCGGCCGACCATGGTCAGCGTGCCCATCTTGTTGCCGTTCGAGTCCAGCGGGTTGAGCGTCACGGTCCGGTAGGGACCGGCCGTCCCGGTGACGCCGGCGAGCCGGCCCGTGGCGGTGATCTGTGCGGCACCCGCCTTGGACTCGTCGATCTGAGCGATGACGTGCGGCCCGTGCTGCTGGGCGAAGGCGTGGTCGAAGGGAGCCGACGCGGCGATCATCAGCGAGCCCGCGACGATCATCGCGGTCACCGCCACCATGGCGGCGACGCCCATCACGATCGCCTGCACCCTGCGCCGGGCGACGCCGGAGCGCACCACCCGTCCCATCGCGCTGCCGCGTCGCGGCGTCGTCCCCTGGTCGGTCGGGTTCGAACGGCGGCTCATCGCGCGACGTCCGGGTTCTGCGCCGAGCCGACCGCCGCCATGGCCGCCGCGTTGACCGCCGCCTTGACCGCCGCCTTGACCGGCTGCGCGTCGGCGTAGGTGTGCGCGGTGCGCCCGCAGCTGCGGTCCTCCGCGACCATTCCGTCCACCAGCCGGATCATCCGGCTCGCACACGCCTCCGCCAACGCCAGGTCGTGCGTGACCAGCACGATCGTCTGGCCGCCCCGGTGCAGGTCGAGCAGCAGTTCGCGGACCTCCTGCCCGGATGCGGAGTCCAGCGCGCCCGTCGGCTCGTCGGCGAGCAACAGTGCCGGACGGTTGATCAACGCCCGGGCCACCGCCACGCGCTGCCGCTCGCCGCCGGAGAGGCGCCCAGGGTAGGCGCGGCTGTGCTTCGCGATGCCCAGGGTGTCCAGCAGCTCCGCCGCTCGCTGCGCCGAGGCCCGCCTTGGCGCTCCGGCCAACTGCGCCGGAAGCAGCACGTTGTCGAGCACGGTCAGGTCGTCGAGCAGGTTGAAGAACTGGAAGACCATGCCGATCCGGTCCCGCCGGAAGCGGGCCAGGGCGCTCTCGCCCAGGTTGTCGATCCGCTCGCCGCCCACGCTCACCGTGCCGACGGTCGGCTTGTCCAGTCCCGCGATCAGGTTGAGCAGGGTCGACTTGCCACTTCCCGAGGGGCCGACGATGGCCAGCGCCTCGCCCTCCGCGACGGCGAGCGTCAGCGGGCCGAGTGCCGGGGCGTCCACCTCGTCGTAGCGTTTGGTGGCCTCTGCCAGTTCGATCACGTTGCCCATGGGGCTGCCGTCCTTCGGTGCCGGATGCGGTGTGGTGCTGTCCTGTTGACGAGTTCGACGCTAGGTGCGGGCCTGCGACGGGAGCGTCGGCCGTCGCACCGACATCCGGTCGGCCGCGAGGACGAGCCGCGCGCGGGGTCATCCTTGCGATGTACATCGCTCGGACGGGCGGTCCGCCGAACGTGATCGTCGAGACGGACGCCGCGCGCGGCCCGCGCACGTGAGAATGGCCCGGTGATCACGGACATACGAGAGAACTGGACCTGGCGCGAACAGGCCCGCGAGGCCCTGCGCCCGGACCCGCCCGCCGCTCCGCTCTCGACCCGGGCGACGGTTCTCGACGCGGCCTTCGCGGTAGCGCTCATGGTGGCGGCCCTGATCGTCGCGGCGACGCACCCGCTCGGCTTCCAGGCCGTGGACCTGCACGGGCAGCACCTCGACCCGTCGGGCGTCGCAGGCGGCGCTCCCCCGGCGCCGGTCGCCGAGCCGCATGCCGTGGTCGCCGTCTACGAGCCCTGGTACCGGGCCGTCCTGTCCACGCTCCCGCTGGCGCTCCGGCGGCGCTACCCGCTCGGCACCTTCTGGGTGGTGATCGTCGCCTCGGAGTCGGTGCACACGGGCGCGACCTGGGTGAACCTGCTGGCCTGCGTGATCGCCGCCTACAGCGCCGTCACCTACAGCCGTTACCGGGTGCAGGCGACGGCGAGTCTGGTCCTCGGCGCCACGGCGGTGGCGATCGCGTTCCGGCACGCGGACCCGATGCTGCCGGGGTGGTCCGGTCCGTTCGTGGTGATGCTGCTCGCCGGTGGGCTGAGCAGCATCTCCCGCACCTGGCGACAGCGACTGACTGACAGTCAGGAACGGTTGGCCGAGCTGCAATCCGCCCAGGAGGACGCCATGCGTCGGGCCCTGGAGGAGGAGCGCTCACGCATCGCGAGCGAACTGCACGACGTGGTCACGCACAACGTGAGCGTGATGGTCATCCTGGCGGGCGCCGCCCGGACCGTACTGGACAAGGCCCCTGAGGAGGCGAAGCGGTCGCTGCTGGCCGTCGAATCCGGCGGGCGCGCGGCGATGGCGGAACTTCGGCACGTCATGGGCCTCCTGGCAGCGTCGAGCGGCGCCCGTCCGGACGGCGAGGGCGGCACGGTCGGCTCGGGCGACGAGTTGGAGCCGCAGCCGGGCCTGGACCAGCTCGGGGGCCTGGTGGAGCGGGTCCGCGCGGCGGGCGTCGACGTGACCGTGGACATCGCCGATCTGCCCCCGGATCCGCTGCCCTCAGGGCTGGATCTGGCCGTCTACCGGGTGGTGCAGGAGGCGCTGACCAACACGATGAAGCACGCGGCGGGCGCGCGGGCCACCGTCTCGATCGGCCGCGACGGGGCCTGGCTGCGCATCGAGGTGGCCGACGGAGGTGGGTTGCGGAGCCCGCAGGCGGCCACGGGCAACGGACGCGGACTGCTCGGCATGCGGGAGCGACTCGCCGTCTATGGCGGAACCCTGGAGTCAGGGCGCAGAATCGGCGGCGGATACAAGATCACCGCACGCGTCCCCTGGAAGACCGACTGACCCCGCCGCTCCGACGATCCGCCCACGCCGTGAATGAGGACCGCCACCGCATGTCTACGCCCACACCGACGTCTCTTCCTCTCCGGGCCGTCATCGCCGACGACCAGGCGCTCGTCCGCACCGGCTTCCGGATGATCCTCGCCGCCGACGGCATCGAGATCGTCGCCGAGGCCGCCAACGGCGAGGAGGCCGTCGCCGCGGTCCGCCGCACCCGCCCTGACGTGGTGTTGATGGACATCCGCATGCCGGAGATGGACGGCCTGGAGGCGACCCGCCGCATCCTCGCCGACGGCCCCGGCGAGACGCGGGTCCTCATCCTCACCACGTACGACCTGGACCACTACGTCTACGCCGCCCTGACGGCGGGCGCCAGCGGCTTCCTGCTCAAGGACGTGACGCCGGAGCACCTCGTCTCCGCCGTCCGCCTGGTCCAGTCCGGCGACGCCCTGCTCGCCCCAACCATCACCCGCCGCCTGATCGAACGCTTCGCCCCCAAGGACGAGGAGAAATCCACCGTCCACCGTGACCTCTCCGAGCTCACGCCCCGCGAGCTCGAGGTACTGCGCCTCCTCGCGACGGGCCTCAGCAACGCGGAACTCGCGGAACGGCTCACCCTCAGCGCGACGACGGTGAAGACCCACGTGGCCCGCATCCTCGCCAAACTCGGCCTGCGCGACCGGGTCCAGGCGGTCGTCCTCGCCTACGAGACCGGCCTGGTCTCCGCCGGCGCGCCCACCCCGGAGGGGTGAGCACGCGACCCGGCGTCGGTCAGCCGGCAGGTACGGGTGCGGGTGTGACCGCGGTGGCCCCGCCTCCGCCGTCGGCTCGCTCCACCGCCTTGATGTGCCGCCGGGCCAACAACAGTGGGACAGCGCCGAAGAGTCCGAAGGACATGTCGATCGGCAGCCACCAGAGCGGCAGTCCACGCATCGGCCCGCAGATGAGCGCGAGCGGGATGATGCCCGCGCAGGCAATCAAGCCGAAGTCGAGCACCCACACATTGCGCACCGGGTCCCGCAGCGGCCCGACGAACGCGACGGCGATGGTCAGATGCGCGAAGGCCAGCCAGTCAGTTCCGTAGGCGAGGAAGGGGTAGGTCTGCGAGGTCTGCGCCAGCCCCTCGTGCACGTGCCGCACCCACGCCACCACCGACGGCAGGTGGCCGACCATCCCGGACAGCGGCGAACTCCGGTCGGTGGCCCACCACACCAGCCAACCCGACTCGGTCACCAGCGGAAACGCGGTGAGCCCGGCCAGCACCAGGCCGACCATGAAGACAACGATCCACACCCTTGCGCGCCGAAGGCGCTCCCCCGTGTTCATGGGCGAGAGGGTAGACCTCTCCTCTGCCGCGACCTGGAGCGGGTACCGCCTCGTCGGACGTCCCAGGGCACGCATACCCGTTCGATGCCGAGCAGATCACCATCCCGTTGGGCGCGGAGCCGGCGATGCGGAGCAGGCAGGTCATGCGGACGCGGGACACGCGACGTTCGACGGGGACGGCGCTGATCACGCTGGCGCTGCTCGCGGTCGCCGTCGCGGCGACTCTGCACGGGGGGGCCGGCGCTGGTTTCCTCACGTCGACTCGTCGGCACCCCGGGGGCTCTGTCGGTGACCGCGTGTTCGACCTACGGCTCGGGCAAGGACGCGCACACGGCGTGCCTCAGCCCACTCCGAGGTGAACCGGAAGACTGAGCAGACCACGGGCCCGAATGGACGGCCGCCAGCGCAGTTCGTCAGGCGGGGTGTCCAGCGTGAGGTGAGGGAAACGGTCCAGGAGGGCTGCCAGAGCGATCTCGGTCTCCATCCGGGCGAGGGGCGCACCCAAGCAGTAGTGGATGCCGTGTCCCAGGGCGAGGTGGCCCGTGGAGTCACGGCTGATGTCGAGTCGATCCGGTTGGCTGAAGCGGCGTGGGTCGCGCTGGGCAGCTGCCAGTGAGAGCAGGACCGTGTCACCTACAGGGATCGTCACGCCGCCGATGGTGATGTCCTCGACGGGGAAGCGACGGATCGCCAGCGGCGCGGGCCCGTCGTACCGAGCCAACTCCTCCACCGCAGCGCCGAGTCGGCCGGGGTCGCTGCGCAGGGCCTGCAACTGGTCGGGGTGGCTGAGCAGGGCGAGGGTCGCATTGCCGATGAGGTGGACGGTGTTCTCGTATCCGGCGAACAGAATCAGGAAGGCCAGCGACATCAGCTCGTCCTCGCTCAGCCGGTCCTCCTCGTCGCGCACCGCGATCAGCGCGGACAGCAGGTCGTCTGCCGGGTTGGCCCGCTTCCCGGCGATGAGTCGGGTGAGGAAGGCAAGCATGCTGCCGACCGCTTCCTTCGCCTGGGTCGGCCGCGCGGGATCAGGGGTGATGAGGGCATCGGTCCAGGCCCGGAAGTCACCCCGGTCGGCGGGGGTCACGCCGAGCAGTTCGCAGATGACAGTGATCGGCAGCGGCGCGGCATACGCGGCGATCAGGTCGGCGCGACCCTGCGGGGCGATGGCGTCCAGCAGTTGATCGGCGGTCTTCCGGGTCGGGTCGCGGAGCTGCTCCACGCGGCGCGGAGTGAATGCCTGAGCGACCAGCCGCCGGATGCGGGTGTGGTCCGGCGGGTCCATGTTGAGCAGATTCGCGTCCAGCGCCGGCGGCAGGGCGAGCCCGCGGTAGCCGCCGGGGGCCGCGTTGCGCTTGTCCAGGGAGAGCCGGGGATCGCCGAGCGCCTGACGGACATCGTCGTATCCGGTCACCAGCCACGCCGGCAGCCCGTCCGTGCCGGCGATCCGGTGGACGGGTCCCACCTCGTGGAGCCCCCGGTACACCGCATAGGGGTCCGCGATCAACTGGGCGGGGTCAACAAGAGGCGGCAGGCCGGGCGTTGTGGTTGACATGCATGCACCCTAGCCAGCCCAAACGGCACGCAGGCGGGCGGGGCGCCAGCGGTCCAAGCCCCTGCCGGGGTCGCGACTGCTCGGTCGAAGCGGTCGATGGAACCAGTTCGAGGGAACGCTCGACACCAGGGACCAGCGCCGCGCGGCGCCGGACTGCCCCTGTTGCCAGTGGCAGAGCTTTGGTAATGTACACGCCATATCAGTTCAAGCCCCTGAACTGTGGAAACGCGGCCCGCGATCCGGGCGTAGCAGGGGCTTTCAAGTGTGCCCCCAGCAGGACTCGAACCTGCGGCCAAGTGCTTAGAAGGCACCTGCTCTATCCGCTGAGCTATGGGGGCCTGGCGTGGAGCCTGGCGGGTGAGCCGGGTCCTGTCGTGGGACAGGATAAGCAGCGCAAGGCTTGGTGCCGGGTGCGTGCGGCCGGGTCGTTTGGGCGAATCCTGCCGCGAGGCGGTCTGATAATCGCAGGTGGGGTGGCTCGAGCGCAGCGGTCGCGGAGCAATGGGGCGCGGCTGTTGTTCACTCGTTACGGCGCTGCTGCCTCAGCCGTTATGCAGTCGCACGGCCGGACGAGGGGCCACGGCCCCCGGCAAACTGCACCCGTTCGAGTGGCCGAGTTTTCCACATGTCCCAGTTGTCCACAGGCTACGCGATCAGTGGAGACCGGTAGGGCAGTGGGCAGGCACTGTGGTCCCAGGCGGCCCGGCAGGGCCGGAGCTGGAGGGTTGGGGGCTGCACGATGATGAATGGCACGATGGTCACGCTCGTCGGCGTCGCGGTGAGCCAGGTGCGGTATTCGACGACAGTCGGCGGGGTGCCCGTGGCGCACTTCCGCCTGGCGGCGACGGAGCGGCGGTTCGACCGTCCGCGCCAGGTCTGGGTGGAGGGTGACACCAGCTTCTTCACGGTCTGGGCCTGGCGCAGCCTCGCCGAGAACGCGCTGACCTCGATCGGTTCCGGCGATCCCGTCCTGGTCACCGGCCGGATGCGGATCCGCGAGTGGGAGCGGCCCGACGGCCAGCCCAAGGGCGTCTCCGCGGAGATCGAAGCGACGGCGCTCGGCCACGACCTCGCCAGAGGGACGACGGTGTTCCGCAAAACCGTCCGGGGCAGGCCGGAACTGGTGGCCTCGATCTCCGAGCGCACCCGCCTGAACGAGCGGCGAGCCCTCATGCGGCGCGAGAGCCCGCGCGGGCAGGTCACGGGCTCGGAAGGGCAGCGGACGGAGGCCGTCCGGCCGGAAGCGCGGCAAGCCGAGGGTTTGCGGTCCGAGAGTGGGCTGGTGGAGGTCGGCGAGCGCACGGCGGGTGAGCGTCAGGAGGACGCCGCCCGGGCGGGTGAGAAGGTCCTCGCCCTCGCCGCAGTCCGGGGCGGCGAAGCAGGCGAAGCGGGCGAGGTCGGCGAGCGCGAGTGCGCGCTGTGATCAACGGGCGTTCGGGCGGTCCCTTCGGGTGCGGCACAATGGAAGGCTGTAGCCACACCCCAACGACGCCGGACGGTTCACCTTGGCTGAGTTCATCTACACCATGCGCAAGACGCGAAAGGCGCACGGCGACAAGGTCATTCTTGACGACGTGACGCTCAGCTTCCTGCCTGGAGCGAAGATCGGCGTCGTGGGGCCCAACGGCGCCGGTAAGTCCACCGTGCTGAAGATCATGGCCGGCCTTGAGCAGCCGTCCAACGGTGACGCCTTCCTCTCGCCCGGCTACACGGTCGGCATGCTCCTGCAGGAGCCCCCGCTCGACGAGACCAAGACGGTCCTCGAGAACGTCCAGGACGGCGTCGCCGAGATCAAGAAGAAGCTTGACCGCTTCAACGAGATCGCCGAGCTCATGGCGACCGACTACTCCGACGCCCTCCTCGACGAGATGGGCAAGCTCCAGGAGGACCTGGACCACGCCAACGCCTGGGATCTCGACGCCCAGCTCGAGCAGGCCATGGACGCGCTGGGGTGCCCCCCCGGCGACTGGGCGGTCGGCAACCTCTCCGGTGGTGAGAAGCGCCGTGTCGCGCTCTGCAAGCTGCTGCTGGAGGCCCCCGACCTGCTCCTCCTCGACGAGCCCACCAACCACCTGGACGCCGAGTCGGTCCAGTGGCTGGAGCAGCACCTGGAGAAGTACGCGGGCACCGTCGTGGCCGTGACCCACGACCGGTACTTCCTCGACAACGTCGCCCAGTGGATCCTCGAGCTGGACCGTGGGCGCGCCTACCCCTATGAGGGCAACTACTCCACCTACCTGGAGACCAAGCAGTCCCGCCTCAAGATCGAGGGGCAGAAGGACGCGAAGCGCGCCAAGCGCCTCAAGGAGGAGTTGGAGTGGGTCCGCTCCAACGCCAAGGGCCGCCAGGCCAAGTCCAAGGCCCGCCTCGCCCGCTACGAGGAGATGGCGGCCGAGGCCGACAAGATGCGGAAGCTGGACTTCGAGGAGATCCAGATCCCGCCGGGCCCGCGCCTGGGCTCCATCGTCATCGAGGCGGAGCACCTGGCCAAGGCATTCGGTGACAAGGTCCTGGTCGACGACCTCAGCTTCACGCTGCCGCGCAACGGAATCGTCGGCGTGATCGGCCCGAACGGGGCCGGTAAGACGACGCTCTTCAAGATGATGCTCGGCCTGGAGCCCAACGACTCCGGCACGGTCAGGGTCGGTGAGACGGTCAAGGTCTCGTACGTCGACCAGAGCCGCGCCAACATCGACCCGAACAAGACGCTCTGGGAGGTCGTCTCCGACGGCCTCGACTGGATCCACGTCGGCCAGGTCGAGATGCCGTCGCGTGCCTACGTCTCCGCGTTCGGGTTCAAGGGCCCGGACCAGCAGAAGCCGGCCGGCATCCTCTCCGGCGGTGAGCGCAACCGCCTCAACCTGGCGCTGACCCTCAAGGAGGGCGGCAACCTGCTCCTCCTCGACGAGCCCACCAACGACCTGGACGTCGAGACGCTCAGCTCGCTGGAGAACGCGCTGCTGGAGTTCCCCGGCTGCGCCGTGGTCATCTCCCACGACCGCTGGTTCCTGGACCGAGTGGCCACCCACATCCTCGCGTACGAGGGCAACTCGAAGTGGTTCTGGTTCGAGGGCAACTTCGAGTCGTACGAAAAGAACAAGATCGAGCGGCTGGGCTCCGACGCCGCCCGCCCGCACCGGGCCACCTACAAGAAGCTGACCCGCGACTGACCGCACGACCGCACGGCCCCGCGAGACCTGCGTCACTTGAGAACCGCAGGTCATCGCCACGCAACATCGCCGGGGCAGGATGGAAGTCCACAGTCCTGCCTGCCCCGGCACCCTGCCTACCGACGGAGATTCCGTGGCCCGCCACATATATGCCTGCCCGCTGCGCTGGTCCGACATGGACGCTTTCGGGCATGTCAACAATGTGAACTTCCTCCGCTATCTGGAAGAGGCCCGGATCGACTTCACCTTCACCAACGCTGGCGAGGCCGGCGAGAAGGCCTTCTCCGAGGGTTCGGTGGTGGCCCGCCACGAGGTGGACTACCTGCTTCCGCTGGTCTATCGCCCCGAGCCGATCGTCATCGAGACCTGGCTGACCAAGCTGGGCCGGGCCTCCTTCACGGTCGCCTACGAGATCAAGGACGTCGGTGCCGGGCTGGAGGGCAAGGACCGGGTCTACGTCCGCGCCAGCACCGTCGTCGTCCCCTACGACCTGGCCGCGGCTCGCCCGCGACGGCTCACTCCGACCGAGCGGGCCTTCCTCGCGGACTACCTGGAAGCCGAGCCGGTCGCCGCATGAGCACCGCCGTGGAACCGCTCAGACTCGCCGAGCCCAGGGAGACCGCGATTCTCGCGGACTTCCTCGGACGGTTGCTGCGCTACGACCGCGCGGCCGCAGTCCGGCTGCAGACAGCGGGCGAGACGCTGGCCGTCTTCGCCCGGATTCCCCTCGGCGAGTCCGGGCCGCTGGCGATCCGCACGGCCCTGCTGGACGGGGCCCAGCCGCTGGACGTCACCGTCTCGGCGGGCCAGTGGCTCGAGGAGCTCGCTCGCGCGGCGGACGACGGACGCAGCGGGCTGGTGCTTCCGCCCGCGATCACCGGTCCTGCCTGGGCGGGGCTGCTGCCGCCGCGAGTCGGCTGGGAGCACGTCGAGGACCTGCCCACCGACCCGCTCGCCGCGGCCGTCGCCGCCGCGATCACGGAGTTCCGCAAGGCGGCGACCCAGCCCTCCGGCGGGGACGCCATCGCGGAGGCGATCTGGTCCCGCCGGGTCCACCCGGCCGGCCTGACCCTGCGCGCGCTCCACGCCGCCCACCTGACCGGGCTGCTCCAGCAGGCCCCACAGGTGACCCTGCACCGCCACGCGGCGTGGCTCCGGCTGACGGCTCCGCGCGGCTCGGTGGTCATCCGCCGCGCCTCCGCTCCCGGCTCCGGCCTAGGCCTGACGCTCGGCTGAGGCGCGAGCCGCTCGGCGCGAGAGGTAGTTGCACCTCCTCAGGGGCGCGGGGAACTGCGCGAACAACCACCCTGTGCGGATGGCCCTGCGCGTTCGGTGCTCTACGTCCCAGGGTGGCTTGTCGCGCAGTTCCCCGCGCCCCTGAGGTGGTGCAAGTGACCCGTCTGCCCAGGGTTGTCAGTGGTGGGGTGCAGGATGCGAGGACAGCGAAGCACGTCCCCGCACGAGAGCAGGCACCGGTTGAAACTCCGACTTACCCGCGAAACTCTGGCCGAGGCCGTCGCCTGGGCGGCGCACGCGCTGCCCGCGCGATCGACCGCACCCGCCCTGTCCGGGCTGCTGCTGACCGCTGATCAGGACGGCGGCACGCTGACGGTGTCCGGCTTCGACTACGAGGTCTCCGCGCGGTTCCAGGCCGGGGCCGAAGTGCTGGAGCCCGGCTCGGTGCTGGTGCCTGGCCGGCTCCTCGCGGATCTCGCGCGGGCGCTGCCGGGCGGGGGGCACCACGTGGAGTTGTCGACGATGGGCTCCGATGTCGCGCTCGTCTGCGGTCCGGTGCAGTTCGAGCTGCCGGTGATCCCTCTGGAGGACTACCCGCGGCTACCGGCCCTCCCCGCCCCGCGCGGCACCGTCGACGGCGCGCTCTTCGCCGAGGCGGTCGCGCAGGTCGCTGTCGTGGCCGGCCGGGACGAGGCGCTGCCGTTCCTCACCGGCATCCGGCTGGAGTTCCACGCCGAGACGCTTCGGCTGGTGGCCACCGACCGCTACCGCCTCGCAGTGCGCGAGCTCCCCTGGGCGCCGACGACCGCGTCCGTTCCGGCCGAGGAGCCGGTCGTCGCCCTCGTGCCGGCCCGCAGCCTGCACGAGATCGCCCGCTCGCTCACCAAGGGCGAGCGCATCGCGATCGCTCCCGCCCTGGAGGAGGGCAACGGCAACGGTGGGCTCATCGGCTTCGCCGCCGGTTCTCGGGAGGCGACCACGCGCCTGCTCGGCGCGGACTTCATCAGGTATCAGGCGATCTTCCCGAACGCCTACACCGGCAGCGCGGTGATCGAACGCGGGCCGCTGCTCGAAGCGGTGAAGCGGATCGCCCTGGTGACGGAGCGCCACCAGCCGCTGCGGCTCTCCTTCTCCACCGGCCAGGTCGTCGTGGACGCGGGCGGCAGCAGCGAGGCCCGCGGACGGCAGGCGCTCGACGCGCGCTTCGATGTGGAGCCGATCGTCCTCGCCGCCAACGCCGGCTACCTGGTCGACGGGCTCACCGCGATCCGCTCCCGGTACGTGGAGCTCAGCTACACCACGCCCACCAAGCCCGCCGTCCTCACCGGCCGCGAGGACGTGGAGCTGCCGGACTCCTCCTACCGCTACCTCTTCATGCCGCTGCGCGCCGGCTGACCTGATCGGCCACCCGGCGCGCAGTGGATCCCACCGTCCTCCAGCCCCAGTGCTACTTGGACTGCTCCCACTCGCGCCGGTAGTCGGCGAAGATCTCCTTCAGGTGGTGGCCGATCTTCAGGTAGTCCAGGTCGTCCAGGTTGGCCAGCGAGACGCGGACCGACCACTCCGGCCCGTCGAAGCCACCGCCGTTGAGCAGCACCACACCCGTCTGCTCCGCGAGCCGGAACAGCGGCTCGGTCGCTACGTAGTTGTCCTGGAGGTACTCCGCGAAGTCCTGGCCGGCCACCCGCTCGGCCTCGGCGAGCAGGTCGAGCTCGATGTAGTAGCCGGCCCGGCCCGCGTCCTCGTTGATCTTCATCGCGGAGCCCTCGAGCAGCAGGTCGAGCCGTTGCTGGACGATGCTCTGGATCTTCGCCTTGTAGTCCTGCCCCTCGGGCAGCAGGTCGAAGAGCGAGAAGAGCGCCATCTGCACCTGCTGCGGCAGGCTGAGGCCGGCGGTGTGGTTGAGCGCCACCTGCCGGGAGTCGGCGACCAGGCGGTCGATGAATAGGATTTTCTCCGGCTCCAGCGTCAGCGTTCCGTAGCGCTTGGCGAGGCGCGCCTTCTCCTCCGGGCCGAGCGCGGCGATCGTGTCGTCGATCACGTTGTCCTGGTGCAGGCCGATGACGCCGAGGCGGTGGCCGGTGCAGCCGTAGTGCTTCGAGTAGGAGTAGACCAGCAGCGTGTTGCGCGGCAGGTCGGTGGCGATCGTCCGGAAGCCGTTGACGAAGGTGCCGTAGACGTCGTCGGTGACGATCAGCAGGTTCGGATTCCTGGTCGCCACGATCTGCTTGATCTGGTCGGTCACCCGCTGCGAGAGCGCCAGCGAGGGCGGGTTGCTCGGGTTGACCAGGCAGAGCAGCTTGACGGCCGGGTCCTCCAACTTGGCGATCTCCTCGGCCGGGTAGCGCCACTCGCGCACCCCCGCCTCGGCGAACCGGCTCGCTTCGACGTTGACCACGTCGAACTCGTAGTCCTCGAGCTCAGGGATCTCGATGTAAGGGGTGAAGACGGGCACCATGAGGGCGATCTTGTCGCCCTTGTGCAGCACGCCGTTCTTCATGAGGGAGTCGAAGATGTAGCACATGGCGGCGGTGCCGCCCTCGGTGGCGAAGAGGTCGAGCTGGTTGTCCTTCGGCGGCTTGCCCTGCATCAGCTCGTCGTGGATGTAGCCGCGCACCACCTGCTCGACGTGGACGAGCATCCGGTCCGGCACGGGGTAGTTGTCGCCGACGCTGGAGTCGACGAGCTCGTGGATCCAGGCGTCGCGGTCGAAGCCGAAGCGCTGGACGCCGAGTTCGATGCAGTCCTTGAGCAGCTCGATGCCGGGCAGCTCGGGGTGGCTGCGCACGTAGGCGTCGAAGCGGTCGCCGATGCCTGATTTCTCCGGCATGCCGCCGAGGTTGTCGGCGGTCCAGACCCGGCGGCTCTCGGTCAGCCCGTAGTAACCCAGGGCGTAGAAGGCCTCGCGCGGGCTGGTGGCGATCCAGTTGGGGTTGCCGCGCCCGGCGTTGAGCATGTGCGCGGCGGACTTGCCCTTCTGCCCGTCGGCGTACTTCTCGGCGAGGGCGATGAAGGCGCCCTTCAGCTCGAAGGGGCTGAGCGAGGAGAGCCGCTGCATCTCTTCGCGACTGACGGACGGCTTGGCCATGACGTGCCTTTCAACGAACGGGACGGGTGGGAGCTGGCCGAGAAGGCGTTCAGGCGAGGAGCGCGACGATGATCGCACCCCAGATGGTGAGCAGGACGTTGCCCACGGCGTAGGGGATGGTGTAGCCGAGGGTGGGGACCTGCGATTCGGCCGCCTCGTTGACCGCACCGATGGCGGCAGTGGTGGTCTGCGACCCGGCGACGACACCCATCAGGATGGGCGTTCTGATCTTGAAGATGTAGTGGCCGACGAGAATGCCGACGAGCAGCGGGATCACGGTGGCCACGGCTCCCCACAGCAGCAGGCCCCAGCCGGCCTGGGAGAGGCCACTGGTGAAGCCGGGTCCGGCGTTGATGCCGACGATGGCGACGAAGAGGCAGAGACCCAGGGTGTCCATGAACCACTGCGCGCCCGGCGGCACGTTGCCGTAAGTGGGGTACTTGCCGCGGATCCAGCCGAAGACCAGACCCATGATCAGAGCGCCGCCGGAGGTGGAGAGGCTGATCGGGACGCCGCCCGCGGTGAGCGAGGGGATGCCGATGCAGCCGCCGAGGAAGATGCCGAGCCCGATCCAGACCATGTCGGTGGCGAAGCTGGTGGGCACCGGCTTGCCGATGGCCGCACCGGCCGGGTCGACCAGTCGCTTGGGCCCGGTCAGGATGACGGTGTCGCCGCGCTCCAGCTTCGTCGAGAGCCGGTAGGGGAACTCGGAGCCGGAGCGGTAGATCTTGTCGATGAAGACGCCGACCATGAACGGCTCGGCGCGCAGCTCGGCGACGGTCTTGCCCAGCTGCTCCTTCTCCGAGGCGACCACATGCAGCGACTCGGTCTGGTAGCCGAGCAGTTCGACATCGTCGGTCTCCACGCCGATCGCGGTGGCCGGCCGCATCTCGACGAGGTCGTGGCGGAGTGCGCTCACCGCGACGACATCGCCGTGCTCGACCACGGTCTGCTGGGTGTGCGCGAGGATCTTGCCTTCGCGACGGATCCGGGTGATGTA
The DNA here is from genome assembly GCF_041262525.1 of Streptacidiphilus sp. MAP12-20. Classification (NCBI taxonomy): domain Bacteria; kingdom Bacillati; phylum Actinomycetota; class Actinomycetes; order Kitasatosporales; family Streptomycetaceae; genus Streptacidiphilus; species Streptacidiphilus sp. MAP12-20. The sequence goes on from NZ_JBGCCK010000005.1 coordinate 276,256, forward strand.
GATCCGGCGGCCGAGCTCTTTCTGCTGGGCCTCGAAGGCGTCGATGGTCTCGCCCGCGACGGGGGTTCCGTCGACGCTGTAGGCGCGCAGCACGACCTCGTAGTACCCCTCGCCCAGGTCCGGGTTGGACGCGGGAGCGTCGAGCTCCTTCGCCAGCTGCGCGGAGTCCTTCTTCAGGTCGCTCTTGAGGAACCGGGGCGCGATGTTGGCCAGCAGGATCGCGCAGAGGATGGTGCCGAGCGGGTAGGTGACGGCGTAGCCGATGGGCACCAGGTTCTGCTGCGCGGTGATCTGGTCGTGGGTCAGGTTGTGCAGGTTGCCGATGGCGTCCTGCGCCACACCGATGACGGCGGACTGGGTGAGCGCACCGCCGAGGAGGCCGGCGCCGAGCCCGGGGCCGTAGCCGAGCATCTTGTCGAAGCCGTAGCAGACGCCCAGTCCGGTGAGGCAGACGATGAGGGCCACTCCTGCCTGCGGCAAGCCGTCCTTCTTCAGTCCTCGGAAGAACTGCGGGCCGACCTTGTAGCCCAGCGCGAAGAGGAACATGATGAAGAAGACCGACTTGACGGTGCCGTTGATGGTGACGTCGGTGGCCCAGCCGGTGAAGAGCCCGGCGATGAGACAGCCCGTCACCGCGCCCAGCCCGATGGCCTTCCAGTGCAGCTTTCCGACCAGGAAGCCGATCGCCGCGGTGAGGAAGATCAGCAGCTCCGGATAGGGCTTGAAGATGTGGTCGGTGAGCCAGTGCACCGGCACGACCCCTCTCTGGTTCTGGCGCGGACGGAGTCGTTGAGCGCCCGCATCTGCACCTTATGCAGAAATCACACTAAATGTCCGAATCGGCGACCGGTTGAGTGAGTCGCCACCAGCGCACGGCGTGCCTCTCCTGTCAGTGGCCGGTGCTACGTTCGCGACAGAGACGGACGAGAGACAAAGCCAGAGACAGAGCAGAGATCGACAACGGGGACGAGAGTGGCTGAGCTGCGCATCGCGGTCGACGCGGACCAGGACGGTCCGGGCGGGCGGCTCCAGCCACTGGGCGAGGGAGGGCAGCCGACCGGCCCGATCGAGCGCGTGCGCGACCTCGCCCCAGCCATGGCCGAACGCGAGCGGGCGGAGCGCCCGCGCTGGGTCTGGGCCGCGACTGACGAGGTCTATCCGCGCCTGCTGCCGCAGCTCCCGGCGAGCAGGCTCGGCCGCTGCCACGACGTGAAGCTGATCGAACCGCTGCTCCTCGCCCACGAGGGGCTCTACGGCGAGCCGCGCTCGCTCGGCGCGGCCTGGGCACGCCTCCAGGGTCTGCCGGTCCCCGAGGATCTCCGCCTCGGCCTGGCCGAGGCGGAGACCGACGCCCACGCGCAGGACGCGCTCTTCGCGCCGGACCGCAGCCGGCTCGGGCCCGGCGTCGATTCGCTGACGGCGCTGGTCGCGGTCCACGCCGAGCAGTTGCGTCGGCTGGCCGCCCTGCCGGAGGCGGTCAGGCCAGGGCTGCGACTGCTCTGCGCGGCCGAGTCCGCAGGCGGCCTGGTGGCCGCCGAGATGACCTACGACGGGCTCCCGTGGAGCATCCCGGTCCACGACGCCCTGCTGGAGGAGCTGCTCGGCTCACGTCCGACGGCGGCCCAGGCGGCCAGCGGGGCCCGCCCGCCGAAGCTGGCGGCGCTCGCGGTCGAGCTCCAGGAGGCCCTGGGCGGGCGTCAGATCAACCCCGACTCCCCCGGCCAGGTGCTCCGCGCCTTCGCCGAACAGGGCGTCAGCCTCCCCTCCACCAGGAACTACCTGCTGCGCCAGGTCGACCACCCGGCCGCACCGCTGCTGCTGCGCTACAAGGAGCTGTCGCGCATCTACGCAGCGCACGCCTGGGCCTGGCGCGACGCGTGGGTGCGCTCGGGCCGATTCCGGCCGGAGTACGTCGTGGGCGGTGTCGTGTCCGGGCGCTGGGCCAGCCGGGGCGGCGGCGCACTCCAGATCCCGCGCATTCTGCGCGGGGCGGTCGTCGCCGATCCGGGCTGGCGTCTGGTGGTGGCGGACGCCGGCCAGCTGGAGCCGCGTGTGCTCGCGGCCCTGTCCGGCGACCCCGGCCTGATCCGCGCGGGTGCGGCGGGCGACCTGTACGCGGGGTTGGCGGCCGACGCCTTCAAGGGAGACCGGGCGCGGGCCAAGCTCGGACTGCTCGGGGCGATGTACGGCCAGACCAGCGGCGAGGTGGGCCCACTGCTCGCGGTGCTGCGGCGCCGCTTCCCGCAGGCCATGGGCCTGGTGGAGGCGGCGGCGCGGACGGGCGAATCGGGCGGCGTGGTCCAGTCCCGCCTCGGCCGCGTCTGCCCCCCACCGTCCGCCTCCTGGCAGGACGTCACCGCGGCCTCCGCCGAGGAGGGCGAGGACCGGGCCGGCTCTGCGGCCCGCTCCCGCGGCCGGTTCACCCGCAACTTCGTGATCCAGGCCAGCGCCGCGGACTGGGCACTCGCGCTGATCGCCGCCCTGCGCCGACGGCTCGCCGAGATCCCGGCGACACCGGACGGCGGGCGGCCCCGGCTGGTCTTCTTCCAGCACGACGAGATCGTGGTGCACAGCCCGAGGCTCATCGCGGAGGCGGCCGCGGCGGCGGTGACCGCCTCGGCGGACGAAGCGCGAGCGCTGGTCTTCGGCGACACACCGGTGCGCTTCCCGATGGACACCCACATCGTCGAGCGCTACGCCGACGCCAAGGGCGGCGAGAAGGCGGACGGCGACTCGGAGCTGGACGAGGACGAGACCTACTGACGCGCGGGCGTCGGCCGCGACGTCCAGGGAACCACCGGCCCACTGGCCGGAACACTGGCCGGGCCACCCGCGGGCGCCCGCAGGGCTACGCCCGGGGCAGCCGGGATACCACCGACGCACCAGCATGGCGCCCGCCGGGACAACCGGGGCGCCAGCCAGGACTACCGACCGGGACAGCCGACGCGCCCGTCGGGCTACAGCCGGGGCACTGGCCAAGCCACCGGCCGGGCTTCCCGCCGGACTGGCGGTCGGGACAGGCGGGGTACCGCCGGGGCACCCATCGGGGCGCCCGTCGAGCTACGGCCGGGATAGCCGGGGTACCGCCGAGGCACCGGCCGGGGCACCATCCGGACTACCGACCGGGACAGCCGGGGTACCGCCGACGCACGAGCATCGGCGCCAGCCGGACTGCCGGTGAGACAGCCGGACTACCGGCCGGGACAGCCGGGGTACCGCCGAGGCACCAGCCGGGGCGCCCGCCGAACCGCCAGCCCGGGGTACCGGCGCGGGTAGCCGGGGTCCGCCAAGGCACCGGCCAAGGCAGCCGGGGCATCCCCGAGCTGCCGGACGAGCCGCCGCCGGGCTAGCGGGCGTCGCGGCTGACGAGCTGCCAGAGGCCGGGGAAGGCCGCGTCCACCTCGGCGCGGCGGACGCGGTTGACCCGGCGGGCCCCCTCGTCGCGCTGCTCGATCAGCCCGGCGTCGCGCAGCACCGCGAAGTGGTGACTGAGCCCCGCCTTCCCGACCGGCACGTCGAAGGATCCGCAGACGCGTGACCAATCCTCGCTCGCCCAGAGCTGCCGGACGATCTCCAGCCGCACCGGGTCGGCGAGCGCGGCGAAGACCGCCTCGACCGGGACGTCCGAGGGATCGCGGTGCTGTGGGGCGGGGCGATGGCCTGCCATGGTCTGCCACCTATCGACTGAACCCGGACGAAGATCGGGCCAATGGACTTGAAGTGTTCGATGAAAGTCATACACTCAAGGTGTTCGACCTTCACCGAACACTTTACCGCTTCAGCTACCACTGGGGGATGACTGTCATGCGCGCTGTCGTATTCGAGGAGCTCGGTGGCCCTGAGGTCCTGCAGGTCGCGGAGGTATCGGCACCGGAACCTGGGCCGGGTCAGGTCGCGGTCGACGTCGCCTGGTCGGGCGTCAACTTCGCCGACGCCAAGGCCCGGTCGGTCGGGTACCGGGTGGAGTCCTTCCCCTTCCGCCCGGGTCTGGAGGTCTCCGGCACGGTCCGCGCCCTGGGGGCCGGCGTGAGCGGTCTGACCGTGGGCCAGCACGTGGTCGCGATGGTCAACGGCGGTGGCTACGCGGAGACGGTCCTGGTTCCGGCGGAGACGACCTTCGCCGTGCCCGAAGCGCTCGATCTGCGTGACGCCGCCGCGCTGACGACGGTCCTGGCCACGGGTTACGCGCTGCTGCACGAGGTGGCCCGGCTGCGCGAGGGCGAGACGGTGCTGATCCAGGGCGCGGCCGGTGGCGTCGGCACGGCGACCGGACAGCTGGCCCGCGCGGCGGGCGCGGGACGCGTCTTCGGCATCGTCTCCAAGGCGGAAAAGGCCGCCTACGCGAAGGACTTCGGCTACGACGAGGTCTTCGTCGGTGAGGACTTCGACGAGCAGGTACTGCGCGCCACGGACGGCCGCGGGGTCGACGTCGCGCTCGACCCGGTCGGCGGCGAGAGCTGGCGCCGCAGCGTCGCCTCACTGGCCCGCTACGGCCGCGCCGTGGCCTTCGGCAATGCCAGCGAGGCCGCGCCCTGGCAGATCGGCTTCGGCGACCTGGCGGTGCGCGGGCTGTCGGTCTCCGGATTCAGCATCCTCGGCCTCGGCGCCACCGACCCGGCCCGGCTGCGCGAGCTGACCGAGCGGGCCTTCCGCGAGGCCGAGCGCGCCGGCATCACCGTGCCGATCACGGCGGAGTTCCCGCTGGACCAGGCCGCCGCGGCGCACGAACTGCTGGAGAGCCGGACCAGCATGGGCAAGCTGCTGCTACGAGTCCGCTGACACCGCGGGCCGGGGCGCCCAAACGCGTGCCTCGGTGGCATAGTCGGCGCGTGCTCCTCACCACGCCCCGCCTGCGGCTCTGCCTCACCGCTCCCCCCTTCGACCCCTCCGCGTTCGACTGGATCGCGGAGGCGCCGGGCCCCGGGGTCTGGGAGCTCGCCGGCATCGCCGCGCGGGCGGCGGAGGTGGACTGGTACCTGCCGCCCTGGGGCCTGTACGTGATCGTCCGCGCCGCCGACGACCGCGCCATCGGCGGCATCGGCTTCCACGGTCCGCCGGGGGCGACGGGAGAGGTCGAGCTCGGCTACGAGCTCGCCCCCACCGCGCGCGGCGCGGGCTACGCGACGGAAGCGGTCCGTGCTCTTGCCGCACTGGCCCTCGACTCCCCGGAGGTCAACGTGGTGAACGCCCGCACCACCAGCGCCAACGAGGCCTCCCAGGCGGTCCTGCGCCGCTGCGGCTTCGCCCTCGTCCCCGTCCCACCCCCCGACGGCTTGGTCCACTTCCGACTGCCCCGCCCCGACCGCTGACCACGCGGTCACGCGGCCGCTGCGCCCCAGGCCAGAAGGCCGCGACGGTCGGTCGGGCCCAGGCGCAGCCGACCAGGCGAGCCGCGCGCCGCACCCCACCGCACATCGGCCGTCACAGCCCTCGCCGGCGAGAAAACCGCAGCCGTCAGTCTGCCCCGCCCCGACCGCTGACCTCGCGGCCCCACGGTCACGCGTCCGCTGCGCGCCAGGCCGGAAGGCCGCGACGGCCAGTCAGTCGGGCCTACCAGGCGAGCCGCGCCGCACACCGGCGGTCCCGGACCTCGCCGGCGAGAGAACTGTGCAACCGGCCGCACTCGCTCGTCGTCCCGCAGGTCACCAACGAGAAGACCGCAGCCGGCGGTCGGCAGGGCCAAGCGCACCCGGAACCGCCTCCCGACCCTCCCCGCGTCACGTTCGCCACCCCCCAAAGCCTGCGGCCGCGCCAGGGGCGCGCAGCTCAGCGCTCGTCCCCAGTCCCGCCCGGGCGAGACTGGGGCAGCACCCCTGGCGTCCGTCCCGGATAACGGTTCGACAAGGCAGGTCCCCTCTTGCGTACGCTTGTCTACGCAATGGGAACCCAGCCGCAGAACACCGCCACCTCTCGCCGCCCGCGCTCCGCGCCCCGCGCCGCCGCCTCCGGGCCGGTCGGGGTACTCGCCGCACGGCTGAGTTCACTGTCGCTCCGGGACGAGGAGCGCCTCGGACGCAGGCTCGAGGGCCTGCGGAAGGTGCGTGAGCCCGAGAAGCGCGAGCGCACCCTCTCCGCGATCACCGCCGACGTCGAAGCCGCAGAGCTGCGCCTGGAGAACCGGCGCGCCACGATCCCCACCCCCGCGTATCCGGACGGACTGCCGGTCAGCGCCCGCAAGGACGACATCCTGGCGGCCATCCGCGACCACCAGGTCGTGATCGTCGCCGGTGAGACCGGCTCGGGCAAGACGACGCAGATTCCCAAGATGTGCCTGGAGCTCGGCCGCGGCGTCCGCGGCCTGATCGGGCACACCCAGCCCCGCCGGATCGCCGCCCGCACGGTCGCCGAACGCGTCGCGGAGGAGCTCGGCACCGAGCTCGGCAACACCGTCGGCTGGAAGGTCCGCTTCACCGACCAGGTCAGCGAGCAGACCGCCGTCAAGGTGATGACCGACGGCATCCTGCTCGCCGAGATCCAGAACGACCGGCTGCTGCGGCAGTACGACACGCTGATCATCGACGAGGCCCACGAGCGCAGCCTCAACATCGACTTCATCCTGGGTTATCTCAAGCAACTGCTGCCCAAGCGCCCCGACCTCAAGGTCGTCATCACCTCGGCGACGATCGACCCCGAACGCTTCGCCCGCCACTTCGCGGACGCGACGACCGGCGAGGACGCCCCGATCATCGAGGTGTCCGGCCGGACCTACCCGGTCGAGGTCCGCTACCGCCCGATCATCGAGGACGGCGACGAGGAGGACCCGGGCTCCGACATCGACCGGGACCGCGACCAGGTCCAGGCGATCTGCGACGCCGTCGCCGAGCTCGGCGAGGAGGGCCAGGGCGACATCCTCGTCTTCCTCTCCGGCGAGCGCGAGATCCGCGACACCGCGGAGGCGCTGGAGAAGCAGAGACTCAAATTCACCGAGGTCGTCCCGCTCTACGCCCGGCTCTCCTCCGCCGAGCAGCACCGCGTCTTCCAGCAGCACTCCGGCCGCCGGATCGTGCTGGCGACCAACGTCGCCGAGACCTCTCTCACCGTCCCGGGCATCCGTTACGTCATCGACCCCGGCACCGCGCGCATCTCCCGCTACAGCCACCGCACCAAGGTCCAGCGGCTGCCGATCGAGGCGGTCTCGCAGGCCAGCGCCAACCAGCGCAAGGGTCGCTGCGGCCGTACCAGCGACGGCATCTGCATCCGGCTCTTCTCCGAGGAGGACTTCCTCTCCCGCCCCGAGTTCACCGACCCGGAGATCCTGCGTACCAACCTGGCCTCGGTCATCCTCCAGATGACCGCCGCCGGGCTCGGCGACATCACCGCCTTCCCGTTCCTGGAGCCGCCGGACCGCCGCAACATCAAGGACGGCGTCGACCTGCTCCAGGAGCTGCACGCGCTGGAGGCCGGAGCGTCCGACCAGGGCCGGCAGATGCGGTTGACGCCGATAGGCCGCAAGCTCGCGCAGCTCCCGGTCGACCCGCGGCTCGCCCGGATGGTGCTGGAGGCCGAGCAGCACGGCGTCATCCGCGAGGTCATGGTCATCGCCGCCGCGCTCTCCATCCAGGACCCGCGCGAGCGTCCCGTCGAGAAGCGCGCGCACGCGGACCAGCTGCACGCCCGCTTCACCGATCCGACCTCGGACTTCCTCACCTACCTCAACCTCTGGCGCTATTTGAAGCAGCAGCAGAAGGCACTCAGCAGCAGCCAGTTCCGCCGCACCTGCAAGGCCGAGTTCCTCAACTACCTGCGCATCCGCGAGTGGCAGGACATCGACGCGCAGCTGCGCCAGGTCGCCAAGTCCCTCGACGTCGACCTGGGCGAGCCGCACATGCCCGACGAGGTCGACGGCGACGCGGTGCACCGCTCCCTCCTCGCCGGTCTGCTCTCGCATGTGGGCTCCAAGGACGCCGAGAAGCAGGAGTACTTCGGCGCACGCGGCGCGAAGTTCGCCGTCTTCCCGGGGTCCGCGCTCTTCAAGAAGACGCCCGCCTGGGTGATGGCCGCCGAGCTGGTGGAGACCTCCCGGCTCTGGGCCAGGATCGCCGCCAAGGTCGAGCCGCAGTGGATCGAGGAGCTGGCCGCCCACCTGGTCAAGCGCACCTACAGCGAGCCGCACTGGGAGAAGGACCGTGGCCAGGTCGTCGCCTTCGAGCGGGTCACCCTCTACGGGCTGACCCTCGTCGCCGGGCGCAAGATCGGCTACGGCAAGATCGACCCGGAGCTCTCCCGCGAGCTGTTCATCCGGCGCGCGCTGGTCGAGGGCGAGTGGCGCACCCACCACCGCTTCTTCCACGACAACCGGAAGCTGCTCGACGAGGTCGAGGAGCTGGAGAACCGCGCCCGTCGCCGCGACATCATGGTCGACGAGGAGACCCTCTTCGACTTCTACGACCAGCGCGTGGGCCAGGAGGTCGTGTCCGCCGCCCACTTCGACAGCTGGTGGAAGAAGACCCACCGGGCCAAGCCCGAACTGCTCACCTTCACCCCGGAGCTGCTGGTCAACGAAAGCGCCGAGGCGGTCACCGAGCGGGACTACCCCTCGGTGTGGCGCCAGGGCGACCTCGAACTGCCGCTGACCTACCAGTTCGAGCCCGGCACCGAGCAGGACGGCGTCACCGTCCACATCCCGCTCACCCTGCTCAACCAGGTGCGTCCGGCCGGCTTCGACTGGCAGATCCCCGGGTTGCGCGAGGAGCTGGTCACCGCGCTGATCCGTTCGCTGCCCAAGGCGCTGCGCCGCAACTTCGTCCCGGCCCCCGACTACGCCAAGCGACTGATGCAGACCCTGGCGCAGCGCAGCTCCAAGACGGGAGACCCGGCCGCCGACGACAAGCCGCTCGTCGAGATCCTGGAGTGGCAGCTGCACCACCTGCGCGGCATCCCGGTCCCGCGCGACAGCTGGAGCCTGGACGCCATCCCCGACCACCTGCGGATCACCTTCCGGGTCGAGGACGAACGCGGCCACAAGCTGGCCGAGGCCAAGAGCCTGGACCGGCTCAAGCTGGACCTCAAGGCCCGAACCCAGCAGGCCATCGCCAAGGCCGCCGGCGGGCTGGAGAAGCGCGGCCTTACGGACTGGACGATCGGCGAGCTGCCGCACACCTTCGAGCAGAAGCGCGGCACGCAGACCGTCAAGGGCTATCCGGCGCTGGTCGACGACGGCGACTCGGTCTCCGTGCAGCTGCTGGACACCCCCTTCGAGCAGCAGCGCGCGATGGCGGCCGGTACCCGGCGGCTGCTGCTGCTCGGGGTCAACTCGCCGGTCAACTCGATCCAGTCGCGGCTCGGCAAGGGCGCGAAGCTGGCGCTGGCGGCCAACCCGCACGGCAGCACCGAGGCGCTCTTCGCCGACTGCGTGACCGCCGCCGCGGACAAGCTGATCGCCGACGCGGGCGGCCCGGCCTGGGACGGCGAGGACTACGCGAAGCTGCGCGACCATGTCCGCGCGGAGCTGTACGAGACGACGGCCGAGGCCGTGATCAGGACCGCCAACGTGCTGGCCGTGCACCACCGGGTGCAGGAGCGGCTGAAGGGCATCGGCAACAGCCTCGCCCTGCTGACGGGCCTGACGGACATTCGGGCCCAGCTCAAGGAGCTCGTGCACCCGGGTTTCGTGGCCGACACGGGCGTGCGCCGCCTGCCGGACCTGCTGCGCTACCTCAAGGCGATCGAGCGCCGGCTGGTCAAACTGCAGGACGACCCGATCCGCGACCGGGACCGCACCAGCGCGATCATCCGGATGCAGGACGCCTACGCCGAACTGCTCGCGGAGCTGCCGCCGGAACGCCGCGACGAGGAGGGCGTGCGGCAGATCCGATGGATGATCGAGGAGTTGCGCGTCAGTCTGTGGGCGCAGCCGCTGGGCACGCCGTACTCGATCTCGGAGCAGCGGATCCTGCGGGCGATCGACGCGCTCCTCGGGTGACGGCCCGGGAAACGACAGGCGGGCCAGTGGGGCAATCGTCGCAGATACCGAATATCGGAACCTTCGTTCGGTAAACTGGATCCCCTTGTCGACAAGGGACGAGGGCCCGATGACCATCGCCACCACCGCTCAGCCCGCCCAGCCTGCACCGACGGCGTCTCCAGCGCTGTTCACGGCAGGCGGGGGCGCGTCGCCACGCACACTGGTGGACCTCCTCGACGCGACCGTCCGCGCCCACCCACAGGAGCCCGCGCTCGACGACGGACACGCCCAACTGAGCTACCGCGCTCTCGCCGCCGCCGTCGAGGCGCAACGCAAGCGGCTCGCGGCGGCCGGGATCAGGCCGGGCGACCGGGTCGGCGTGCGGATCCCGTCCGGGACCAACGAGCTCTACGTCGGCATCCTGGCCGTGCTCGCCGCCGGTGCGGCGTACGTTCCCGTCGACGCGGAGGATCCGGACGAGCGTGCGGAACTGGTCTTCGGCGAGGCCGAGGTCCAGGCGATCCTGGGCGCTAACCTCTCCCTGACACCGCGTCACCCCGGTGCGGCGACATCGGCCGTGCCCGCCTTCCCGCAGAGCCCGGTGTCCCGGCCGGACCTGAGCAGGCCGGCAGGGTCGCCAACAGCGGCCCAGGCTCCGGCCGTCGCCACCGCCACCGCCACCGCCACCGCGCCAACAGCACCACAGGAAGCAGCAGCACAGCCGGCACCGGCAGCCACGACGACACGAGGCGTGCCGGACGCCCCGACGGCGCGAACCGCGCCCGCCGCCCAGGGTTCAGCCGCGTCCACCGCCGGCCCCACCCCCGAGCACGACGCCTGGATCATCTTCACCTCCGGCTCCACCGGCAAGCCCAAGGGTGTCGCCGTCACCCACCGCAGCGCCGCCGCCTTCGTCGACGCCGAGGCCGCCCTCTTCCTCCAGGACGAGCCGATCGGCCCCGGCGACCGCGTCATGGCCGGGCTCTCCGTCGCCTTCGACGCCTCCTGCGAGGAGATGTGGCTGGCCTGGCGGCATGGCGCCTGCCTGGTCCCCGTTCCGCGCTCCCAGGTGCGCAGCGGCGCCGACCTGGGCCCCTGGCTGGTGGACCAGGAGATCACCGTCGTCTCCACCGTGCCGACCCTCGCCTCGCTCTGGCCCGCCGACGCGCTGGGCGAGGTCCGCCTGCTGATCTTCGGCGGCGAGGCCTGCCCGCCCGAGCTGGTGCAGCGACTGGTGACCGAGGGCCGCGAGGTGTGGAACACCTACGGCCCGACCGAGGCCACCGTCGTGGCCTGCGCCGCGCTGATGGACGGCTCGCAGCCGGTCAGGATCGGCCTGCCGCTGAACGGCTGGGAGCTGGCCGTGGTCGACGAGGCCGAGCAGCCGGTGCCGCTGGGCGGCAGCGGACAGCTCGTCATCGGCGGCCTGGGCCTCGCCCGTTACCTCGATCCGGCCAAGGACGCGGAGAAGTACGCGCCGCTGCCCTCCCTCGGCTGGGAGCGGGCCTACCGAAGCGGCGACCTGGTCCGCGCCGACGCCGAGGGGCTGGTCTTCCTGGGCCGTGCCGACGAGCAGATCAAGCTCGGCGGCCGCCGCATCGAGCTGGGCGAGGTCGACGCCGCGCTCCAGGCGCTGCCCGGCGTCGCGGGCGCGGCAGCGGCCGTGCGCACCGCGCCCGGCGGCAACCAGCTCCTCGTCGGCTACCTGGTGACCGCACCGGACTGGGACCGCAGGGACGCCGTCGAGCGGCTGCGCAAGGAACTGCCCGCCGCGCTCGTCCCCGTCCTCGCCGTCGTCGACGACCTGCCGACGCGCACCTCCGGCAAGGTCGACCGCAACGCGCTGCCCTGGCCGCTCCCCGGCAGCGAGCCCGACCCGGCCGCGCAGCGCTTCCAGGGCACCGAGGCCTGGCTGTCCGAGCGGTGGACCGAGATCCTCGGCGTCCCGGTGACCGATTCCCACGACGACTTCTTCAGCATCGGCGGCGGCAGCCTGGCCGCCGCCCGGCTGGCCACGCTGCTGCGCGAGCGCTACCCCGCCGTCGCCGTGCTCGACGTCTACGCCTACCCGACGCTGCGCAAGCAGGCCAAACTGCTCGACCGCTCGGCACACACCGACGGCGAGAAGCGTGAGATCGCCCCGACACCGCGCCGCGCGCAGGCGATCCAGCTGGCGCTGCTGGTGCCGCTGTTCACTCTCGTCGGGCTGCGCTGGACGGTCGGACTGCTCGCCCTCGGCAACGTCCTGCACTGGTTCGGGGCCTATCCTTGGGCGCCGACGAGCTCCTGGTGGCTGGTCGGCGCGGGCGCGATCCTGCTCTTCAGCCCACCCGGCCGGATCGCGATCGCGGCCGGCGGCGCCCGGCTGCTGCTGCGCGGGGTCGGGCCCGGCCGCTACCCGCGCGGCGGCGCCGTGCACCTGCGGCTGTGGACGGCGGAGCGGCTGGCCGAACTGAGCGGCGCGACCGCCCTGACCGGATCCTGGCTGGTCCGCTACGGCCGGGCGCTGGGCGCGCGCATCGCGTCCGAGGTGGACCTGCACTCGCTTCCGCCGGTGACCGGGCTGCTCAGGCTGGGGCGCGGCTGCGCGGTCGAGTCCGAGGTGGACCTCTCCGGCTGGTGGCTGGACGGCGACCGACTGGAGATCGGCGCGATCAAGGTTGGCTCGCAGGCCGTGGTCGGCACGCGAACGGTGCTCTTCCCCGACGCGCGGGTCGGCAAGCGCGCCGAGGTGGTCCCCGGCTCCGGCGTCGTCGGGCTGATTCCGACCGGCCAGCGCTGGGGCGGCGTCCCTGCCGTCAAGATCGGCAAGGCCGACCGCGCCTGGCCCAAGCAGCGGCCGCCGCGCCGACTGCACTGGTCCGCCGCCTACGGCGCGAGCGGCGCGTTCCTGACCCTGCTCCCGCTGCTGGCCGCCGCCCCCACGGTGCTGGTCGCGGCGGAGTTCGTGCCGCAGACCGGCAGCCTGTCGGCCGCCCTGCGCGGCGCGCTGCTCGCCGTCGTCCCCGCGTCGCTCACCTACGGCGCGGTGTTCGCGCTGCTCGTGCTGGTGGCGGTCCGGCTGCTCAGTCTCGGACTGCGCACCGGCTTCCATCCCGTACACAGCCGGATCGGCTGGCAGGCCTGGACCGTCAGCCAGCTGATGGACGCCGCACGCGGGACGCTCTTCCCGCTCTACGCCGGGCTGGTCACCCCCGTGTGGCTGCGACTGCTGGGCATGAAGGTCGGCCGTGGCGCGGAGGTCTCCACCGTCCTCGCGCTGCCCAGCCTGACCACCGTCGGCGAGGGCGCGTTCCTCGCCGACGACACCCTGACCGCCCCCTACGAGCTGGGCGGGGGCTGGCTGCGCATCGGGCGCGCCGAGATCGGCCGCCGGGCCTTCCTGGGCAACTCCGGCATGACCGGCCCAGGCCGCTCGGTCCCGGAGGGCGGCTTGGTCGGAGTGCTCTCCGCGACGCCGAAGAAGGCCAAGAAGGGCTCTTCCTACCTCGGCCTGCCACCGGTCAAGCTCCCCCGCGCGGCCGAGAAGGGCGACGAGGGCCTCACCTACGACCCGCCCGCCCGGCTGCTCTGGGCGCGCGGTCTGGTCGAGCTCTGCCGACTGCTGCCGGTCTTCTGCTCCACCGCGCTCGCCGCGCTGACCGGCGCGGCGCTCTGCGCGCTGTGGCAGGCCGGGGCGGCCTGGCTGGCCGGTGTCGCCCTGCTTGGCGCGGGGACGGTCGCGGCGCTGCTGGCCGTGGCGGCGAAGTGGCTGCTGGTCGGGCGCTTCCGCGCGGTGGACCACCCGTTGTGGAGCGGCTTCGTGTGGCGCAACGAGCTCGCCGACACCTTCGTCGAGGTGCTGGCCGTGCCGTGGCTGATCGGCTCGGTCCCTGGCACGCCGGTGCAGACGCTCTGGCTGCGCGGCCTGGGCGTGCACGTCGGCCGGGGCGTGTGGTGCGAGAGCTACTGGCTGCCCGAGTCCGACCTGGTCACCCTGGGCGACGGCGTGAGCGTGAACCGGGGCTGCGTGTTGCAGACGCACCTCTTCCACGACCGGATCATGCGCATGGATACTGTGGTCCTCGATCAGGGCGCCACCCTCGGCCCGGGTGGCATCGTGCTCCCGGGCAGCCGCGTCGGCGCCCGGACCACGCTCGGACCAGCCTCGCTGGTCATGGGCGGCGAGACCGTCCCGGCGGACACCCGTTGGCTGGGCAACCCGATCGAGGCGTGGCAGGCCTGATCCCGCCCCGCCCCGTCGGCGCAGGACACAGCTCGGCACAGCACGGCACGGCACGGCACGGCACGTACGTCGCAGGGAGCGGAACACCGGTGAGTCCCCAGCAGGCCCCGCAGCGGCAGACGGCCACCGGCGCGGGCGCGCCCCCGGTCACCGACTCGTACTTCCCGGCCAGCGGCGACCCCCGCCACCACGTCCACCGCTACGAGCTCGCGCTCGACTACCGCCCCGGCCCCAACCGGCTGGCCGGCACGGCCAGGCTCAGCGCCATAGTGACCACCGGCGGCGCTCCGCTCGCCGAGTTCGCGCTGGACCTGGCTCCGAACTTCCACGTCGGCCGGGTGCTGGTCGACGGCCGGGCCCCGCACTACGCCCACCGGGCCGGCAAGTTGCGCGTGCGCCCGGCAAAGGCGCTGGCCCCCGGCGCGGTCTTCACCGTCGAGGTGCACTGGACCGGCAACCCGAAGCCGGTGCGCAGCCCCTGGGGAGGGCTGGGCTGGGAGGAACTGACCGACGGCGCCCTGGTCGCCAGCCAACCGGTCGGCGCGCCGTCCTGGTACCCCTGCAACGACCGCCCGGCGGACAAGGCGGCCTACCAGATCTCACTCACCACGCCCTCCCCCTACGCGGTGGTCCTGGGTGGCCGGCTGCTCACCCGCACCGTCCGGTCCAGCAGCACGACGTGGGTCTACGAGCAGTCCGCGCCGACCTCCAGCTACCTGGTCGGCCTGGCGGTCGGCCCGCTCCAGGACGTCCGGCTGGACGATCCGGCCGCAGAGGACGTCCCGCAGACCGGCTGGGCCCCGCACCGGCTCATGCCCGCCTTCGAGGCGGCGTTCGCGCGGCAGGCCGAGATGATGCGCCTGTTCCAGGAGCTCTTCGGGCCGTATCCCTTCAGCGAGTACACCGCCGTCGTCGTGGACGAGGAGCTGGAGGTGCCGGTCGAGGCGCAGGCCATGGCCACATTCGGCACCAACCACCTGGTCGACGGCTGGGAGTCGGAGCGCATGGTCGCGCACGAGCTGGCGCACCAGTGGTTCGGCAACAGCGTCACCGTGGCGGACTGGCGGCACATCTGGCTGAACGAGGGCTTCGCGAAGTACGCGGAGTGGCTCTGGTCGGAGCGCTCGGGTGGGGCGACGGCTACGGAACGCGCAGCCAGGTCGTACCAGTTGCTCGCGGCGCTGCCGCAGGACCTGCGGCTGGCCGACCCCGGCCGCCGGCTGATGTTCGATGACCGGCTCTACCAGCGCGGCGGCGTGACCGTGCAGGCGCTGCGCGTCGCCCTGGGCGACGAGGCGTTCTTCCGCATGCTGCGGGACTGGACCCGGCTGCACCGCCACGGCGTGGTGGGGACCGACACCTTCGTCGCGCACGTCACGCGCTACGCGTCGGCGCCGATCGACGAAATGCTGCGCGAGTGGCTCTTCGAGACGGCCCTGCCGCCGTTCCCGGGGCGGTAGGCCAGCGCCAGGACCGAGAACGGTCAGGCCCGGACGCCGGCCCTGCTGAGCTCAGGCAGCAGCTTCTGCAGGATGTCGTGGAGCTGGTCCCGCTCGGCCTCGTCGAGGCGGTCCAACGCGTCGTGGACGGTCTGCATGTCCTCGCGTACGGCGGCGAGCGCGGCCCTGCCCTGCTCCGTGGCCGTGACGATCTTGATCCGGCGGTCCTGCGGCCCCGGCTCCCTGCGGACCAGCTCGCGGGCCTCGAGCCGGTCCACGATCCCGGTAACGTTCGAGGCATCGCAGACCAGTTGCTCCGCGAGCGCCCGCATCGGCTGCGGCGCGCGTACCACGGCGCCGAGCACCTTGGCCTGGACGGGGGTCAGCCCGTGCCGGGCCGCGACGGCGGCGAAGTCCTGGTAGTACGCGCCGCCGACCGCTGCGATCACATCCATCAACGCCGACTTGCTGGTGCTCATGGGCCGAGTTTACGGCCGCAACTTGAGCTGCTCAACTATCCTTGATCATCAAGCACTGCCGTGGAACACGAGGGGACGCACCACAGATGAGCATGCGCACCACCACACTCGGCACCGGAGGCCCGGCCGTGGGCGTCGTCGGACTCGGCTGCATGGGCATGTCCCACGCCTACGACCCCGCCACCCGCGACGACGACGCCTCCGTCGCGGTGATCCGGCAGGCGCTCGACCTCGGGGTCACCCTGATCGACACCGCGGACGTCTACGGTCCGTTCGTCAACGAGGAGCTGGTCGGCCGCGCCCTCGCCGACGGCCACAGGGACCGCGCGGTGCTGGCCACCAAGGTCGGCCTGCAGACGCCCGAGACCGGCCTCGGCGCGAGCTCCGCGGGTCTGCTGCGCAACGGTCGCCCGGAGCACGTCCGCGCCGCCATCGACGCGAGCCTGCGACGTCTCGGCACCGACCGCGTGGACCTCTACCAGTTGCACCGAGTGGACCCGGAGGTGCCCATCGAGGAGACCTGGGGCGCGCTGGCGGAGGCGGTCACGGCCGGAAAGGCGCTCCGGATCGGCCTGTCCGAGGTGGGGGTCGAGGAGATCAGGCGGGCACAGGCGGTGCACCCGGTGGCCTCGGTCCAGTCCGAGCTCTCGCTCTGGACCCGAGACGCCCTCGCCGAGGTGCTGCCGTACTGCGAGAGCGAGGGCATCGCCTTCCTGCCCTTCTCGCCGCTGGGCCGAGGCTTCCTCGCGGGCCGCTTCGCGAGCGCGGCGGACCTCCCGGCCGACGACTGGCGCGCGACGCTGCCGCGCTTCCAGGCGGAGGCGCTGGCCGCGAACCAGGCGATCGTGGACACCGTTCGCACCGTCGCCGACCGCCACGACGCGACGCCGGCCCAGGTCGCCCTCGCCTGGGTCCTCGCCCAGGGCCGCTACGTCGTGCCGATCCCCGGCACCAAGACTCCCAAATACCTCACCGACAACGCGGGCGCGGCGGCCCTGACCCTGACCACCTCCGACCTCGCCGACCTCAACGCCCTCCCGTCCCCCACCGGCGACCGTTACTAGCGCTCGCGCGCTGCCACCCGGACCGGGGCAGGCCGAATCGACCGGGCAAACGCCGGACGATCACCTCACCCCGACCGGGTCCGCCTCTCGGCCCGAGCCCGGCGAGGACCGCCGCGTAGAGTGCCGGCCCGGCAACTCGTCACACCAGCCCCACCCTGCCGAAGCCCGCGGTAGGGGAGCCCCACGGCAGCAGCCTCCGACGCGGCATTCCGAGCCACAATGCACGAGGGGCGCGCCGATCCCCGCCCCAGGTCGGCGCGTGCGAACGCCGCACGGAACCGACGGGACGTCAGGTGCGTCGAAGGGGTATGACCGCAGACACGATCTGGGCCGATCAGGTTCCGCCCACACCGCCGTTGCCGCCGGCGCCGCCCGGAGCCGGCGGTCCGCCGCCGAAGCGGGTGAACCGGACCGCGTTGGCCGTGCTGATCTCGCTGCTGATGCTCGCCGGACTCGCCGTCGGGCTCGTCGTGCTGATCGGCTCCTCCGCGAGCGCCGTCGGGGGCTGCGGCGGGGGCTGACCCGGCTCGCGACAGGGACGTCCCTCAGCGCAGCAGGTACGGCAGGCGTTCGCGCAGGAAGCCGCGGGGGAACTCGTCCCGCAGCCGCCACAGCCCGGCGTCGACCACGAAGTGCGCCATCACCCCGCCGAGATAGGCCCCGTAGAGCGCACGCTCCGCGGGGCCTCCGCTGTGCAGGTGGGAGGCCAGGCCGAGGACCAGGCCGAGCAGCAGGCCGATGTTGAGCAGCAGGGCCAGCGAGATCAGCCTCGGTATCCGCCCACCCGCTCCGCCCGCCGCGACCATGCCCATCATCAGCAGGTACTGCAGGCCGTGAGCCATCGTCAGCCCGGCCACCGCCGCGTACGGGGAGCTGAACAGGAAGACCGGCAGGAAGAACCCCAGCGCCGCGCAGAACAGCGCCGTCACCTGCCACGGACGCGCCGCCCTCGGCCGCCGCAGCAACTGCGTCGCGCCGTAGCCGACCGCGACCGCGAACAGCCCCGCCGCCACAGGGAAGAGCCCGTCGAGATGCGGCACCGGGCCGCCGAGCTGGAGCAGCGCCGGATGGAACAGCAGTCCGGCCGTGCCGCAGACGCCCGCCGCGGTGATCGCGACCCGCTCGCCGCGCCGCAGCGGACCCGCGCCGTACGCGGAGGAGGCGAGCGCGGCGAGGCCGAGGTTCTGCTTCTGGAAGTGGAAGAACTGCCAGGCGAAGAAGGCCAGCAGCAGCAGCGTGAACGGCCCGGGCGGGACCGCCGCGCCCAGCACCGCCATCACGGCCACCAGCGCGACCGGCGCCACGACGTAGCGCCCGCGCCGGGCCACCATGAAGCGGCGCACCTCGGGGACCGTGCAGAACCATGCGCTGCTGGCGACGTGCACCGAGGAGCCGAGGAAGAGCAGCGCCCCCAGTCCCGCCCCCGCGTGGGCACCTGCCGCAGGGGCGGCCAGCACCGCGCCGACCAGCGAGCCGAGCGTCAACAGCAACATCCCGCAGAGCCACGCGTCGCGCGGCGCGTCACGCCGCGCGGTGTGCGGAAACGGGTCGACGGCTGCCATCGCGCCAGCATAGGCCGGGCGACCGACAGCCGTCGGTGGGGGTGCCGACCCCGCTCACGGACGCCGGAGCGGGGCCGTGACAAGCGTTCAGGTCTTCTGGCGCATACCGGTCCAGAGCGACGAGCCGCCACCGACCAGCACCAACGCGCCCGCAAGCTGCAGCAGATGACGGATCCAGTCCACGCCGCTGGTGTGCCGGACACCGATCCAGCCCGCCACGGCGTTGCCCAGCAGCGCCCCGCCCATGCCCAGCAGCACGGTCAGCCAGAACGGGATCGCCTGCTTGCCCGGCAGCAGCATCTTGGCCAGCACCCCGAGCACCGCCCCGACGATCACGATCCAGATCAGTTGGAACATCTCTGCCTCCCAAGGCCGCCCGAAAGGGGCCAATCCGACGTGGCCCCAGGTTCGGCCGATCATGGTCACCGCGCACGCCGAATGACCCGAATGGGTGGAGTTCGGGGGGCTTCGCGGACCCTCTTCCTCGGTAGGTGACCGGTAAGAGAAGTCTGTCGTCGCCCTGCGTTCAACCTCCCGCCGCCCGGAAGTAATTCCGGCCTACTACTCATGTCGCGGGCACTCCGCCGGAACCCGACCAACGCATCAGCGCGACGAGGAGAACTACCTTGACCCGACGTACCCTCCGCCTGGCCGCTCTGCTCGGCTCCACAGGCATGCTGGGCGGGGCCTTCTTCGCCCAGGCCGTGGCGTCCCCGATGAAGAGCGCCCCCTCCCAGGACCAGCGCCACGTGCTGCTGCTCTCCGTCGACGGTCTGCACCAGACCGACCTGGAGTGGTACATCGCCCAGCACCCGGACTCGGCCCTCGCTCAGCTCGTGCTGGGTGGCACGGAGTACACGCACGCGAAGACCACCACCCCCTCGGACAGCTTCCCCGGCATGGTCGCCCAGGTCACCGGTGGCGGCCCCGGCACCACCGGCGTGTACTACGACGACACCTGGAACGCCAAGCTGCTGCCGGCCGGCACCACCCACTGCAAGGGCGTCAAGCCCGGTGTCGAGATCGACTTCACCGAGGACCTGGACAAGAACAAGGCCAGCATCGACGCGGGCCAGGGTCTGAAGAACCTGCCGGGCTCGATCCTGCAGATGACCGGCACCCCGCAGAAGCTGCTCGACCCGAGCAAGCTGCCGGTCGACCCGAAGACCTGCAAGCCGGTCTACCCGCACTCCTACCTGCAGACGAACACCGTCTTCGAGGTGGCCAAGCAGGCCGGCCTGCACACCGCCTGGTCCGACAAGCACGCCGCGTACGACATCCTCAACGGCCCGAGCGGCACCGGCATCGACGACCTCTTCGCCCCGGAGATCAACTCCGACGCGATCGGCTACCCCGCCGGTGACGACTGGACCAAGGACAACAAGGCCACCCAGCAGTACGACAACTACAAGGTGCAGGCCGTCCTCAACGAGATCGACGGCTTCAACCACCAGCGCACCAGCAAGGTCGGCACGCCGTCGATCTTCGGCATGAACTTCCAGGCGGTCTCCACCGCGCAGAAGCTGCCCACCTCCAACGGGCTCCAGGGCGGCTATGTCTCCAAGAACGTGCCCGGCCCGCTGCTCGCCAAGAGCCTCGACTTCGTCGACGCCGAGCTCGGCCGGATGACGGCGGAGCTGAAGAAGCGTCACCTGGACAAGTCCACCACCATCATCCTGTCCGCCAAGCACGGCCAGTCGCCGACCGACCCGCAGGCGCTCACCCGCGTCGACGACGGCCCGCTGCTGGACGGCCTCAACGCCGCCTGGAAGAAGGCCCACCCGGCTGCGGGCACGCTCGTCGCCCACGCGGTGGACGACGACGGCATGCTGCTCTGGCTCAACGACCGCTCGCAGGCGGCGGCGGACTTCGCCAAGAACTACCTGCTGGCACAGAGCGGCACCGGCACGGACGTCAACAAGGCGGCCAAGCCCTTCACCCACGGTGGCCTGAGCAAGGTCTACGCGGGCGCCGAGGCGGCGCAGTACTTCGGCGTCAAGAAGGGTGACGCCGCGGTGCCGGACGTCTTCGGCATCGCCCAGTACGGCGTCGTCTACACGGGCGGCACCGGCAAGGTCGCCGAGCACGGTGGCGCCCACGCCGACGACCTGAACGTCCCGCTGGTGATCAGCGGCGCGTTCGTGCCGAACCAGGTCATCGACAACGCCCCGGTGCAGACCAAGCAGATCGCGCCGACCATCCTCGCCCTGCTCGGCCTGAACCCCGCCGACCTGATGGCCGTCCACAAGGAGGGCACCCAGGTCCTCCCGGTCCGCTGACGTCGGCCGACGGCCGACAGTAGCCAGCGAACCACGCCGCACGACCGCGGGGCCCGGACCACGACACGGTCCGGGCCCCGTCCCGCTCTCGGGCCAGTTGCACTCTCCAGGGGCGCGGGGCTCTGCTTGATCAACTGCGCGCGCGAACAACCACCCTGTGCGGATGGCCCTGCGCGTTCGGTGCTCCACGTACGCGGGTGGCTTGTCGCGCAGTTCCCCGCGCCCCTGGAGAGTGCAACTGGCCCTACGCGGTGGGCTCTCCGTCCCAGGCCAGCAGGAGCAGCGCCGCGTCGTCGCGGAGGGGGCCGCCGGCGTGGCGGGTGAGGTCGGCGTAGAGCGCGGCGAGGCCGGCGTCCAGGTCGCCGTCGGCCGCGCGCAGGAGCGCCGGCGCACGGTCGGCCAGTGGGTAGAAGGAGCCGTCCGCCCCGCGTGCCTCGATCACGCCGTCGGTGCAGAGCAGCAGCAGATCGCCCGCGGTGAAGCCGGCCGTCCAGGACCGGGGCCCGCCCATCGCCAACTGCGCGAGGCCCAGCGGGACCCAGGGGTCCGGCGGGTCCAGCGTCACCGCGTCGCCGACGCGCCGGACCAGCAGCGGCGGGACGTGGCCGCAGTGGACCAGCTCGATCGTGTCCGGCTCGCGGAACTGCACCAGTAGCGCCGTGGTGAACTCTCCCGACGCGGCATGCCGGGCGACACTCCGCTCCAACCGCTCGGCAACCCCGGTGAGCTCCCGCTCGTCGTACGCGGCCTCGCGGTACGCGCCGAGCACGAGCGAGGCCGTGCGGACGGCCGACAGGCCCTTGCCGCGCACGTCGCCGATCAGCGCCCTCACGCCGAACGGCGTCTCCAGCACCGCGTACAGGTCGCCGCCGATCTGGGCCAGGTCCGCCGCGGAGACGTAGCGCGCGGCCAGCCGGACCCGGCCGACCCGCGGTTCCGGCGGCGGCAGCAGGGCCAGCTGCGCGGCCTCGGCGACCGTCCGCACCGCGACCAGATGCCGGGTCCGCACGATCCGGAAGTGCGAGATCAGCACCGCCGCCAGGGTCAGCGCCGCGTAGGCGATCAGGGTGCCCTGGAAGAGCCGGTGCGACTCCAGGTCCCCCAGGCCGTCGTAGCGGGTGAGCAGCACCATCAGCAGCATGCCGATGGAACTGGTGACCACGACCTCCAGCGGATAGAGCATCAGCGCCGCCAGTGGTGGAACCACGGACATCAGCGAGGCCAGATAGGTGTCCCGGCCGGAGAGGACGTCCGCGAGGCAGACGACGACCATCGCCGCCCCGACGGGCACCAGTCGCTGCCAGAGCGGGGCCTGGAGCAGGGCCGCACCGTCGTCGAGCGCCGGGGCCGCCGAGGGGGCGGAAGCGCCCACGTCCTCCGCCGGCCGAGTGCTCGTCACGGTCCTGAATCTATCGGAACCCCAGGTAAGCGACACGTTTGGAGCTTCTCGGCGAGCGCCGCGAAAGTATGACAAAAAGGGTGCAACGAACGTCCGGCGAGAGGTCTCCACGATGTCCGCACCGGCCGCCTCACCCCCGCCCCGGCTGCCGGGTACCGGTCCGGCCCCTCTCACGCACCGGTGGCGTACCTGGTTCTTCGGCGGGCTCGCCCTCTGGGTCGCCGCCGTGCTGGTGACGTACTGGACCAACAACTCCAACCTGGTGCCGACCATCGTGCTGCTGGGCAGCTTCCTGGTGCCCGGCAGCTTTGTCGTCTGGGCCTACGAGCGCTACGGCCAGGATCTGGGCACCGACCGGATCGTGGCCTGCTTCGCGGTCGGCGGGATCATCGGGGTGCTGGGCGCCTCGCTGCTGGAGTACTTCCTGCTGGACTCCTCCATCTGGATCTACGTCGGCGTCGGCCTGATCGAGGAGGCGGTCAAGGCCTGGGCGCTGATCCTGCTGACCCGGCGGATCCCCGGCTCAGGAGTTCGGCACGGCCTGGTCCTGGGCGCGACGGTGGGCTTCGGGTTCGCCGCCTTCGAGAGCGCCGGCTACGCCTTCAACGCGGTGCTGGCGGTCCACGGGCTCTCGCTGCGCGATCTGGTGTCCACCGAGATCCTGCGCGGCGTGCTGGCCCCGGTCGGCCACGGGCTCTGGACGGCGATCCTGGGCGCGGTGCTGTTCCGGGAACGGCGCGGCAACCGCTTCGTCTTCAACCTGCCGGTGATCCTCACCTATCTCGGCGTCTCGGCCCTGCACGCGCTCTGGGACAGCTCGCACGGGATCGCGGCCTGGATCGTCGGCAGGATCACCGAGAGCAACTGGCAGAAGACCATCTTCAACTTCGGCTACCTCCCCAAGCCGACGCACAGCCAGGTCGAACTCTTCGCGGTCTTCTCGACGCTCGGCCTCGTCCTGGTCGCCGCCCTGGGCCTGGGCTGGCTCTGGACCCTGATCCTGCATGCCCGCAGGGACGGCCACCTCCCGGTCCGGCCGCGGCGGCCGAAGCCGCGACCCGAGCTCCAGCCGCACCAGCGCTGGTACCAGCCGCCGAAGTGACCCGGTGCCGGGGCCTGCGTATTCCCGGCTGCGGCAGTGGTTCATCTCACTCCCGTCAAGGGTTACCTACGGTGGCGTAAGTCACTTCATGCAGTGAAGTATCTCCAGCATGCCCACAAAGCGATCACCCCAGGAGCTCCCACAGATCACCTCCTACGCGGCTCTCGGTGACAGCTTCACCGAGGGCCTGAACGACCCCGGCCCCGACGGCGGTTTCGCCGGATGGGCCGACCGTCTGGCCCGCCTGCTGGCCGAGCGACGCCCGATGACGGACAGCGGCCACTACGACTTCCGCTACGCCAACCTCGCGGTGCGCGGCCGGCTGCTCGACCAGATCGCCGCCGAGCAGGTGCCGCAGATCGAGCAGATGCGGCCCGACCTGGTCAGCCTCGCCGCCGGCGGCAACGACATCCTGCGGCCCGGCAGCGACCCCGACGACGTCGCCGAGCGCTTCGAGCAGGCCGTCGCACGGCTGGTCCCGCACGCGGGCCAGGTGCTGATCTTCACCGGCTTCGACACCAGGGACACCCCGGTGCTGAAGCACCTGCGAGGCAAGATCGCGACCTACAACGCCCACCTGCGGGCGATCGCCGACCGGCACGACCTCGCCGTCGCGGACGTCTGGGCACTTCGCGCGGTCCGCGACCGCCGCGCCTGGAGCGAGGACCGGCTGCACCTCTCCCCGGAGGGCCACGATCGCGTCGCCCTGCTGTCGGCGCGCGCCCTGGGCCTGCGGGCCGGTGACCCCGAGGCGGCCTGGCCGCCGACCGCCGTGCACAGCGCGGCCGAGGCGCGCAGGGAGAACCTGCAGTGGGCCCGTGAGTACCTGCTGCCCTGGGTCGGCCGCCGCCTGCGCGGCGAGTCCTCAGGCGACCACGTCGAGGCCAAGCGCCCGGAGCTGGAACTGCTGTAGCGCGCGCGTGCGAGCCGAAGGGGCCCGCTGTCCACGCCTTCGGGCGCGGGCGGCGGGCCCTTTCGCTACCTGGAGTGACTCCTGACTACGCTCGGTTCCCCTGGGAAATTTCCGCACGCCCCACCGCGCGAGGGAATACCCCAGGGGGGTATGGTGTTGTGCAAGCTGAACGACGAACGAGCAACAGAAGCACCTCAGGAGGCAGACATGACCACCGCCGTCTTCACCGTTTCCGGCATGACCTGCGGCCACTGCGAGAAGTCGGTCTCGGAGGAGGTCGGCGCGCTGCCCGGCGTCACCCAGGTCTCCGCCGACGCCAAGTCCGGCCTGGTCACGATCGAGTCCGAGCAGCCGCTGGACGACGCCACGGTCCGCGCCGCCGTCGACGAGGCCGGCTACGAGCTGACCGGCCGCACCGCCTGACGCAGCGCGGCTCCGAGCGTCACACGCCTGAGGAGGGAACCAGCATGACCACGGCCACACCGGGCACAGCCCCGGCCGTCAACAGGGTCGAACTCGCCATCGGCGGCATGACCTGCGCCTCCTGCGCGGCCAGGATCGAGAAGAAGCTGAACCGGATGGACGGCGTCGCCGCCACCGTCAACTTCGCCACCGAGAAGGCCAGCGTCGAGTACACGTCCGGCGTGGCCATCGACGAACTGATCGCCACGGTCGAGAAGACCGGCTACACCGCCGAGGTCCCCGCGCCCCCGGCGCAGGCCGAGGCCGGAGCGGAAGGCGAACGACCTCAGGACGACGAGACCGCCCGGCTGCGGCAGCGGCTGCTGGTCACGGTGGCGCTCAGCATCCCGGTGATCGTGCTGGCCATGGTCCCGGCGCTGCAGTTCCGCAACTGGCAGTGGCTCTCGCTGACCCTGGCCGCGCCGGTCGTGGTCTGGGGCGGGCTGCCCTTCCACAAGGCCGCCTGGACCAACCTGCGGCACGGCGCGGCCACCATGGACACCCTCGTCTCGGTCGGCACGCTCGCGGCCTTCGGCTGGTCGGTGTGGGCGCTCTTCTTCGGGGACGCCGGGATGCCCGGCATGAAGCACGGCTTCGACTTCTCGCTCTCCAGCGGAAACGCGTCCTCGACGCTCTACCTGGAGACCGCGGCCGGCGTCACCGCGTTCATCCTGCTCGGCCGCTACCTCGAGGCGCGCGCCAAGCGGCGGGCGGGCTCCGCGTTGCGGTCGCTGTTGGAGCTGGGCGCGAAGGACGTCGCCGTGCTGCGGGGAGGGCGTGAGCAGCGCATCCCGGTGACGCAGCTGGTGATCGGCGACCGCTTCGTGGTCCGTCCGGGCGAGAAGGTCGCCACCGACGGGCAGGTCGTCGAGGGCAACTCGGCCGTCGACGCGTCGATGCTGACCGGCGAGTCCGTGCCGGTGGAGGTCGGTCCGGGCGACTCGGTCACCGGCGCGACGGTCAACTCGGGCGGCCGCCTGGTCGCCGAGGCGACCAAGGTCGGCGCGGACACCCAACTGGCGCGGATGGCTGCGCTGGTCGAGCAGGCGCAGACCGGCAAGGCCGCGGCGCAGCGGCTCGCCGACCGGATCTCGGCCGTGTTCGTCCCGGTGGTCCTGCTGATCGCGCTCGGCACGCTGGGCGTCTGGCTCGCCGTCAGCGGCAGCGCGACGGAAGCCTTCACGGCCGCCGTCGCGGTCCTGATCATCGCCTGCCCCTGCGCGCTGGGCCTGGCGACCCCGACCGCGCTGATGGTCGGCACCGGTCGCGGCGCGCAGCTGGGCATCCTGATCAAGGGCCCCGAGGTGCTGGAGAGCACCCGCCAGGTCGACACCGTCGTGCTGGACAAGACCGGAACGGTCACCACCGGGCGGATGGCCCTGGTGGGCGTCCGGGTCGCGGCGGGCGAGGACGAGGCGCAGGCGCTGCGCCTGGCAGCTTCGCTGGAGCACGCCTCCGAGCACCCGATCGCCGCGGCGATCGCGGCGGCGGCTCCGGAACTGCTGCCCGTCGAGGGCTTCCAGAACGTGCCGGGTCTGGGCGTCCAAGGCGTCGTCGACGGCCACGCGGTGGTCGCGGGCAGGGAGCGGCTGCTGGACGACTGGGCGATGCGGTTGTCGCCGGAGCTGGCGGCGGCGAAGGCGGCGGCCGAGACGGCGGGCCGCACGGCGGTCCTGGTCGGCTGGGACGGCGCGGCGCGAGCGGTGCTGGAGGTGGCGGACACCCCCAAGCCGACGAGCGCGGAGGCGATCGCCCGGCTGCGCGCGCTGGGCCTCACCCCGGTGCTGCTGACGGGCGACAACGCGGCGGTGGCGCGGTCGGTCGCGGCTGAGGTCGGCATCGACGCCGACCAGGTGATCGCGGAGGTCCTTCCCGAGGACAAGGCGAGCGTCGTCGCCAAGCTGCAGGCGGAGGGTCGCACGGTCGCCATGGTCGGCGACGGCGTCAACGACGCCGCGGCGCTGGCCCAGGCGGACCTGGGCCTGGCCATGGGCACCGGCACGGACGCCGCGATCGAGGCGGCGGACCTGACCCTGGTCCGCGGGGACCTGCGGGCGGCGGCGGACGCGATCCGCCTCTCGCGCCGGACCCTGGCGACGATCAAGGGCAACCTGTTCTGGGCCTTCGGCTACAACGTCGCGGCGCTCCCGCTGGCGGCGCTGGGCCTGCTGAACCCGATGATCGCGGGGGCGGCGATGGCCTTCTCCTCGGTCTTCGTCGTCACCAACAGCTTGCGCCTCCGGCGCTTCCAGGCAGCCTAGGCGGACGCTTCAGTTGCACCATCAGGGGCGCGAGGACTTCTGCGCAGACAGCCAGTTGCACTACCAGGGGCGCGGGGAACTGCGCGAGAAAACCACTGACGAGCGGATGGCCCTGCACGTTCGGGGACGCACCGCCGAGGGTGGCTTGTCGCGCAGTTCCCCGCGCCCCTAGCGTGCTGCAGCTACCTCATCTGCCGAGGAGTTCACCGCCGTTGCAGTGCAGGATCTCGCCCGTGATGTAGCCGGCTTCCGCGCTCGACAGGAAGAAGACCGCCGCCGCCACATCCTCCGGCTCGCCGACCCGTCCCACCAGCGTACGGCCCGCCCTCCGCACGAGTTCCAACTCGTTCAAGCGGTCGCCGAAGAACTCCGTGCCCGCCACCGTCCCCGGAGCCACCACGTTCGCGGTGATGCCCGAGGGCCCCAACTGCGCAGCCAGAAAGTGGTTCCACGCGTGCAGGGCCGCCTTGGACGCGCCGTAGGAGCCCGCGCCGCGGACCG
This sequence comes from Streptacidiphilus sp. MAP12-20, assembly GCF_041262525.1. NCBI lineage: Bacteria > Bacillati > Actinomycetota > Actinomycetes > Kitasatosporales > Streptomycetaceae > Streptacidiphilus > Streptacidiphilus sp. MAP12-20. Next base: position 303,846 of record NZ_JBGCCK010000005.1, read on the forward strand.
CCGCGATCGAACTGATCGTCACCACCCGCGCCTCGCCCGGAGTCAGCCGGTCCCGCACCGACTCGGTCAGCAGCACCGCGGTCAGCACGTTGCGCTCGAAGTCCCCGCGCCAGCGGGCCAGAACCGCGTGTGGGCCTGCTCCCGCCATCGACTCGCGGCTGCCCGCGTTGTTGACCAACACGTCGATGCGGTCCGGCAGTTCACCCAGCAGCGCCTCCACCGCGTCGGCGTCGGCGAGGTCGCACGCGAGCGGGCGCACCCGCGGCCCCAGCAGCTTCGCCGCGTCCTCCAGGACACCCCTGCGGCGGCCGACGATGGTGACCTCGTCACCGTTCTCGGCGAATCGGCGCGTGACCGCGAGACCGATCCCGGTGCCCCCGCCCGTCACGACAACGTTCCGGCCCATCAGGCCCCCTGTCTCCCTCTCCGGCGCCTTTCGGATTCACGTGATTCCTACCACGCGCCCTTTCGTCCGCTTCACACCGGCTCGCCCCGACCCGCCCCGTCGTGCCCGTGGACAGCGGGCGCACACACGGCCACGAACCGCGATGAGAGGGGCGTCACATAGGCCGACCGTAACTTCGCGAGCCCAACTTTGTGTTAGAACTCGTGAGCCGGGGTTCCGGCGGATCCCGGTGACCGGCCGCCGTCGCTGGGCGGCCGACAGCGCACGGCGCGGGCGTGAACAGGGTGGTTGAGCGGCCTCCCCCACGCCCCGCCGTGCGCGCCGGCGCCCCGATGCCCGGACAGACGGAAACGGGCCCGCACAGCCGCCGTGGCGGCCGCGCAGACCCGTTCGGAGTAACGCTCCCGCCGTGACTACCGCGCGTCGATCGCGACGTAGTCGCGGATCACCGGGCCGGTGTAGATCTGGCGCGGACGGCCGATCTTGCTCGTCGGGTCCGTGATCATCTCCTGCCAGTGGGAGATCCAGCCGGGCAGCCGGCCCAGCGCGAACAGCACGGTGAACATGCTGGTCGGGAAGCCCATGGCCCGGTAGATCAGACCGGTGTAGAAGTCGACGTTCGGGTAGAGCTTGCGCGAGACGAAGTAGTCGTCGGTCAGCGCGTGCTGCTCCAGCTTGAGGGCGATGTCGAGCAGCTCGTCGGACTTGCCCAGCTGGGCCAGGACGTCGTGCGCCGCCGCCTTGATGATCTGGGCGCGCGGGTCGAAGCTCTTGTAGACACGGTGGCCGAAGCCCATGAGCCGGACGCCGTCCTCCTTGTTCTTCACCTTGCGGATGAAGGCGTCCACGTCGCCGCCGTCGCGCTTGATGCCCTCGAGCATCTCCAGCACGGCCTGGTTGGCGCCGCCGTGCAGGGGGCCCCAGAGGGCGTTGATGCCGGCCGAGATCGAGGCGAACAGGTTGGCGTGCGAGGAGCCGACCAGGCGAACCGTGGAGGTGGAGCAGTTCTGCTCGTGGTCCGCGTGCAGGATCAGCAGCTTCTCCAGCGCGTTGACCACGACCGGGTTGAGCTCGTACTCCTCGGCCGGCACCGCGAAGGTCATCCGCAGGAAGTTCTCGACGTAGCCGAGATCGTTGCGCGGGTAGACGAACGGGTGGCCCTGGGCCTTCTTGAAGGCGTAGGCGGCTATCGTCGGCAGCTTGGCCAGCAGGCGCACGCCCGAGATGTAGCGCTGCTCGGGGTCGAACGGGTTGTGGCTGTCCTGATAGAACGTCGACAGCGCGCTCACCACGGACGAGAGCATCGCCATCGGGTGCGCGTCCCGGGGGAAGCCCTGGAAGAAGCGCTTGATGTCCTCGTGCAGCAGCGTGTGCTGGGAGATGTCGTGCTGGAAGACCCGGAGCTGCTCCGCGTTCGGCAGCTCACCGTTGATCAGCAGGTAGGCGGACTCCAGAAAGGTGCCCTGCTCGGCCAGCTGCTCGATCGGGTAACCGCGGTAGCGGAGGATGCCCTGGTCGCCGTCAATGTAGGTGATCGCGGACTTGCAGGCGGCGGTGTTGCCGAAGCCGTTGTCCAGGGTGGTCAGGCCGGTCTGGCCCAGCAGCTTCGTGATGTCGAAGCCGGCGTTGCCCACGGTGGCGTCGACCACCGGGTACTCGTACTCGCCGCCCTGGTAGCGGAGTACTACAGAGTTGTCGCTCACGTGTTCCCTCATCACCAGCGGAATGAAACCTGTTCAAGGGTTCAAGGGGTGCCCTGACTCCCTCCTACCTTCCCGCAGGCGGGTTACACCTGTGCAGGCGGGGTGGCCCAAAAGAGCCGAAGGTCACAAAGAAACAGGCCATTCGCTTTCAAGTTCTGACAGCGGAACCTACCCCCGAGTCAGCCTATGGTCCAAAGCCGTGTGTCGGCGACCGGCGGAAACCGCGCGCACCGCCTGGCCGAGCGCGCGTCGCGAGCCGACCAGCACGACCAGCTTCCTGGCGCGGGTGACGGCCGTGTAGAGGAGATTGCGCTGGAGCATCATCCAGGCGCTCGTGGTGAGCGGGATCACAACGCAGGGGTACTCGCTGCCCTGCGAACGGTGGATGGTCACGGCGTACGCGTGGGCCAGCTCGTCCAGCTCGTCGAAGTCGTAGCCGACGTCCTCGTCCTCGTCGGTCCGGACCGTCAGCCGCTGCTCCTCCGGGTTGACCGCGGTGACCACGCCCACGGTGCCATTGAAGACGCCGTTCTTCCCCTTGTCGTAGTTGTTGCGGATCTGGGTGACCTTGTCGCCGACCCGGAAGGTGCGGCCGCCGAAGCGGCGCTCGGGCCGGTCCGGGTGGGCCGGGGTGATCGCCCCCTGGAGCAGCGTGTTGAGATTGCCCGCCCCGGCCGGGCCGCGGTGCATCGGCGTGAGGACCTGGACGTCCCGGCTCGGGTCGATGCCGAAGCGGGCGGGGATGCGCCGGGCCACGACGTCGACCACCAGATCGGCCGTCCGCTCGGTGTCCTCCTCGGCGAAGAGGAAGAAGTCCGCCAGGCCGTCGGTGATCGGCGGGACGCCCTCGTTGATCCGATGCGCGTTGGTGACCACGCCGGACTGCTGGGCCTGCCGGAAGATTCTGGTCAGCCGGACGGCCGGGACCGGGCTGCCGGGGGCCAGCAGATCGCGCAGCACCTCGCCCGCGCCGACGGAGGGCAACTGGTCCACGTCGCCCACCAGCAGCAGGTGGGCGCCGGGCGGGACCGCCTTGGCGAGCTTGTTGGCGAGCAGCAGGTCGAGCATGGAGGCCTCGTCGACCACGACGAGATCGGCGTCGAGCGGGCGGTCGCGGTCGTAGGCGGCGTCGCCGCCCGGCTTGAGCTCCAGCAGTCGGTGGACCGTCGCAGCCTCGCAGCCGGTCAGCTCGGCGAGGCGCTTGGCCGCCCGGCCGGTGGGCGCGGCGAGGACCACCTTGGCCTTGCGGGCCAGCGCCAGTGTCACGATCGAGCGGACCGTGAAGGACTTGCCGCAGCCGGGGCCGCCGGTGAGCACGGCGACCTTCTGGGTGAGGGCGAGCCTGACCGACTGCTCCTGCTCGGGCGCGAGATCCGCTCCGGTCTGCGTGCGCAGCCAGGCCAGGGCACGCGGCCAGTCGACGTCCGCGAAGGCGCCCAGGCGGTCGTCGGGGGCTCGGAGCAGGCGCGTCAGCTGGGCGGCGAGCGAGACCTCGGCCCGGTGGAAGGGGACCAGGTAGATCGCGCTGAGCTGCTCCGCGCGGCCGTCCTCGGCGTGTCCCTCTCCCGGCACCTGTTCGCGGACCACGCCCTCCTCGGCGACCAGCTCGGCGAGGCAGTCGATGACCAGGCCGGTGTCGACGGCGAGCAGCTTGACCGCGTCGGAGATCAGCTGCTCCTCGGGCAGGAAGCAGTGGCCCTGGTCGGAGCTCTGGGAGAGGGCGTACTGCAGGCCGGCCTTGACCCGCTGCGGGCTGTCCTGCGGGATGCCGACGGCCTGGGCGATCCGGTCGGCAGTGAGGAAGCCGATGCCCCAGACGTCGGCGGCCAGGCGGTAGGGCTCGTTCCTGACCACGGAGATCGAGGCGTCCTGGTAGTTCTTGTAGATGCGGACGGCGAGCGAGGTGGAGACGCCGACGCCCTGGAGGAAGACCATCACCTCCTTGATCGCCTTCTGCTCCTCCCAGGCGGCGGCGATCATCTTCGTCCGCTTGGGGCCGAGCTTGGGCACCTCGATCAGACGGGCCGGCTGCTGCTCGATGACGTCGAGCGTCTCGACGCCGAAGTGGCCGACGATCCGCTCGGCGAGCCGTGGCCCGATGCCCTTGATCAGGCCGGAGCCGAGGTACCGCTGGATGCCCTGGACCGTGGCGGGCAGCACGGTGGTGTAGTTCTCGACGGTGAACTGGCGGCCGAAGCGGGGGTGGCTGCCCCAGCGGCCGTGCATCCGCAGGCTCTCCCCCGGCTGGGCGCCGAGCAGCGCGCCGACGACGGTGAGCAGCTCGCCCGCGCCGCGACCGGTGTCGACCCGGGCCACCGTCCAGCCCGTCTCCTCGCTCGCGAAGGTGATGCGTTCCAGCACCCCCTCGACGACCGCCAGTTGGTTCATGGGGAGCACGGTAGCGGGTGGGACTGACAGTCTGCGGGCTGATCATTTCTGTTCGATTCGGCTCGAAAATGACCGAATAAAATTCTTTGCGACCAGGCCGTCCCGGAGACCCCGAATTGTCAGTGGCGCGCGCAAGACTGTGAACCGGTCCACCAAAGGCGTTCGGCCGCGGCGGTCGAACGCGCGCTCACCCCCAGGAGCCCCCGCCCTCGGGAGCCCCGACATTCAGGAGCACAGCATGCTGAGCCTTGACTACACCCCTGGCACCCCGCGCTGGATCGACCTCGGCAGCCCGGACACGGCGGCCACGGCCGCGTTCTACACCGGCCTCTTCGGCTGGACGACGGAGGACGCCGGCCCCGACACCGGCGGCTACGGCTTCTTCAACCTCGACGGCAAGATGCTCGGCGGCTTCGGCCCGCTCATGGACCCGAACGCCTCCCCCGCCTGGACCATCTACTTCGGCACGGACAACGCCGAGGCCACGGCCAAGTCCGTCGAGCAGGCGGGCGGCACGGTCCGCGCCCCCGCCATGGACGTCATGGAGTTCGGCCGGATGGCCCAGCTCTCCGACGCCCAGGGCGGCGAGTTCGCCGTCTGGCAGCCCAAGGCGAACCCGGGCTTCCACGTGGTCAACGTCCCCGGTGCGCTGGCCTGGGCGGAGCTGCACACCAGCGACATCGCCGCGGCCCGCGCCTTCTACCCCTCGGTCCTCGGCTGGTCGCTGAACGACCAGGACATGGGCGAGTTCACGTACACCATCGCCTCGATGGGCACGGAGGAGAGCGCCTTCGGCGGCCTGATGCCGCACATGCCGGGCGAAACGGCGACGTACTGGCTGCCTTACTTCGAGGTCGCGGACTGTGACGCCACGGTGGCCAAGGTCGCCGGCCTGGGCGGCACGGTCATCATGGGCCCGGACACCCTCGCGGGCGTCGGCCGGATGGCCGCGATCAAGGACGTCCACGGCTCCGTCTTCTCCGTCATCACCAGCGAGATGCCGAGCTGAGTCTGCGGGAAGAAGCCGGGCAGGGGCGCGGTTGAGGCTGGCGTAGGAGTCTCACCCGCGCCCCGACGAAGGATCATCGATGAGCCTGTACGACATCCCGCTGAACACCCTCACCGGCGAGCCCACCAGCCTGGCCGCCTACGAGGGCAAGACGGTGCTCCTGGTCAACGTCGCCTCCAAGTGCGGCCTCACGCCGCAGTACGCGGGCCTGGAGCGGCTGCAGCAACAGTACGGCGAGCGCGGGTTCACCGTGCTGGGCGTGCCGTGCAACCAGTTCGCCGGTCAGGAGCCCGGCTCGGCGGAGGAGATCCAGACCTTCTGCTCCACCACCTACGGCGTCTCCTTCCCGCTGCTGGAGAAGGCGGACGTGAACGGCCCGGCCCGGCACCCGCTCTACGCCGAGCTGACCACCGCCCCGGACGCCGCAGGCGAGGCCGGTGACATCACCTGGAACTTCGAGAAGTTCCTGATCTCCCCCAAGGGCGAGGTCGCGGGCCGGTTCCGCCCGCGCACCGAGCCGGAGGCCGCCGAGCTGGTCTCGGCCATCGAGGCGCTGCTCCCGGCCTGATCCGGACGGAGTTCGGGTCCCGCCGGTCTAGGGTGACGATCATGACCGATCTCACCTTTCGGCGGGCCACCCGCGAGGATCTGCCCGCCATCGTCGCCATGCTGGCCGCCGACTCGATGGGCGCGGGCCGCGAGAATCCGGATGATCTGACGCCGTACCAGGCAGCCTTCGACCGGGTCGGGGAGGACGCCAACCAGCACCTGATCGTGGCCGACCGGGACGGCGAGGTGGTGGGCACGCTTCAGCTCTCCGTGATCCACGGCATCTCGCGACAGGGGACGACACGGACCATCGTCGAGGCGGTCAGGGTCCGTGCGGATCAGCGGGGCGGTGGCCTCGGCACCGCACTGATGGAGCACGCCGTCGCCGAGTCACGCCGCCTGGGCGCGAGTCTGGTCCAGCTCACCAGTGACCAGTCACGCGCCGACGCGCACCGCTTCTACGAGCGGCTCGGCTTCACCGGCTCGCACGTGGGGTTCAAGCTCCAGCTGACCTGAGACCCAGGCAGAGCGCCGGATCAGGACTGCGGCTGGTCGGCGGGCGCCTGCTCCTCGTTGCGCTGGACGGAGCCGCGCGTGCCGTCGGCGCGGTGCCACTCGACCACCAGCTCGTCCTTGACGCCGAAGCGGACCAGATGGCGACCGACGACGTCCTCCAGCCGGTCGAGGTGCTCGGCGTCGCCCTCGACGACGAGGAGCAGCGCGCCGGAGGTCGCCGTCATCGCACCGGTTCCGGCGCTGAAGGTCAGGGAGCCGAGGCCGGTCTCGTCGTCCCAGTTCGTCTCGACCTTGCGGCCGAGGTGGGAGGCGAGCTGCTTGGCATAGCGATGCGGGCGGTCGGTCACGACGCGGGCCTGGGAGCGGGCCATGGGGGAACCTCCACTAGAGCCTTGGGGACGCAGGAAGACTTCCTACTTAGGCGAGCCTAACGCATAATGAGCCTTACTCTCTAATTATTTCCGCCATCCCGTTCACCCGCTACACGGCGGACCGGAGCTCCGGCCCCGGCCGCTATCGATATTCTGGCCTCCCCCCGACGCAGGAGCCCCTCCGTGACCGCCGCCGCCCCGCCCGCATCCGCGCCCGAGCCGATCCCCACCGAGGTCGAGCTTGCCGACGCGATGATGCGCGCCAGCAAGCGGATGCGGAAGGCCACCTTCCACCGGCTTGCCCCGCACGGTCTGACGCCCTCCCAGGGGCGCGCCCTGGACATGCTCTCCTGGAGCGGCGACCGCGGCATCCGGCTCAACCAGCTGGCCGAACGCCTGCGGATCGCCCCGCGCTCCACGACCACGGTCGTCGACGCGCTGGAAGCGGCAGGTCTGGTCACCCGCTCCCCCGACCCGGACGACCGCCGGGCCACCCTGCTGCAGCTGACCGAGGCGGGCGACGCCGCGGTGGCCCGAATCGCCACGGTCCGGCGCGAGGTCGCCGAGGAGTACTTCGGTCCGGTCAGCGCCGCGGACCGGGTGACCCTGCTGCACCTGCTGCGAGTGGCGGAGGAGTCGTACGAGCAGGCTCATCCCCACCACGGCCCGCACGCCTCCGCGCCGCACGCGCACCCGCGTCCGCACCACGAGGGTGCCGCGCCCGAGGCCCGCTGATCGAGGCCAAGGCGATCCCGGCGATCACCAGCAGCGCGGCACAGAGCGAGAGCAGGGTCAGCGCCTCGCCGCGCAGCAGCCAGGCGGAGGACATCCCGAACACCGGCACCAGCAGGGAGAACGGCGCGACCACGGAGGCGTCGTGATGCCGCAACAGATATCCCCAGAGCCCAAAGCCGACCAGGGTCGCCCCCCACGCCACATACAGCAGTGAGGCCGAGGCGGAGAGGCTGAACCCGCCGAGCGCGCGCAGGTCGGCGGTCGGTCCCTCGACCAGCAGGGAGAGCGCCGCCAGCGGAAGCGGCGGCACCACGCTGACCCAGACCATCCAGCGCAGCGCGTCCGGTGGTGCGGCCTTGCGGGTGATGATGTTCGACAGCCCGAACGCCGCGGCCGCGCCGACCACCAGTATGAAGGCGCCGAGCGGTCCCGAGCCGCCGCGCGAGGCCTGATCGAGCCCCGCCACCGCCATGCCGGCGACCGCGATCCCCAGGCCCGCCAGCCGCCTCCGGGTGATCCGCTCGCGGAGCAGGACCGCGGCGAAGCCGGCCGTGAAGACCGCCTGCCCCTGCTGCACCAGTGAGCTCAGCCCCGGCGGCATACCCGCCCGCATGCCCTCAAAGAGCAGCCCGAACTGCAAACCGCCGAGCACCAGACCACCGGCGAGCACGTAGCGCCAGGGCACCCCCGGCCGGCCGACCAGGAAGACGGCGGGCACCGCGGCCACGGCGAAGCGGAGCGCCGTGAAGAGCAGCGGCGGGTAGTGGGCCAGCCCGGCATCGATCGCGACGAAGTTCACGCCCCAGATCGCGGCGACGAGAACGGCCAAGCCCAAGTGGCGAGCACTCAGGCCCGTGGTCGTGGAGGTCATGCTCCGAGCATCGCCGGAGCCATTTGTTCAGCACCAGCAAATAGTTCTTCATGGAACAGTTCAGAGATGGTGAACTGATCGCTCCGACAGGCCGTCACCCGCTTGCCTGCAACGGTGGCAGCCGCTGCGGCTGTCGCAAAAGATACGGTTCATGACGCTTCGTTCGTTGACTGCCGTCGGCGTGCTCCTGGCCTGCATCCTGGCCGCTGCCCCTCAGGACCAGGTCGCCGCGGCCGGAGCGCCGGATTCGACCGCGTTCGGCGGAGCGTCGCGCATCGGCGCCATCTTCGGGGCTTCGGCCGGTCGGCCCGACCACCACTTCTGCAGCGGCGCCGTGGTCGAAAGCCCCAGCCGCGACATAGTGGTCACGGCTGCCCACTGTGTCATCGGTCCCGGCACCGGCCGTGCCCGCGGCGGCCTCACCTTCGTCCCCGGCTTCCACGACGGTCGGCGCCCTTTCGGCACCTGGTCGGTGGCGACCGTGGTCGCCGACGCGGCATGGACCACGCGAGGCAGCGCCGACGACGACGTCGCCTTCCTGATCCTGCGTCCGGACGCCGCAGGCCACCGCATCCAGGACGCGACCGGCGCGGAGGCCCTCTCCTTCAACCCGGTCCCCGGCACCCGAGCCGTCACCGTCGGCTACCCGAGCCGGACCGACCGCCCGGTGTACTGCTCGTCGACGCTGCGCTCCTTCGGCCCCCACCAGCTGGAGTTCGACTGCCCCGGCCTGCCCGGCGGCACCAGCGGCGGCCCGATGCTGACCGGCGTGGACGCCGCCGCCCACGGGCGCGGCGCGGTGGCCGGCGTCATCGGCGGCTACGAGGAGGGCGGCGACACGGACGACGTCTCCTACTCCTCCTACTTCGGCCCGGCCATCGCCGCGGTCTACCGCGCGGCCCTGGCCCACGGCTGACGGCTGCCGGCTGCCGGCTGCCGAAGGAGTGAGGCAGACCACTCCTTCGGGGGCCTCTCGTCGCATCCCCAATGCGGGCGTCGCAGCCTAGGCTGCCTCGCATGATGGATCTCGGACGACTCCGCGCCCTGAACGCCGTCGCCGTGCACGGCTCCGTCGGTCGTGCCGCCGCGGCGCTCGGGTACACGCCCTCCGCCATCTCCCAGCAGATCAGCAAGCTCGAGCGGGAGACCAGGACCCCGCTCCTGGAGAAGCGCGGACGCGGCGTCGTGCTCACCGACGCCGCGCACGACCTCGCGCAGACCGCGCAGGCGGTCCTCGCGCTGGTCGAGCAGGCCGAGGTCGGGTTGGAGGCCCGCCGGGGACAGGTCTCCGGGCGCCTCTTCCTCGCCGCCTTCGCGACCGCCGCGCGTGGGCTGCTGCCTCCCGTGCTCGCCGATCTCGCGACCCACTACCCGGAGCTGGAGCTCCGCGTCCTGGAGAGCGATCCCTACCTGATGGCCGAGCTCGTCGCTCGCGGCGAGGTCGATCTCGCGGTCGTGCAGGACTGGTCGAACACGCCGCTCGCCACCCCCGAGGGCGTGGCCCGCCGCCCCATCGGCGTGGACGCCGTCGACGCCGTGCTGCGCGCCGACCACCCGCTCGCCGAGCGCGACCTGCTCACGGTCGAGGACCTGCGCGGGCAGCAATGGGTCAACACGCCGCCCGGGACCATCTGCCACGACTGGCTGATCCGGACCCTGCGCGAGGCGGGCGAGGAGCCGGACATCCGCTTCCAGGCGAGCGAGTTCGACACCCAGATCGCGCTGATCCGCGCCGGACTCTGCATCGGCCTCGTCCCCCGGCTCGGCCGGGCCCCGCTACCGGCCGGTGTCGTCGCCCGGCCGGTCACTCCCGAGCCGACGCGCCGGGTCTCGGTCCTCTGGCGTGAGCAGGCGTCCCGTCGGCCGGCGATCGCAGCCGCTCTGGAGGCGCTGCAGCGCCACTGGCCCGAACGGTCCGCCGCCCCGGAGCCGACGATCGTCGCGCAGCGCGTCTGAACGCCCGCAGCTCGACGACCGTCCCGCCCACCGGGAATCGGTCAGCTGTTGGCCAGGCCGATGACCAGCCACATGAAGGCCGTGCCGGCAACGGTGCAGAGCAGCGTCGAGCGGGAGGGGTGCGGGCTGTGCGCCTCGGGCAGGATGTCGGAGGTGGCCAGGTACATCAGGAAGCCGCCGAAGAAGCCCAGGTAGAGCCCTACCACGTGCTCAGGGATGGTGAACAGCAGCGTGATCGACGCGCCCAGCACGGGTGCGACCGCGTCCAGCGCCAGCAGCGTCACCGCCCGCCGCCGGTCGTTCCCGTAGAGGCGGGTGATCGTGTAGGTGTTGTAGCCGTCGGCGAAGTCGTGCGCGAGCACCGCGACCGCGATCACCGCGCCGAAGCTGTTGCCGACCTGGAAGGCCGCGCCGATGGCGAAGCCGTCCATCACGCTGTGCACGCAGAGCCCGGACGCGGCGGCGATGCCGAGCTTCTGGCTCCGCCCGTTGGCCGGGAGCGCCGCGGCGGCGCCGTGCGAGTGACCGCCGCCGTGCTGGTGGGCGGCGTACTCGCCCTCGTGGGCCCGGTGGATCGCCACCGACCGCTCGGCGATGTGCAGCACCAGGAAGCCGAGCACGAACATGAGCAGCGCCCCGGGAACACCCCAGAGCTTCTCGCCGGCCGCGCTCAGGGCCTCCGGCAGCAGGTCGAACGAGACCACGCCGAGCATCAGTCCGGCGGCGAGCCCGAGCAGCAGGTGCCGGCGGTCCCCGAACTTCCCGGCGACCAGCCCGCCGAGCAGGGTCATCACGAAGGCCCCAGCGGCCACCAGTACCGGCATCAACGCCCTCGCGTTCTCCTCGCAACCACCGGGCGGTAGTGACAATGCTTGCCGATAATCGCTCCGGCACGCCCGCGGGATGAGGCCAGGCTTCAAGGCCGGGGCCGGGGCGGGCGGGTAAAGGCCGAGAGCGGCGGCGCCCTGCCCAGTCGCCGCCGCTCTCGTTGCGGGCCCACCCTCGGCGCCCTGTTCTCCATCCTCGCTGACGACCCGTCCGACCGCACGCCCACTGCGCCGCACGGGTGGGAACCGGCCGTGCCCGCGCGAATCGCCGCATCGGGGGATGGGCCGCGTTGTGTGTCCAGGCGGAGCGAGCGACGGCTGCCAGCACCGCGTCGCAGCGGTCTTGCCCTGGCGCGGCCGCATCGTGGTCCGACGCCCAGGCCCACGAAGCCCCACCACCCGGACGGACGCGCGGTCAGCGCTCGTCGGCCTCGGAGTAGACCTGCCAGAGGGACGGGGCGCCGTCCGTCGCCCAGTCGAGGCCGATCGAGGTGACGTCGAGCTCCCGCCCCGTCGACAGTCGGATGAACGGCCGCCCGTCGGAGAGCAGCACCCAGCTCGCGCCGGCGATGGAGGAGACGATCACCGTCCCGAGGTAGAGCCCGGCGTCGTGGCCGAGTTCGGTCACCTCCTGCGGGTCCTCCCGCCACACCGGGGGCAGTTGGTCGAGGGCGGCGAGCGAGTCGGGCGTGTCGTCCAGCTCCAGACCCGCGTCACCCGCGCGGCCGCGCAGCAGCGCGCACTCGCCGAGCATCTCGGCGAGGCTGCCGGGGTCGTCCACGCCCCCGGGGTAGAGCGCGGCCTTCGCCTGCGCGGCATCACGTCGCGGTCGCCAACGATCCATGAAAGGGAACCCCATGCCTCAAGGGTGACACCCAATCCCGCCGCGGCAAGTCGCCTTCCGGCCGGGAGAATCCGCGCCCCGCCACCCGGCCGGCTATCCGCCCAGCTCCGCACCCAGGTGTTCACGGATCAGCGCGCGCAACTCGCCGCCGTCTATCAGCCGCAGGCCCGGCCGCTCCGCCGCGGCGATGACCGCCTGGGGGTGGAAGCTCCCCGTCGTCGCCCAGATGGCGGCGGCCGCGGACTCCTCCGCCATCACCTCGGCGACGTTCTGCACCGCCTCCGCGGTCACCACCGCCGGGCGCCGCGCCACGCAGACCACGTGCGGCTCCTCGGCGAAGGTCTCGCCGTCGCCGTGGGCGACCGCGAGCAGGCCGTCACGGCCGAGCAGCCGGGCGTCCCAGTCCGGCAGGCCCATCGCCGCGAAGAGCTCCGACGCCAGATCCGCGAACTCGCCGGGTGAGAGCTCCTCCGGCACCGGGGCCATCGCGCCGCCCACCGCGAAGGGCGTGACCGGCGCGGGGCCGTAGGGGTCGGCGGTGATCCGGCAAGGCAACTCGCGCAGTCGCGCGATCGCGTCCTGATGGTCCGTCGGCAGCAGCGTGCGCGCGTAGAGGTCCACCCGGCGCGCGTCGACGCTCAGCAGCGCGGACTCGCCTGCCTCGGCGGTGACCACACGTCCGTTCAGCACTATTCCGTCGAGATGCGATTCGGTGTCCGCCGCCAGCAGCGCGTCCAGTGCGCGCAGGGCAAGGCGTGCGACGAGCAGCAGGTAGCGCGCGACGCACTCCTCGCGCGGGCGCGGGACCGGCTCCACGCCCCCCTCCGCCTCGTCCGGTGCGACACGGAAGGCCAACGCCGGGGGGACGACGCCGACGCCGGGCAGCACCAGGTCGACGACGGCGGTACGGGTCAGCGGCCGGTAGGCCACCCGCGCGGGGACCTCCAGGCCCGGCAGTCGGCCGGCCGCGGCCAGTGCGCGTTCGAGCACCGACTCGACGGCGACGGGCTCGCCCTCCTCGTAGGAGCGTCGATAGTCGACCAGCCGCTCGTTGTACGAGCGGACGGCGTGGGCGCGCTCCTGCTCCTCACGCTCGTAGCCGAGCCTGACCTCCTCCGCCCGGTCGCGCAGTGTCCGCTCCTGTTCGCGGTACTCGCGCAGCGCCCGCTGGTGATCGAGCCGTGCGGTGGCGAGACGCTGCTGGTAGGCGGCGTCGAGCAGCGGGCTCCCCGGCCGGGCGGAGGCGGCCTGGGTCGGATCGGGTGCGTAGTCCACCCAGCGCGGCGGCTCGGAGACCGCCGCCGGTGGGAGCGGGCGTGGCGTGTAGTCGCGGCGCAGCGCGTCGAAGTCGACCGCCGGGGACGGCTCGGCGGCCAGCGCCAGCAACTCGTCCAGGCGACGCTCCGCGCTCTCGGCCACGTCGGTGTACTGCTGCGCCAGAACCGCTCGCCGACGCCCCGTCACTTCGCCGTCCCCTCCAATGTGCCGCTCACGCCACAAGGCGCCAAGCATCTCATCAGCCAGCGCATCCATCTGCTCAATCAGCCGTAACGCGCGTGACAACGGACCCTCGGCCCGCTGCCCGCCCACGGTCAGTCGTCGAAGCTGTACAGCGCCACCAACAGATGGACCGGGACACCTTCGGGATCGGCCGGCTCCGCGTTCACCTCGTCGACTAGTTGCCTGAACCGCTCGTGGAAGACCGCGGCGCGTTCTGCGGGCATGCGGAGGTCGCCGACCATCATCAGGGGACGGCGTGCGGACTCGGTCGCCGTGACGTCGACCTTGCCGGAGCGCACCGCCGAATCGAAGTCCCGCAGGAAGCTCGTGGTCGCCGTGCCGACCATGTCGATCACCGCGTTCCGCCGGGTGTCGCCCTCCTCGTCGGCGGGGGCCGAAGCGAGGAACGTACGGCTCAGCTCAAGATGGCGCTGCGCGCCGACATAGCGCTGCTCGACGATCCCGGAGACCAGCCGGGTCTCCGCGACCTTGATCAGGCCGACCTCCTCGAGGTGCTTGAGGTGCCGGTAGAGCTTGGTCTGCGGCTCGCCCAGCCCGCCCGCGAGCTCCTTCGCCGTCCAGGCCCGCGGCTCGGCGGAGCCGTCCATCATCAGCCGCAGGATGCTCAGCCGGAGCGGGTCGGAGAGCGCTTTGAGCGTCTCCACGTCATCCACCATCCGCACGCCCACGCGCGCCTCGGTGCCTTCGTCCTTCACTGCGTCCATCTCTCCATCTTGCCAGGCGCTCACCGATGCGCCATCATTCACGTGAGAGTGAACGTCAATTCTTTCGAGAACGTTTACGCATCGGGGAGGAACTGCCATGACCGAGACGGCGACCGAGACCGTGAGCGAGTCCGCAGTGGAGATCAACACCACCACCGCGACCCCGCCGCTGCCTCCGCTCAGGCGCAACTGGCGGTACCAGCTCCTCTGGGTCGGCTCCGCCGCCTCGCTCACCGGTGTGGCCGCCGCTGACGTCGCCTACCCCCTGGCGATCCTGGCGCTGACCGGATCGGCCGCCTGGGCCGGCCTCTTCGGTCTGCTGCAGGCGACGGCGACGGTGCTGTGCGGACTGCCCGCGGGTGTGCTGCTCGACCGGCTGGACCGGCGACGCGTGCTGATCGCCACGGAGACGATGCGGGTCGCCGCGACCGCGTCGGTCGCCGTCGCCTTCCTGCTCGGCGCGCTGACGCTCGTTCAGTTGATGGTCGTCGCGCTCGTCCTCGGTGCGGCCCAGCCACTCGGCGGCGCGGCGCGCATGCTGCTGGTCCGCGCGGTGGTCGACCCTGAGCAACTGACGGCCGCCCTCACCCAGGACGAGCTCCGGGTCGGCATCGCCGAACTTGCCGGCCCGCCGCTCGGCGGCCTGCTCTACGGGTTGAGCCGGGCCCTTCCGTTCGTGTTCAGCGCGTTCGGCTTCGCGCTCTCGCTGGTCTGCGCCCTGATCGTCCGCCCGCAGCAGCGCACCGAGTCCGACCCGTCCGCCGACTTCCGCACGGTCTTCGACGGCATCCGGGCGTTGTGGCGCGAGCCGGCCCTGCGGGCGGCGCTGCTCCTGGTCACCGTCCTGAACGCCTGCGGCGCGCCGCTGAGCCTCGCGGTCATCTACCGGCTCCGCGAGCAGGGCACCGCCGCCTGGGCCATCGGTGCGGCGCTGACGGGTACGGCACTCGGGGCTCTGGCGGGTGCGAGCCTGGTCGGCTTCCTGCACCGGCGCTTCCGTCCCGGCACGCTGCTGATCGGTGTCGTCGCAGCCGAAGCCCCGGTCTTCGCCGCCCTCGGCTTCGTGCACGGGCCGTGGTTGACGGCAGCGCTGCTGGTGGTCGGCATGCTGGGCATCCCCACGCTGAGCGTGCTGCTGGACGTCCTGATCTTCCGCCAGGTCCCGGACGCCCAGCGGGGACGCACGATCACGGCGACGATGACGGTGGTGGGGCTGGGCATCCCGCTCGGCACCGGCTCGGTGGGCCTGCTGCTCCAGTTGCTCGGCGGCACGGGCGCGGTCCTGACCCTCGCCGGCGGCCTCGCCCTCGGCGCCGCCTGGGCCGCCTCCCAGCGCGGCCTCCGCGCCGCGGCCTGGCCGGCCGCCCAGTCCTGACCCACCCACCCGCACCGGCCCGGCGCCTCCCGCTCCCTGAGCGGCAGGCGCTCCGGCACGTCACCGGCCGGAGGCCGGGAACGGGGCGGGGACGAGGCGGGGCGGGGACGAGGACGGGGCGGGCGACGAGGCCGGGGGATGCCGGGAACGGAGGCCGGGGACTGAGGCCGCGCAGGAGGCCGTGGCCAGGGACGGAGGGCGGCGCCGTGACTTTGAGCTGGAGGCTGGGGACTCAGCCCGGGCAGGGGACGGAGACCGCGCCGCAGGGCCGTGCCGCAACGTTGAGCCGGAGCCGGAGGAGCCGGAGGCTGGAGGCTGGCGCCTCAGCCCGGGCAGGGGACGGAGCCCGCACCGCAGGGCCGTGCCGTCGCCCTGAGCCGGAGCCGGAGGAGCCGGAGGAGCCGGAGGCTGGAGGCTGGCGCCTCAGCCCGAGCAGGGGACGGAGCCCGCACCCCAGGGCCGTGCCGTCGCCCGGAGCCGGAGGCTGGAGGCCCGGGCCGGGAACAGGGCCCGGGGCCGCGGGCTGGGGGCGGAGGGTGGGGATCGGCGGGCGCGGGTGGGGTGCCGATTCGCGAGGAGTCGCGGCAGGACGTTGGCGGGCGTGGCACTAGCAGGAGGTGTGAGTGGGTAGTTCCCTCCGGAGGAAGACGGCGCGGGGTGGTGGTGGGATGATCGGCGATCTGTGGGTGCTGGCAGCTCGGTTGGAGGATCCCGCGCGGGACGGCGTCACCGTCGCCGAGCCGAGGATGCTGGCGCTGGTCGCGGAGGACGGCGAGGCGCAGCGGGTGGACGGGTGGATTCCCGTCGACCGGGTCGAGTGGGACGCCTGGCGCGCTGCCGCCGGTCGCTACCTTGCCGTGGTCCAGAGCGCGGGGGCGGCGCTCGGCGCCGCCGAGCGGCGGGCCCAGCGGGCAGCCGGGCGGCTGCTGCCGGGACCCCGACGCCGCGCCGCGCACGCCGCCGAGACCGAATTCCTCGTCGCCGCCGGTGACTACGCCGCAGCCGTCCGCGCCGCCACCACCGCGTACTGGCCGATCCACTGCGAGATCGAGCGCAGGCTGGAGTCCCAGGCGGCGGCCCGCCGCTGGCTGGAGATCAGGGGCCGGTTCGCCGGTCAGGGTATTGAACCCGTCTGGGGATGGTCCTTGCGCGAGCTCGATCCCGAGCAGGGGCCCGGCCTGGTCGAGCTCACCGTCTTCCGCTGGGACGGAGAGGCCACGGCCGCCCCTGCCGACTTCGTCTCCCCCGACCGCTTCGGCGCCCAGGAGCTGGACCGCGAACTGCTGCGGCTGCGCGCCGAGTGGACCGTCCGCCGGATCGTCTGGGCCGAGGCCGCGCGGCGCCGTGTCGAGGAGGAGAACGGCGGCGTCCCCTTCGCCCTGTGGTGGCGGGCGGTCACCGCCCGCGTCGACGCCTCGGAGAAGGTGGTCCCGCCGCGCTCGCCCGGCGACGCGTTCACCGGTCCCCCGCCCGCCGGCCCGGGCCGGCGCCGCGTCGAGGTCCTGCAACTGCCGGAGTAGTTCCGGCGTGGGCTCCGCGCCGCTCCGGAACCGGGCCCGGTCACGTGTGTGGGTGCGTTCGCGCGCCGCGCCGCCCCGGTCGTCCGAGACGGTGGACACGTCCCGGTCGTCGTCGCGAGGCAGAGGTCGCGCGCGGCCTCGCGGTGCCGGGCGCCCCCGTAGGCACGCCGCGCGCCGCCCTGCCCGCGGCCCAGGGACCCGTTCGTCGCGGGTGCGGCACGGGTCGGCCTGCGGGTTCCCGCCCGGGGCCGCGGGCGCGGGTGAGCCCTGACGTCCCCGAAGGATCGTCGCCGGCCCGTGACTCCCTTACGCCGCCGCCGCGTTGGACGCGCCGGTCACGGTGTCGTGGGCGGCGCCACCCTGCTCGCGCGACTGCGCGGGGACGGCGAGCTCCGGCCACTCCGGCTGCTCCGCCGAGCCCGCGCGGGCGACGACGACCAGCGGGCCGGTCACCGCGACGAGGACCAGGGCGAGGGTCGCGCCCATCGCCGGGTAGCCGGCGTTTGACGCAAGCAGTGTGCCGGCCAGCGGGCCGCAGGCGACCCCGATCGAGGAGGCGGAACCGGCGAGCACACCCCAGCGGCCCTCCCGGTCCAGGGAGGCGGCTAGGCCGAGGAGGTAGCTCAGCACGAACGGGTAGACCGCGTTCCAGGCGATCTCGCCGACCGCGAAGGACGCGGCTCCGTGCGCACCACCGGTCAGCAGGACGCAGCCGGCTATCGCGAGCGTGCCCGCGCCGATCGGGAGGGCCGGTCCGAAGCGCGAGCCGACCAGGCCTGCGCCGAGGGTGCCGATGAGGCCTGCCCCGAGCGCCACCGCGAAGACCGCGCCGAGGACCGCCTCGGTCAGGCCCGCCCGGTCCAGGCCGATCCTGCCGCTCACTCCCCACAGCGCGTTCTGCGTCAGCGACCAGAGCATGAGGCAGACCGCAAGGGTGATGCCTGACCTCAGACGCGGCAGCGGCAACGACGCGCGCCCTCCCGAAGGCCGCCGCCCGGCCGCCGCCCCTACGCCGTCACCGACGCCGCTGCCGACCCCGCCGGGAAGACCTCGCATCGCCGGCAGCGCGAGCGCGCCGGTCACCGCGATGGAGGCGAACGCCAGGCCGTGGCCACTGCTGAGATGCGGCAGGGTCAGGAAGATGGCGCTCGCCAGGCCGGAGGTCACCAGCAGCCCGACCACCGATACCCGATGCGGATCGCTGCGCCGGGCCAGCACGGAGGCGGCGACCGCCGTCGCCGCGCCGGAGCCCGCCCCACCCAGCACACAGCCGAGCAGCAGCAGCGGCAGCGCGTGGGTCACCGCCGCCAGGCCGAAGCCGATGGCGAGCACCACGAGGGCGGTCCGGGCCACCCGCACCGGGCCGAGCCGGGAGACCCGGCCGGTGAGCGCGATGCCGGCGAGAGCGGAGGCCAGCAGCAGCCCGCTGCCCACCCCTCCCGCCTGGGTCGGGGTGAGCCCGAAGTCGGTGCCGAGGCGGCCGACGAGGCTGGGCAGCAGGTAGGGGGCCAGGTACCCGGAACAGAACAGGGCGACCAGAGCGAGCACGGCGGCCTCGGAGGAAGCTGGGGGCGGATCAGGGCGGTGGTGCGGCGCGCCCTACCCCCGTGCCGTGGTGCCGTTGAGCGGTGCGCAGAGAATGTCTATCAAAGCGGAAGGTGATCCAACAGATGGCCTTGAGCCACCTGTTCGCTCTGTTGTCCGGTTGCCGCTACGTCGACATAGAGACGAAATCTGACATTCCGTTGGCATCGACCGACGCCGCCCGGTCCCCACGGCCCTCGCCGTGCTCCGCCGCGCCTCAGCGCACCGCCGCCGTCGCCTCCTCCTCGCCCACGAAGGCACGCCACAGCCGCGCGTACGCGCCGCCCGCGCGCAACAGCTCGACGTGGGTGCCGTCCTCCACGATCCGGCCGTGGTCCATGACCACCACCCGGTCGGCGCGCGCCGCCGTACTGAGCCGGTGCGCGATCACCACCGTCGTGCGCCGCTTGCCGCCGTGCCGTGCCAGCCGGTCGGCGGCGCGGTTGACCGCCGCCTCCGTGGCCAGGTCGAGCGCGGCCGTCGCCTCGTCCAACAGCAGCAGGTCCGGGTCGACCAGCTCGGCGCGGGCGAGCGCGATCAGCTGCCGCTGACCCGCCGACAGGTTCCGGCCGCGTTCGCTGACGCGGTAGAGGTAGCCGCCGTCCAGGCGGGCGATCATCTCGTGCGCGCCCACGGCGCGCGCGGCCGCCTCGACCTCAGCGTCGCTCGCGTCCGGTCGGCCGTAGGCGATGGCGTTGCGGATGGTGCCCGCGAAGAGGTACGCCTCCTGCGGCACCACGCCGAGCCGGTGTCGGTATCCGGCCAGGTCGAGCTCGCGCACGTCGCGGCCGTCCACCCTGACCGTGCCGCCGGTCACGTCGTAGAACCGGGCCAACAGCTTGACCAGCGTCGACTTCCCGGCACCGGTCTCGCCGACCAGCGCGACCGTCTGGCCGGCCGGTATCCGCAGCTCCACGGCGGTGATGGCCTCGGGCTTGCGGGCCGGCGCGACGCCCGCCGCTGCGGTGGTCGCCGTGCCCGCCTGGTCGCTCTCCGGATCCGATGTGGCCGCGAGCGCCGCGTTGTAGGCGAAGTGGACGTCGTCGAAGTGGACCTCGCCGCGGAGCCTGCCGACCTCCGCCGGACGCGCGGCCTGCGGCGTGGACGTCGGGGTGCGCAGCAGCTCGCGGATCCGGGTGAGGCCGACCGCCGCCTGCTGGTAGCCGTCGAACACCTGCGAGAGCTGCTGCACCGGGGAGAAGAACAGGTCGATGTAGAGGAGGTACGCGACCAGTGCGCCCGTGGTCAGCGTCCCCGCGGTGACCCGGTTGGCGCCGACGATCAGGACCAGCGCCGCCGCGACGCTGGAGAGCAGCTGCACGAACGGGAAGTAGAGCGAGATGTACAGCTGCGCCCGGACCCTGGTGCGCCGGTACTCGTCGCTGCGCTCGGCGAAGCGGTCGCGGTTGTGCTCCTCGCGTAGGAAGGCCTGCACGATGCGCATCCCGGCGACGTTCTCCTGCAGGTCGGCGTTGACCGTGCTGACCTTCTCCCGGCTCAGCTTGTAGACCTTGGACGACTTGGCCCGGAACACGAGCGTCGCCAGGATCAGCACCGGCAGCACCGCGAAGACGTAGAGCGCCAGGCCCGCGTCCAGCACCAGCAGCACCACGAAGATGCCGCCGAAGGTGAGCAGGCTGACGACCGCCGTGACGACGCCGGTCTGCAGGAAGGAGGTGAGCGCGTCGACGTCGGTGGTCATCCGGGTCATGATCCGGCCGCCGAGCTCCCGCTCGTAGTAGTCCAGACCGAGGCGCTGCAGGTGCGCGAAGATCTTGACGCGCAGGCCGTAGAGGATGCGCTCGCCGGTGCGCCCGCTGACCTGGGTCTCGGCCATCTGGACGCCCCAGTCGGCCAGGACGATCAGCAGGGCGATGACCGACACTACGGCGACCGCGCCGCCCGCGGCCTTGGTGACGCCGTCGTCGATGCCGTGCCGGATCAGGATCGGCAGGGCCAGCGCGGCCAGCGCGTCGAGGGCGACCAACAGCAGGGCCAGCAGCAGCGGCCCCTTGAACGGTGCCAGCATCCGGCGGAGGTTGAAGCCGGGATCGGGCGTGCGGGCCTGGTCCAGCGGGACCGCCGGGGTCTCGTCGGCCGGGGGTAGCGCGGCGACCTTGGCCAGCAGTTCGGGCGTGGCCGCCATGCTGCCCATGGTGGCGTGCATGCCGCCGGGGCCACCGGGGTGACCGCCCGCGCCGCCGGCCTGGCCGGCCGGGGCCGGCGCGTCCGGATCGAGCTCGGGGTGACGCTCGCGGTCCCAGAGCCCGGGGGTGACACCATCGGGGCGCTGCTCGGCGTCAGCGGCCGCTTCGGCGTCCAGCTCGGCGACGCGGCGCTCCGCGTCCTCCAACTCGGCGGCGAGGAGCGAGTCGGTCAGCAGCTGGGCCGCCGGGTCGGCCTGGCGGACGTCCCCGGCCATCGCGTCGGGGTCGGTGAGCAGTGACCGGTAGAGCGGGCAGCGGGCTTCGAGCTCCGCGTGGGTGCCGATGTCGACCAGGTGCCCGCGCTCCAGCACGCCGATCCGGTCGGCGAGCTGGAGGGTGGAGCGGCGGTGGGCGATGAGCAACGTGGTGCGGCCGGCCATCACGGTGCGCAGGGCCTCGTGGATCTCGGCCTCGACCTGGGCGTCGACAGCCGAGGTCGCGTCGTCCAGCAGAAGGATGCGCGGGTCCGCGAGGATCGCGCGGGCCAGCGCGACGCGTTGGCGCTGGCCGCCCGAGAGGGTGAGCCCCTGTTCGCCGACGACCGTCTCGTAGCCGTCGGGCAGTTCACCGATGAAGCCGTCGGCCTGCGCGGCGCGCGCGGCGGCCACGACCTCCTCGTCCGTGGCGTCGGGACGACCGTAGGCGATGTTGGTGCGCACCGACTCCGAGAAGAGGAAGCTGTCCTCGGGGACGATGCCGATCGCGGCGCGCAGCGAACGCAGCGTCAGGTCGCGGACGTCGTGGCCGTGCACCCGGACGGCGCCGGCGGTGACGTCGTAGAAGCGCGGGACCAGCATCCCGACCGTCGACTTGCCGGAGCCGGAGGAGCCGACCAGTGCGACCGTCTCCCCGGCCCGCAGGCTGAGGTTCAGCCCGCGCAGCACGGGCTCGGCGGAGGAGGCGTAGCCGAAGTCCACGTCCTCGAACGAGACGGCAGGGACCGGCTCGGCGCCGCGCCCCGCCGCGTCCCGGTCGAGCTCGTCCAGCCCGTCGAGCTCGTCCAGTTCGTCGAGACCCTTGAGACCGTTGAGGTCTTCGAGTTCGTCGAGTTCGAGGTCGATCGCGGAGGCGCTCTCCTTGATCACGGGGCGCTCGTCGATCAGCTGGAGCACCCGCTCCACGCTGGCGCGGGCCTGCTGGCCCACGGTCAGCAGCATGGTGAGCATCCGGACGGGGCCAGTCATCTGCGCGATATAGGTGGAGAAGGCGACGAAGGTGCCCAGGGAGACCTGGCCGCGGACTGCCAGCCATCCGCCGAGCGCCAGCACGGCCACCTGGCCGAGCGCGGGGATGGCCTGCATCGCGGGGCTGTAGCGGGCGCTGAGCCGGATGCCGCGCAGACGCTTGGCGTAGAGGCGGCGGCTGGTGGACTCCAGCCGGCCGAGCTCCTGCTCCTCCTGCCCGAAGCCCTTGACCACGCGGACACCGGAGACCGCTCCGTCGACGACCCCGGCGACCCGGCCGGCCTCCTGCTGCGCGGACCAGGTGGCCGGGAAGAGCCGCTTGCGGCTCAGCTGCGCGAACCACCAGAGCGCGGGGGCCATCGCCAGCGCGATCAGCGTCAGCATCGGTGACAGGAAGAACATCACCACGAGGGAGGTCAGGAACATCAGGATATTGCCGGTCATCATCGGCAGCATCGAGAGCATCCCGACGATCATCTGCAGATCGGAGGTGGCCCGGCCGACGACCTGCCCGGTGTCCAGGCTGTCCTGCTTGGCGCCGTCGAGGCGGGTCAGCGAGTCGAAGAGGTCCTGCCGCATGTCGTGCTGGACGTCCATGGCCAGTCGGCCACCCCAGTAACGGCGTACCAAGGTCAGCAGGAAGACCAGAACGGCCGCCGCGACCAGGGCGATGGCCCAGGGCGCGAGCGGACTGCTGTGGGTCGTGATGACGTCGTCGATGATGTGCCGGGGAATGAGCGGCACCAGCGCGCTGATGGCCATGCCGAGCAGCGAGGCGCCGAAGGACAGCAGTACGTTGCCGCGGTAGCGCCAGGCGTAACCGCTCAGCCGACGCACCCATCCGGGCCGGGACCCGGTCGAGGGGGCTGCGGCTTCCCCCGGAGACTTATGAGCCTGAGACATATTTAGCGATACTAATCTTCTCGTCGGTCAGCTGTCCATGCCCGTAATGGGACTTACATCGAGGCGCTCGCCGAGCCCTCGGCCACCCGGTGGAGGCGATCACCAGCCGCCCCAGCCATAGCTGCGCTCCACCGCGATCCGGACGACCAGACGGCGGTCGGCCACCATGGCCGCGCGGTACTCGTCCCAGTCCGGATGCTCGCCGGCGATCCGCCGATAGACGTCCACCAACTCCTCGACCGTCGCGTCGTCGGGTGCGGCGGAGACGGGAGTCAGCTCGGCCGTCCCCTCGACCACGGCGTAGCCGCCGAAGTCGGGGCGGGTCACGTAGAAGCTCACCCGGGGATCGCGGCGCAGGTTCGCGACCTTGGCCCGATCGGCCGTCGTGGAGAAGCGGATCAGGCCGCGACCGCCGACGTCCGAGTCGAAGACGAAGCTGACATTGGAAAGCTGCGGGCGCCCGTCCCGCTTGAGCGTGACCACCGCCCCATGACGCGAGCCTGCGATGAGGCCGGCGAGATCCTTCTCTGCCATCGTGCGTCCTCCCGTGCGCCGGATGCCAACTGGGTCAGCACCAGAGTGGCTCGCGCTGTTCCCGACCGCACCAGGCGCGGGCCCCAGCCGTGCGCGGCCTTGGTCGTAGGCCTTGCGACCGAGCGCGGACGAGGCCGGGACGCGGGTGCGGGCGGAAGCGGGGCGCGGGCGCAGGCGGAAGCGGGGGCGGGCGGAAGCCGGAGTGCGGGCGGAAGCCGCTACTTCGCCGACGCCGCCGCCGCCAGCGCGCCCAGGGCGAGCCGGTGGAGCAGGGCCGCCATCGCCGCGCGGCCGTCGGGATGACCCGGATCGCCGAGACCGGCCGTGGCGCCGTGCGGGGTGGAGTGCGGAGTGGAGTTCAGCAGGCCGAAGACGGCGTGGACGGCCGGGCGGGCCTCCGCCCCGAGCCCGGGGAAGACCTGCTGGGCAACGTCGACCCACAGTTCGACGTACTGGCGCTGAAGGCTGCGGACCCGGCGGCGCTCGGGATCCGGCAGATTGAGCAGTTCCCGGTCGTGCAGCGTGATGAGCGCGCTCTCGTCCAGGGCGAAGTCGACATGGCACTGGAGCAGCGAGTCCAGCGCCTCCCTCGGCCCGGCCGCCGCGTCCACCCGGCTGCGGCCCTGCTCCAGCAGCCGCTCGCTGATCCCGACCAGCAGGTCGGCCAGCATCGCGTCCTTGCCGGCGAAGTGCCGGTAGAGGCCGGGACCGCTGATGCCGACGGCGCGCCCGATCTCGTCCACGCCCACGCCGAGGAAGCCACGCTCGGCGAAGAGCCGCGCGGCTTCGCGACGGATCTGGGCACGGCGGGGATTCTCAGTCGGAGGGCTGGACGGACTCGACGGCTTTGCCATTGGGCCATCGTAGACAGAGCTGTTAGGCGGCGTTAACCTGAGGGCGATAAGTTAACGCTCGTTCACTGGCGCAAGCTGGAGCAAAGGAGCTCTTGGCGATGGCAGCTGCTCCCCTCCCCACCGGTTTTCCGCCGGGCCCGCAGGCCCCCGCGGCCGCACCCCGGCTGGAGAGCGCGGCGGACCCGACCTCGGCAACCTTCCGGGCCAATGTCGCGGCCCACCAGTCGCTGACCGACGAGCTGCGGGCCAAGCTGGCCGCAGCCGCCGAGGGCGGTGGCGCGCGGGCCCGGGAGCGCCATACCTCGCGCGGCAAGCTGCTGCCGCGCGAGCGGGTCGACACGCTTCTGGACGCCGGCTCCCCCTTCCTGGAGCTGTCGCCGCTCGCCGCCGACGGCCTCTACGGCGGGGACGCCCCCGCTGCGGGTGTGATCGCCGGTATCGGGCGGGTGGCCGGGCGCGAGGTCGTCGTCGTGGCGAACGACGCCACCGTCAAGGGCGGCACCTATTACCCGATGACGGTCAAGAAGCACCTGCGGGCGCAGGAGATCGCCCTCGACAACCGACTGCCCTGCGTCTACCTGGTCGACTCGGGCGGCGCCTTCCTGCCGATGCAGGACGAGGTCTTCCCCGACCGGGACCACTTCGGCCGGATCTTCTACAACCAGGCACGCCTCTCCGCCGCCGGCATCCCGCAGCTGGCGGCCGTGCTGGGCTCCTGCACGGCGGGCGGCGCCTATGTCCCGGCCATGAGCGACCAAGCCGTGATCGTGCGCAACCAGGGGACGATCTTCCTCGGCGGACCGCCACTCGTGAAGGCGGCGACGGGCGAGGTCGTCACCGCCGAAGAGCTCGGCGGCGGCGAACTGCACTCCCGCACCTCCGGCGTGACGGACCACCTGGCTGAGAACGACACTCACGCGCTGGCCATCCTGCGCACTGCCGTCGCCGGGCTCGGCCCGCGTGCGGCGCGGCCGTGGGGGGTCGAGCCGGTCGAGGAGCCGAGCGTGGACCCGGCCGGCCTCTACGGCGCCGTGCCGGTAGACCCGCGCACGCCGTACGACGTGCGCGAGGTCATCGCCCGGGTGGTGGACGGCAGCCGTTTCGCGGAGTTCAAGGCCGAGTACGGCCAGACCCTGGTCACGGGCTTCGCCCGGATCCACGGCCACCCGGTGGGGATCGTGGCCAACAACGGCATCCTCTTCGCCGAGTCGGCTCTCAAGGGCGCGCACTTCATCGAGCTCTGCGACCAGCGCGGCATCCCGCTGCTCTTCCTGCAGAACATCTCCGGCTTCATGGTCGGCCAGAAGTACGAGGCGGGCGGCATCGCCAAGCACGGAGCCAAGATGGTCACCGCCGTGGCCACCACCCGCGTGCCCAAGCTCACCGTGGTGGTCGGCGGCTCGTACGGCGCAGGCAACTACTCGATGTGCGGGCGGGCCTACTCCCCTCGCTTCCTGTGGATGTGGCCCGGCGCCAAGATCTCCGTGATGGGCGGCGAGCAGGCCGCCTCCGTGCTGGCCACCGTGCGCCGCGACCAGTACCAGGCGCGCGGCGAGGAGTGGCCCGCCGAGGCGGAGGAGGAGTTCCGCCGCCCGGTGCGCGAGCAGTACGAGCGCCAGGGCAACGCCTACTACGCCACGGCCCGGCTCTGGGACGACGGCGTGATCGACCCGATGGACACCCGCACCGTGCTCGGCCTCGCGCTGAGCGCCTGTGCCAACGCCCCCCTGCCCGAGCCGCGCCCGTACGGCGTCTTCCGCATGTGACATGACGAGAGGTCACCTCCTGTGCCTATGTTCGAGAGTGTTCTGGTGGCCAACCGCGGCGAGATCGCGGTTCGGGTCATCCGCACGCTGAGGCGCCTGGGCATGCGGTCCGTCGCCGTGCACAGCGCCGCCGACGCCGGGGCGCCGCACGTCCGGGCGGCCGACACCGCTGTACTGATCGACAGTTACCTCGACGGCGCCGAACTCGTCGCCGCCGCGAGGCGTGCCGGAGCCGAGGCCGTGCACCCCGGCTACGGGTTCCTGGCCGAGAACGCGGCCTTCGCCCGTTCCTGTGCCGAGGCCGGACTGGTCTTCATCGGCCCGCCCGCCGAGGCGATCGAGCTGATGGGCGACAAGATCCACGCCAAGGAGGCCGTCCAGGCCGCCGGCGTGCCCGTCGTCCCCGGCAGCAGCGGCGACGAGTTGGACGACGCCGCACTGCTCGCGGCGGCCGCCGAGATCGGCCTGCCGGTGCTGCTCAAGCCCTCCGCCGGCGGCGGAGGAAAGGGCATGCGCCTGGTCCACGACGCGGCGCGGCTGCCCGAGGAGATCGCCGCCGCGAGGCGCGAGGCCCGCACCTCGTTCGGCGACGACACCCTGTTGCTGGAGCGGTGGATCGACCGCCCCCGACACATCGAGATCCAGATCCTCGCCGACGCGCACGGCAACGTCGTCCACCTGGGCGAGCGCGAGTGCAGCCTCCAGCGGCGCCACCAGAAGCTGATCGAGGAAGCCCCTTCCGTGCTCCTCGACGAAGCCACCCGCGCCCAGATGGGTGCCGCCGCCGTGCGTGCGGCGAAGTCCTGCGGCTACACGGGCGCAGGCACCGTCGAATTCATCGTCCCCAGCGGCGATCCCTCCTCCCATTTCTTCATGGAGATGAACACCAGGCTCCAGGTGGAGCACCCGGTGACCGAACTCGTCACCGGCCTGGACCTGGTGGAGTGGCAACTCCGCGTTGCCGCGGGCGAAGTGCTCCCCTTCGCCCAGCACGACGTCACTCTCACGGGACACGCCATCGAGGCGCGCATCTGCGCCGAGGACCCCAGCCGTGGGTTCCTGCCCTCCGGAGGGCAGGTCCTCTTGCTGCGTGAGCCGGAAGGGGAAGGGGTCCGGGTCGACTCCGGACTGGCCCCCGGCCTGGTCGTCGGCAGCAGCTACGACCCGATGCTGTCCAAGGTCATCTCATACGGCCCCGACCGGGCCACCGCCCTGCGCAGGCTGCGCGCCGCCCTTGCGGAGACGGTCGTGCTCGGGGTCGTCACCAATGCCGGCTACCTGCGCCGGCTACTCGCTCATCCCGACGTCGTCGCGGGTCGTCTCGACACCGGTCTGGTCGAGCGCCACCCGGAGCTGACGCTAACCCCGACCGATGACAAGAGCCAAGCCGACTCCGTCGAGCCTGTGGATAACCTGCCGCTGCTCGCTGCCGCCCTACTCAGGCAGCTCGCGCTCGCGCCCGCCACCGGCGCCGACGACGCGGGCGCGGGCGCGGCAGGCTCCGGCTGGGTGGACCCCTTCGACCGGCCGACCGGCTGGCGCGTCGGCGGCACCCCGGCTTGGGCCCGGCATCACCTGCGACTCCCCGGCACCGACCCGGTTCTCGTCCTGGTCCGACCGTACCGGGGCGGCGGCTTCGAGGCCCGTGTCGGCGAAGGCCCGGTCGTGCGGGCCGAGGCGCGGGCCGAGTTGGAGCACGGGGCGGGTCGGCTGACGGTCACCGTCGCCGGCATCACCCGCGGCTTCGCCTGCGGCGTCGAGGGCGCCAGGAACGGCGACGGCACGATCTGGCTGGCCCGCGACGGAGACAGCTGGGCCTGCCACGTCCACGACCCGCTCGCCGACCTGTCCTTCGGCGCGGCCGGCGCCCACGGCGGCACGCTCACCGCGCCGATGCCCGGGACGGTCACGCTCGTCAAGGCCTCCGTCGGCGACCAGGTGAAGCGCGGTCAGGCCGTGCTCGTGCTGGAGGCGATGAAGATGGAGCACGTCATCACCGCACCGCACGACGGCACGGTGCAGCAGCTCAAGGTCGTGCCCGGCGGCACGGTTGCGATGGACGAACTGCTCGCCGTGATCGCCCCGCTCGCCGAGAACACGGAATCCTGAGGAGTGGTGATGACCGATCACGAACCCACCGTGCTGGAGCTGGGCCTGCCCGCTCCGGTGCGCTCGGACGGATTGCCCGCGCGGGTGCGGATCCATGAGGTGGGGCCGCGCGACGGGCTGCAGAACGAGTCCGTGGCACTGCCGGTCGAGGTCAAGGCCGAGTTCATCGCCCGGCTCGCCGGGGCCGGGCTGCGCACCATCGAGGCGACGAGCTTCGTCCACCCCAAGTGGGTGCCCCAACTCGCGGACGCGGAGGAGCTCTTCCCGCGCCTCGCGGGGCTGCCCGGGGAATATCCGGGGCTGCGGCTGCCGGTTCTGGTGCCCAACGAGCGCGGCCTGGACCGTGCGCTGGCTCTGGGCGCCACCGACATCGCCGTCTTCGCGAGCGCCACCCAGACCTTCGCGCAGCGAAACCTGAACCGTTCGGTGGCCGAGTCCCTGGAGATGTTCGCGCCGGTGGTCCGCCGGGCGACCGAGGCCGGAGTGGCTGTCCGCGGCTACCTCTCCATGTGCTTCGGTGACCCGTGGGAGGGCCCGGTCCCGACCGATCAGGTCGTCGCCGTGGGCCAGGCCCTGCTGGAACAGGGCTGCACCGAGCTGAGCCTGGGCGACACCATCGGAACCGGCACGCCCGGCCAGGTCGAAGCCCTGCTCGCGGCCTTCGCCGGCGCGGGCATCGGCCCGGAGCTGCTGGCCGTCCACTTCCATGACACCTACGGGCAGGCGCTGGCGAACACTCTGACCGCACTGCGCTGCGGAGTCAGCGTGGTCGACGCGTCGGCCGGGGGCCTCGGCGGCTGCCCCTACGCCAAGAGCGCCACCGGCAACCTCGCCACC
Source organism: Streptacidiphilus sp. MAP12-20 (assembly GCF_041262525.1). Lineage (NCBI taxonomy): Bacteria > Bacillati > Actinomycetota > Actinomycetes > Kitasatosporales > Streptomycetaceae > Streptacidiphilus > Streptacidiphilus sp. MAP12-20. Next base: position 333,119 of record NZ_JBGCCK010000005.1, read on the forward strand.
GAGGACCTGCTCTGGATGCTGCAGGGCCTCGGCATCGAGACCGGCGTCGACCTGGCCGCCCTCGCCGCCACGAGCCAGTGGCTGGCCGGCCGACTGGGCAGGCCCAGCCCGTCCCGAGCCGTCCGCGCACTGGTCGGCTCCGGCTGAGTCGACCCTCGTCCGCTGCCGCACTGCGGTGAATCCGACCGCCGACGGCACTCGTCTCGTCCCTCACGCCTCCCCACCCTCAGGAGACCGTCATCATGCTGGACCACCGTCTCGACCCCGAGCACGAAGAACTGCGGCGCACCGTCCGCGAGTTCGCCCAGGACGTGGTCGCCCCCAAGATCGGCGACTACTACGAGCAGAACGAGTTCCCCTACGAGATCGTCCGCGAGATGGGCCGGATGGGCCTGTTCGGGCTGCCCTTCCCGGAGGAGTTCGGCGGCATGGGCGGCGACTACTTCGCGCTCTGCCTGGTGCTGGAGGAGCTCGCCCGGGTCGACTCCTCGGTGGCGATCACCCTGGAGGCGGCCGTCTCGCTGGGAGCGATGCCGATCTACCGGTTCGGCACCGAGGAGCAGAAGCGCACCTGGCTGCCGAAGCTCTGCTCGGGCGAGATGCTGGGCGCCTTCGGCCTCACCGAGCCGGAGGGTGGCTCCGACGCCGGCGCCACCCGGACGACGGCCCGGTACGACGAGGCCACCGACGAGTGGGTGATCAACGGCTCGAAGTGCTTCATCACCAACGCCGGCACCGACATCACCGGTCTGGTGACCGTGGCCGCGCTCACTCCTTCGAGCGAAGATTCGAGCGATTCCTCGCCGACGCGGTCCATCTCCACCATCATCGTGCCCACGGGGACGCCGGGCTTCACCGTCTCCAAGAAGTACTCGAAGGTCGGCTGGAACGCCTCCGACACCCGCGAGCTCTCCTTCGCCGACTGCCGGGTGCCCGCGGCCAACCTGCTCGGCGAGCAGGGCCGGGGCTACGCCCAGTTCCTGCGGATCCTCGACGAGGGGCGGATCGCCATTGCCGCTCTGGCCACCGGTCTGGCCCAGGGCTGCGTAGACGAGTCGCTGCGCTACGCCGCCGAGCGCCGGGCCTTCGGCCGCCCGATCGGCGCCAACCAGGCGATCCAGTTCAAGATCGCCGACATGGAGATGCGGGCGCACACGTCGCGTCTGGCCTGGTACCACGCGGCCAGCCGGATGCTGGCGGGTGAGCCCTTCAAGAAGGAGGCGGCGATCGCCAAGCTGCACTCCTCCGAGACGGCCGTGACCAACGCGCGCGAGGCGACGCAGATCCACGGCGGCTACGGCTTCATGAACGAGTTCCCCGTGGCCCGGTTCTGGCGCGACAGCAAGATCCTGGAGATCGGCGAGGGCACGTCCGAGGTGCAGCGGATGCTCATCTCGCGCGAGCTCGGAATGACCTACTCACCGATGACGTACTGACCTGAGCCCAGGCTCAGGGGATGACGACGACGGGGCGGTTGGCGCGACGGGCCAGCCGCCCCGCCACCGAACCGAAGAGCCGACCCAGCAGCCCGTGCGTACCGCCCACGACGATCGCGTCCGCGGCGTACTCCCGCGCGACCTCTTCGAGCTCGTGGCAGATGTCCCCGCCACGCTCCACCAGCAGCCACGGCACGTCACAGAGGAACTCCGCACAGGCCAGCTCGAGCCCGAGCACCTCGGTGCGGTGGTCCGGCACGTCCACGAAGACGGGCGGCTCGCAGCCGGCCCACACCGTGGCCGGAAGTCGGTTCGCCACGTGCACCAGTACCAGTCCGGAGCCGGAGCGTCGCGCCATGCCTACCGCGTAGGCCAGCGCGCGCTCACTGGAGACGGAGCCGTCGAACCCGACCACCACACCGTGGAGGAACGCCGGGTCGCACGGGCGCGCCTGCTGTGACTGGACTTCAAAACTTGGCATCGGCAGTTGGGGTCCCGTCGGCTGCTTGTGTTCGCGGGGCTCTGGATGCTCGTAACCGGCCATGGCTTCTAGGCGTTTCGCGAGGTGGGATCCGAGGATGGTACGCGGGGAGGAACGCGGGGAATGAGCTGACGTCTTGGCGAGGTTGGCCGACAAGCAGCCGGTTTTCCTCTTCCTTCCAGGGTACGGCGACAATCTGTCTCCGCACAGATGCGGAGCGCACAGGGGCCGCAGTTCCCGCGAACGGAGGATGCGTGCGCCCAGGGCGTGCATGGAGCATGCCTGAGCGCCGCCTCTTGTGCAACGGTCTGGGCCCGCACAAACCGCCGGTATGTCGCACTGATTTTCGGACAAAAGCCACCCCTACATCTGCCGCATATGCCAGAAGACTGGAACGATGCGGCCATGCCGCCTCTGCTGCTCTTCGATCTCGACAACACCCTCATCGATCGGAACCTGGCCTTCCGCGGTTGGGCGCAGCGCTTCCTCCACAACTGGGCACTGCCGGTCGAGGATCTCGGCTGGCTGTCGACGCTCGACTGCGGCGGCTACTTCCCCCGCGAGTCGCTGATGCGGGCGACGGTCGCCCGATACGGACTGCGTGTGTCCCTGGAGGCACTGCTGCGGGACTACGCCGACACCATGATCGAGTTGATCAGCTGTCCTGAGCCGCACCGCGAGGCCCTGCGGCGGGCGCGGGACGCCGGATGGACGCTCGGAATCGTCAGCAACGGCCAGACGGAACCGCAGCAGGCCAAGATCGAGCGAACCGGACTGGCCGGATTGGTCGACGGCTGGGTGATCTCCGAGGAGGCCGCCTGCGAGAAGCCGGATCCGCGGATCTTCCGGTTGGCTGCCGACCGCTGCGGTCTTCCGACCCGGGCCACCACGGCAGACGGCTCCTGGACCAGCAGCACCTGGATGGTCGGCGACCACGCGCCGGCGGACATCGCCGGGGCGGCGGTGGCCGGGCTCCGCAGCGTCTGGCTCGACCACGGCCGCCCCTGGCCGGAACTGGGCTACCGCCCCACGCTGACCGCAGGTGGGCTACCCGAAGCCGTGACGGAGGTGCTGAGCGCACCGCTCCACGCCTGAGCGGCCCGGAACGCCGGATCGGGCCTGTGGCGGCTCCCGGGGCGGCGGGGGCCTCTCAGGCGGCGCGGATGTCGGTGCAGGGCAGCCGCGGCAGCGGCGTCGCTGGTCGGACAAGCGGCGGGCAGGCGGGCAGGCGGGCTCGCCGTCGCGATGGCCTGCAACGGACGGCTGTCCCGCCCGCTGGGCCGGGCTGATTCCCGCACCGGCGCGCCGCGCGGTGCGCTGCTGATGGCGGCCGACCGCCACCATCACGCTGATCGCGGCTTGTGCCCTGGACAGCGCCGTCTTGCCGCCGGCCGTCATTCTCAGCGCCGCAGCACCGGGCGACCCGGAGGAGTCGACGAGCTTGGAGAGCGGGTCGGCAGAGGTCTGCCGCTCGGTCCCGGGGCTGCCTGGCGAGTAGCTGCAGTGCCGGAGCTGCGGGCTCTCCGGGATCTCGGGCCAGACGGAGCGCCCGCGGCAGGTCACCGTGCACGGCCGGCAGCCCGGGTCACCAGCGCGGCTGCGCCGGAGTACCCGTGTGGCGCCACCAGCGCGAGAGGCCGCGCTCGCTGAAGCCGAGGCGGCGGTAGAGCGGCTCCCCCAGCAGCGTCGCCGTCAGGGTCGCAACCCGGTCAGGGTGGGCAGCCAGGGCAGCGCGCATCAACGTGGCGGCCGCACCGCGTGAGCGCTGATCGGGAAGCGTGGCCACCCAGTAGAAGCCCACGGCGGCGCCGTCGTCCCAGGTGACACAGGCCGCTGCGGGACGGCCGTCCACTCGGGCGAGCCAGCTGCGACGTCCCGGCAGGTGCGAGTACTCGGCCGGGAACTGGCCGCCGCGGCGCCAGGGCTGCCGCGTGGCGATCGGGAAGCCATCCACCACGACTCGCTCGACCTCGGCGAGCTGAGGCTCGGCCAGGGCCTCCTCCGCGGACACCTCTGGCCGCCCAGCCTGCCCCCCAGCCGTGACGGGCACGCCGGACGTGACGCCCACGTCAGGCCCGAGCGGCGACGCGTCGCGAACCATCACCGGCATGGCCAGCGCCGCCTCGCAGCCCTGCTCGGACAGATCGAGCACCAGGTACGGGTCCTCCAGGCACAGCTGATGGGTTCCCCACTCCCGAAGGAGCGTCAACAGCTCGGCCGTCAGCGCCGCCGGGTCTCTGGGCGGAGCGGTCAACAGCACGCGATCGGCGTCGTTCGCCCGGACCACCGTGAAGTCCGGGCGGGTCACGCACATCCAGCCACGCGCCTCCGCCATGGCCCTCCAGTGACCTGCGGCATTGGCGACCGCGAGTTCGAATCCCACCCGGTCACCCTAGTGCCGTGGGCGGACAGGTCCACCGAGCCTGGGCCCCGGGACGGCGCCGAGCAGCCGCGAGGGGCCCTCGCGCGCGCGGTGTATGCGCCCCCGCGCACTCCCGAGCGCCTCTTTTCGGTCAACTTGGAGACACATGCCCGACGTTGGCCGTACCCGCAGCCCAGACCCGCCGACTGAGCTGCTGCGGAGCCGTCAAGTGCGTTGCAGCCGTGCGACAACTGGCCACCGGGCCGCATGCCCCCTTCCCTGACAGGTGGATGGGTGCCAGTCTTCGTGATCGAATGCTTCACGCCAAATTGCCATGTCGATATAGCGTCTGATGGTGAACTAGTCGCAACACCATCGTCCGAGCCAGTAGATTCGATCTTGATGGGAGCGGGACGAGGAGCGGGGGCTCGACAGGCGCCATCGCAGGAACGGTGCAGACGACACCGTGGGAACCACACCACCGGGACGACCATGACAGCGAGGGGGGCCGGAGCGCCTTGAGCAGGGTCAGCAGGATTACCGCCACCGGGGACGAGGCGACGGCCGGCGTCCCGGTCGGCGCCACCGGTTCCGCCAACCTCACCGCTGTCACCCGCAAGCTCTCGGGGCGCCGCCGTCCGGAGATCGTCGCCGTCCTGCTCTTCAGCGGCGGTCCGATCTTCGAAAGCTCGATCCCGCTCTCCGTCTTCGGGATCGACCGGCAGGACTCCGGGCTCCCGCACTACCGCCTGCTGGTCTGCGCCGGGGAGAACGGTCCGCTCGCGACGACGGGCGGGCTCACCATGACCGCGCCCCACGGCCTCGAGGGCCTGGCCCGGGCCGGCACCGTCGTCGTGCCCGCTTGGCGATCCGCCGCGCAGACACCCCCGCCCGAGGCGCTCGCGGCCCTCCGCAAGGCCCACGCCGAGGGAGCCCGGATCATCGGCCTCTGCACCGGCGCGTTCGTGCTGGCCGCCGCAGGCCTGCTCGACGGTCGGCCCGCGACGACCCACTGGATGTACGCGCCGACCCTCGCCAAGCGCTACCCGCAGGTCCAGGTCGACCCCCGCGAACTGTTCATCGACGAGGGCGACGTCCTCACGAGCGCCGGCACCGCGGCCGGGATCGACCTCTGCCTGCACGTGGTCCGCGCCGACCACGGCGCGGACGCCGCCGCCGCGCTGGCACGCCGACTCGTCGTCCCGCTGCGCCGCTCCGGTGGACAAGCCCCCTACGTCGACCGGTCTTTACCTGAGGAAATCGGCAACGATCCGCTGGCCGAGGTCGTCACCTGGGCCCTCGACAACCTCTCCAAGCAGTTCGACGTGGAGGTGCTGGCGGCTCGCGCCTACATGAGCCGCCGCACCTTCGATCGGCGCTTCCGCTCCCTGACTGGCAGCGCGCCGCTGCAGTGGCTGATTTCACAGCGGGTACTGCAGGCCCAGCGACTGCTGGAGACCACCGAACTGTCGGTGGACGAGGTCGCGCGCCGTTGCGGCTTCCGTTCGCCGGTCGCACTGCGCGGGCATTTCCGCCGCCAGCTCGGCGTCTCACCTGCGGTGTACCGGAGCAGCTTCCGGTCGCGTCGGCCCGAGTCCGCTCCGACGACCGGCGGTACGAATGCCCCCGCAGCCGGGCCGGCCCCGCTGACGGGAGGACCTACGGGCGGGCCGACGGATCCGTTCGGTGCGCCCCTGCCGACGGTGCCGCCGCAGGGCGGCCCGGGCGGCGGACGGCCTCCGGCTCGGGCGGGGGGCCGCGCTCGCCAGGGCGCGGGCAGGCCGGCAGCTCCGGCCGACCACACCTCCCCTGCGGAGGACGGTCGACCGGGCCCGGCCCAGGCGCTCAGCCACCCGGACGGCGCAACGGCGGCGCTCCGGAGCCGGAGCTCGGAACACCGGTAGCGCAGCACCGAGAGTGTCACCTGAGGAGCCCGCCCCGGGCTCCCGTCAGGGTGTCGGCCGCGTGAGACGGCCTCGGCACGCGCGACGTGGCGACCGCAGTCCAGGTGGACAGGGCTCTTGCCGCGTGGGCGGGTGGCCGGAGGCCCGGCGGCCGATGGGACAGATCACCGCGTGCCCGGACACCCTCGCGACACGACCGGACCCGCCTGGCCAGCGAGGCCGACGAGGCCGGCCCGGTCGTGTCGACTTGCGTGCGTGGAGGGCGATGATCGACCATGACGGGTCAACCGGTCGCCCACACGAGTCTCACGCGCGGCCCCCGGTTGACGCCGACAGCAGCAGTACGCATGCACAAGCCCTGGGACGGTGAGCCGGATGAACGATCGCATGGTGTGGATCGACTGCGAGATGACGGGACTCGACCTGGGAAGAGATGCTCTGGTGGAGGTCGCCGCCCTGGTGACCGACTCCGAGCTGAACATCCTGGGTGAGGGCGTCGACATCGTGGTTCGACCGCCCGCTGAGGCGGTCGAACAGATGCCGGAGATCGTCCGCGAGATGCACACCTCCTCCGGCCTGCTGGACGAACTCGCCGACGGCACCACGCTCGCGGAGGCGGAGGCGAAGGTGCTCGCGTACATCCGCGCGCACGTGCCCGAGGCCGGCAAGGCGCCGCTCTGCGGGAACTCCGTCGCCACCGACCGCGGCTTCCTCGCCCGGGACATGCCGGCTCTGGAGTCCCACCTCCACTACCGGATCGTCGACGTCTCCTCGATCAAGGAGCTTGCCCGGCGGTGGTACCCGCGGACGTACTACAACAGCCCCAAGAAGCAGGGGAACCACCGTGCACTCGCCGACATCCGGGAGAGCATCGCGGAGTTGAAGTACTACCGGGAGGCCCTGTTCGTGCCCGCACCCGGACCGGACACCGACGCGGCGCGCGCGATCGCGGCCCGGTACGAGCTGCCGCCGGCCTGACCGGACGACTGCTGCGGCGGCCTGACCAGCCCGGAAACCTGGTCGTGAGCACCCCACGGCATCCTGTAGAGTTATCTCCGTCAGCGCGCGAGAGCGCGCCGGACGGATGGTGGGTGTAGCTCAGCTGGTAGAGCACTGGGTTGTGATCCCAGGTGTCGCGGGTTCGAGCCCCGTCACTCACCCCATCAGCTCAGGGCCCGACCGTCTTAACGGTCGGGCCCTGAGTCGTTCCTGTCCCCCGCGTGGCTGAACTCCGGTCCGAATCAAGCCTCTTCGGGCTTCGCCCCGGCATCCCTCGGCTGGGCCTCCAACTCGGGTGCCGGCAGGCCCTCGATCTCGGGAATGACCAGACCCTCGGCCTCCAGCTCGGCGTCCGCCTCGGCTTCGAGTTCGGGAAGGCTGGCCGCGGTCGACTTGGGTGCGGCCCGCCTCGGAGCCGCTTCGGGCTTGGGCGTCATGCCGTCGAGGAAGCGCAGCAGTTCGACCGGGAAAGGCAGCACGAGCGTGGAGTTCTTCTCCGCGGCCACCTCGACGACCGTCTGCAGCAGACGCAGCTGGAGCGCGGCCGGGGTGTCGGACATGATCGTCGCGGCCTCGGACAGCTTCCGTGACGCCTGGAACTCACCGTCCGCCGTGATGATCCTGGCGCGGCGCTCACGCTCCGCCTCGGCCTGGCGGGACATCGAGCGCTTCATCGACTCGGGCAGCGCGACGTCCTTGATCTCCACCCGGTCGATGTGGATGCCCCAGCCGATGGCCGGACTGTCCAGCATCAGCTCCAGGCCCTGGTTCAGCGGCTCACGGTTGGTGAGCAGGTCGTCCAGCTCGCTCTTGCCGATGATCGACCGGAGCGAGGTCTGCGCGACCTGGGACATCGCGAAGGTGTAGTTCTGCACGTTGACCGTGGCGAGCACCGGGTCCTCGACCCGGAAGTAGACCACCGCGTCGACGCGCACCGTGACGTTGTCCCGGGTGATGCCCTCCTGGGCGGGGACCGGCATGGTGATGATCTGGACGTTCACCTTGCGCAACCGGTCGGCGACGGGGAGCAGGAGCGTCAGCCCCGGCTGCTTGATCCCGCTGCGCACGCGCCCGAAGCGGAACACCACGCCGCGCTCGAACTGCTGGACGACCCGCACCCCGGTGGCCAGCCACAGCGCGCCCGCGCCGAGCACCCCCAGGACGACATCAACAGCCAGCATCGCCATCACCCGACTCTCGCCCAAGGGCACGCGGAACCGGCCCCGTCACCTCCACGCTACTCGCGTGCCCGGCCCGGAAGGAACGCCCGTGCGGACCTCCGCGATCAGGGCCAGGAGAGCCGACCACACTAGGCGGACTCCCGGACCACCAACTCGGTCGAGAGGATGACCTGCCGATGACTCCGGCTCGGCGAGGCGATCTCCTCCAGCAGCAGCCGGGCCATCGCGCGACCCATCTCCTCGCTCGGCTGGCGGACCGTCGTCATCGGCGGCTCCGTGTGACGGGCCACCGGGGAGTCGTCGAATCCGACCACCGCGACATCGGCCGGGATCCGCCGCCCGGCGCGGCGCAGGACACGCATCGCGCCGGCCGCCATCAGGTCGGACGCCGCGAAGACCGCGTCCAGCTCGGGCTCGAGCTCCAGCAGTTCGGCCATGGCCCGCTCGCCGGAGCCCTCACTGAAGTCACCGTGAGCGACCAGCCTGGGCTCGTCCGGCAGGCCCGCCTCGGCCAGGGCACGACGGTAGCCGTCGAGACGCACGACCGCGGCCTCCATGTCGAGCGGGCCCGTAATGGTCGCGATCCGGCGGCAGCCGAGACCGAGCAGGTGACGCACGGCCGACCAGGCCCCGCCCAGGTTGTCGGGGTTGACATAGCTGATCGGCTCCAGCTCCGACCGACGGCCGCCGAGCACGGTGGGCAGCCCGGTGTGCTCGAGGAGATCGACCACGGGGTCGTCGGCGTGGACGGAGACCATCAGCACGCCGTCGACGCGACGGCCGTCGAGAAAGCCGGCCAGACGCCGCCGCTCCCGTTCAGTGCTCACCAGTATCAGCAGCAACTGCAGTTCGGTGTCCGAGAGTTCGCTGGCCACGCCGCGAATGATCGAGGCGAAGAAGGGCTCCGAGGCGAGCCGAGTCTCCGTCTCGGGGATCACCAGGGCGATGGCGTCGGCCCTGCTGGTGGCGAGCGAACGCGCGGCGCGGTTGGGGACATAGCCGAGCTCGGCAATCGCCTGCTCCACGGCCGTACGGGCCTGCTGACTCACCCCCGCGGCGCCGTTGACCACGCGCGACACCGTGCCGCGGCCGACGCCGGCGCGCGCAGCGACTTCCTCCAAGGTGGGGCGGCCCTCGCCGCGGCCGACGGACTTGCTGCTCATGGCGCTCCCTTCGCGACCGCATTGCGCGTTGCCGTGCGGCACCACCCTAGCGCCTGGGTCGCCCGATCTGGGAGCGCTCCCAGTCTTTCGAGTGAAAGATGCAAAAAGGCTCTTGACCAGCGATACGAGTAGGAGCGAGTATCCATCACAGAAGGAGTGGGAGCGCTCCCACTCCCCTTCGAGGCAAGAACGCCGAAAGACAGTAACGCTCCGTAGCTCACGATCGTTGGACCAGGCGTGCATGTGTTCGCCGCTCTGCTCGTCACCGCACCCCAGCCGGCGCCCGCCTCAGGACCGACGCCGACCCCAGACACGCACGTCGGGACCATGGCCTGGCTCCTGCCGGTCCTGCTCGGCCTGCTACTGACAGCCGTCGCCTGCTACAAGCACCGGGGGCTGCCCGGCGGCCACTGACCGGCCGGGCGGCGCCATCCCCTCCCGTCGTGTGACGCAGTGTCACGGGCCCGCCGGCCGACCTACTGACGGAAGACCTCCTCCGGTGGCACCGGGGAGGCCTCCGCCTCCGCGTCGCGAACCGGCAGCGCGCCGGCCTGGAAATCCACCAGGTCGGCACCCTGCTCGATACGGCCGAGGACCGGATCGCCGGCCATGGACCGGCCGAGTTCCGCGAGCGGCAGCGGAGTCGTCGCGGCGAGCAGGATCAGATTGCCGAAGCGCTTGCCGCGCAGCACGGCCGGGTCGGCCACCAGGGCGACCTCGGGGAAGACCGCCCTCAAGGTGGCGACCTGACGCCGCGCGAAGGGCAGCCGGCCACCGTCGGCGATGTTCACTGCGTAGCGGCCACCCGGGGCCAGCGCCCGGGCCGCCGCCTCGGCGAACTCCACAGTGGTGCAATGGGCGGGGACGCGGGCCCCGCTGAATACATCGGCGATCACCAGATCCGCCCAGCCCTCGGGCGTGCGGGTCAGTACCTCGCGGGCGTCACCGCCGCGCACACGGATCTGCCAACTGCGGTCCAGCGGCAGTTCCCGCCGGACCAGTTCGGTCAGGGCGGTGTCGATCTCCGCGACCTGCTGCCGGGAACGCGGCCGGGTCGCCGCGACGTAGCGCGGCAGCGTCAGGCCGCCGCCGCCCAGGTGCAGCACGCTGACCGGTCGGCCCGGCGGAGCGGCGAGGTCCGCGATCCGGCCGAGCCGCCGCTGGTACTCGAAGGTCAGCCGACTCGGATCGGCCATATCGACGTGCGACTGCGGCGCGCCGTCCAGCAGCACCGTCCAGGCCTGCGGCCGGTCGCGATCAGGGACGAGCTCTGCCGTACCGGAGCCGACCGGCTCGGCGACCCCCAGCCGTGCACCCGACCCGTTGCCACGCCCCCCGGCCTCGTCCGCCTGGCCGTCCTGTGCTGCTCTTCGCTTCCTCGCCACGCGTCCAGTATCCGTGACCGTCGACGGCGGCTGCTTCGGCCGACGGAACGGAGGCCCAGCTCAGCGGCGCGGCAGGGCTGGGGGCAGGACCCGAATTCATCGCGCTCCAACGCATCCGCGGATCCGGCCGGGGACTCTGCTCTCGGCGCCGGGGCCAGGGCTGTCTCCCAGCCGTCCTGCAGCCGTCTTGGGCGGGGCACAGGCGGCCTCGGGCCTACACAGCTCGTCGGCGCACAGCGGCGCAAGCGGAGCCGACACAGCGCGGCGCGCAGTGGGCCGGGGCCCAGAAAGGGGCCACGCGGGCACAGACGCCGCATGCTCGCTCGTGCGGTGAGTGTCAGAAGCCGTCGCTGGCGGCGAGCGTCCGGGCGGCCTCGCCCAGGGCGGCGCGCAGTTGCGCCGGGTCGGTGAGTGCGGCGCGGACGCCGCCGGGGGGCGGCAACAGCCAGTCGCGCTCCGGACCCGGGACCGGCACGTGCCGACAGGAGCTGCCCGGCAGCTGCCACCCGTCCGCCGTGCCGAACGGGACCAGGAAGGAGAGCGTCGACTCCGAGTCCTCGTGCAGCACCGCGCCGCAGCCGCCGCGCAGTCGCAGGATGTCCACCGTCTCCAGGCCCTGGCGCTCCGGCACCGTGACCACATCGCACTGGGTGCGCTTGCCGCGTCTCGGCTCCGCCTGCCGCGGCTGCCTCGCCTGCCGCCCTGCCTCCACCTGCACAGCTGCCTCCTTGGCCATGGGGATCGCATCGGCGGCGTGCTCCGCCGGCCGGGCTCTCCTGATTCCGCTGTATCCCCAACAACGCTCGGCGCGGGCTGCGGCCACGGCGGTTTGCCCCAGCAGGGCATGGCATTTCATGGCAAACCGATGCGATCACGCCCGAATTGTCGGTCTTGCCCTAGAACTGAGCGTGTTCGAATTCTCGCTCAGAGTAATGTCTCCCTTGCAATTCCGTACCAGGGGGTGCCGTATGGCTCACGTCTCTCTCCCTTCGCCCGCCTCTCCCAACCTGCGGATGCGCGAACGCCGCGGGAGCCTCTCTCCTCGCGAGTTCGCCGCGTCGGTCCGACGCGCGGCCCGCGAGATCGGGGAGCACGTCTCCTGTGACGCCCGCTATGTCGGCCGGGTCGAGTCTGGCGAGATCCGGTGCCCCAACTACGCCTACGAGCGCGTCTTCCGCCATATGTTCCCCGGCACGAGCCTGGCTGATCTGGGCTTCACGGCCCGAGGGGGGTCCCGGCGTTCGGCCGTGCTCCCGGCGCCACGCGATGAGGAGAACGACGACGTGCAGCGACGCACGTTCCTGGCCGGCGGCCCACTGGCTGTGGTCACCGCTCTGAGCTGGGATCTCCCGGCCGCGGCACGGGGCACCCAGGGCTCGCTCGTTCCGGCTGCCCCAGCAGGAACCCAAGCAGGAACCCAGGCGGCAGCCGGAACGGCAGGCGCCGTCCCGTTCCCGGTCCCGTTGCCGGGCGCCAAGGTCGGCGCCCGTGAGGTCAGAGAGGTCGAATCCGCGGTCCGGCAGATCCGGCTCCTGGACGACGTCCACGGCGCGGACACCCTGTTCGAGCGAGCCGGGCACACCCTGCGCTCTACCTACCAACTGCTCAACTGCGGCACCTACTCAGCCCGGGTCGAGCAGCTTCTGCAGGCCTGGGCGGGCGAGTTGGCGATCTCCGTCGGCTGGCTCGCCCACGACTCCGGCCGCCTGGCGGAAGCCCGTTCCCTCTACGCCGAGGCACTGGCCACCGCCCGCATGGCGGGAGACGCGGCGTTGGAGGCGCACGCCTTCTGCAACACCGCCTTCCTGGCCCGCGACGCGGGTCGCCCGCGCGAGGCGGTCCGCGCGGCGCAGGCCGCGCGGAGTGCCGCCACGGGCCTCGGGTCCGCGCGGCTGCTCTCCCTGCTGGCCCTGCGCGAGGCCGGCGGCTGGGCCCTGCTGCGCGATCGCGGCGCTTGCATCCGGGCGTTGGGCGAGGCGCGCACGGCCTTCGAGAGCGGCGTCTCGGATCAGGACCCCGAGTGGATGTCCTTCTTCAACGAGGCCGAGTTGGCCGGGCTCACCGCCCAATGCTGGGCCGCGCTGGGCGAGTTCGAGCCCGCGACGGAGTGGGCGCGACAGGCCATAGCGCTGCAGCCCGCCCACTTCGTGCGCAACCGCGCGCTCTACACGGCCGAGTTGGCGCACGATCAGCTGGGCCGCGGCGCAGTGGTCGAGGCCGCGGAGACCGGCTCGACGGCGGTGGGGCTGCTCGCACAGGTCCGTTCGACGCGAATCCGCGGCATGGTGTCGGCGACGGCCGAGCGGATGCGCCCGCTCGGGGCTGTGCCGGAGGTCGCGGACTTCCTGGAGAAGTACCAGTTGGCGTTGGCGAGCTGAGGTCGTACCTCTGCATGCGTGAAGTGGATCAGCACGCTGTGCTGCGGTCGGCGGCAGCCGTGGCGACGCCGTCAGCCCGGACCGGATGTCGGGACTGGGGGACAGAGCCGACCGACAGCGGAGCTGATCCGTTTGCCACCGCGCGCCGGACGTCGGCCGCGGCCCCTGAGGCGATTTGCGGCCGATTACCGGCCACGGGATCATTGGAGGTAGGAGACTGACAGTCTGTCGGTTTGTGGGGCGATGGGGGATGCTGTGAGCGACGGGACCGCTGGAGCGGCTGACGCGCTGGACCTTGCGGATGCGATCACGCTGCTGCGCGACCAGGTCGCCGAGGCCCAGCACCGGATCAGCAAGAACGGGGACGCGGGGGTGCGCTTCGCCCTGGGCGAGATCACGCTCGAGCTCGGCCTGGAACTGGCCCGCACCCGTGGTCTGGACGGCGGGCTGCGGTTCAGTGTGGTGGGCCTGGGCGGCAAGCGGGAGAGCACCCACACGACCACGCACACCCTGACGGTGCGTCTCAATCCCCACTTGCCCGGCGGCGTCATCGGCGATGTCGACGTCAGCGACCGCGACGACGACGCGTAGGAACCTGGCGGCGGGGCGGGGGTTGAGGTGGAGTTCGACCGTGTGGTGCAGCTCCGGGCCCGCAGGCCGGACGGCGTCTGGCAGATCGGCACCGGCTACCTGGTCGCGCCCCGCCTGGTGCTGACCGCCGCGCACGTGCTGGGCACCAGGCCGCGGGCGCAGCCGGTCCAGGTGACGGTGTCCCGACCGGACCTGGGCACGGATCGTTTCGGCGCGCGGGTCGTCTGGTCCCGCAATGACGACGACGGCCTGGTCGACGCCGCTCTGATCGAGGTCGACGCCAGCACCGCTACCGGCTGGCAGCCTCCCGCGTCCCTGCGCGACCTACGCGCCCGCCCGCCCCAACGCTGGGGCCTGCTGATCGGCACCCGCCCCCATCCGGTCGCCGTCCGCGGCTTCCCCCGCATGCAGAAGGGCCCCGCCGGGCGCCTGGAGGAGCAGCTCGAAGGCACCATCCGCCCCGGCACCAGCACCACGGCCGGCCGCTACGAGATCCTGAGCACCGACCCGGCCCTGCCCTTGGGCGCGGAGCCCTGCTCCACCGCGACGAGATGGTCCGGGATCTCCGGCGCCGCCCTGCTGTGCGGGGACCAGCTCACCGGAGTCGTGCGCCGCGACCGGCAGTCCACCGGCGGCACCCGGCTGACCGCCACCCGCGCCCACGACCTGATCGCCGACCCCGCCTTCCGCGACCTGATCACCCGACACAGCGGCTGGGAGCCGCTGCTGGAACCCGTCGAACCCGGCCACCTGCTCGCACCGGCCGCACGCGTTCGCGAGCTGCGCTCACCCGCCGCCCTCCTGCGGGCCGAGAGCGAAGCCGTCACCTTCCACGGCCGCGACCAGGAACTCCAACACCTGACCGACTGGTGCCACGGCGACCACGACACGTTCGCGGTCCGTGTGCTCACCGGACCGGGCGGCCAGGGCAAGAGCCGCCTCGCCCGCGAACTGGCCGCCCGCCTCCGTGAAACCGGCTGGATCGCCGCCCACCTGCTCGCCAACCCCGCCGCCGAGACCGCCGGACCGGACCCCGACTTCACCGCCCTGGACACCGCCCTCCCGCTGCTCCTGGTCGTCGACTACGCCGAGACCGTGCCCCACTTGATCCGCCGCCTGATCGAGCACCTGCGCCACACCCGGCACCGCACCCGTCTGCTGCTGCTGGCACGCGGCGAGGGCGACTGGAAGAACGACCCGCTGGGAGCCGGACCCGACACCCGCACGATCCTGGCCGGCGCGCCCATCACCGAGCTCGGCCCGCTGCTGGCCCGCACCGCCGCGTCCGGGGACCGCGCCACCGCCTACGCCACCGCAGCCGCCGATCTGTCCCGGCTGCTGCCGCAGGTCTCCGGCCTGCCACAGGCCGACTGGGCCACCCTGGCGGCGACCATGCCTCCGCCCGGCGACCTGGCCGACCAGCGCCACGACTCCGCCCTGACCCTGCAGATGACCGCCCTGGCCGCACTCCTGCAGCACGGACCCGACCCCGTGGACAGCGACGAAGGCAGACCGGTCGAGGCCGTCCTGCTGGACCACGAGGCGCGCTACTGGCACGGCACCGCCCACTCGCCCATGTTCGGCCTCCACCTCCGCGAGGCCACCCTGCGACGGGCGGTCGCCACCGCCGTGGCATTCGGAGCCGCCGACCAGGCCGAAGCCCTCGCCACCGTCCACAACATCCCTGGACTGCCGCCCGGCTCCGCCTTGGACGTCGCGGAATGGCTCCACGCCCTGTATCCGCCGGCCCCCGACCGCTACTGGGGCTCACTGCAACCCGACCGCCTCGCCGAGTACCACGCCTCCACCCAACTCACCGGAGGCGGTGCCGAGACCCCGACGTCCCTGTGGACCGGTGCTTCCGGCACCCAGCAGACCCAGGCCATCACCGTCCTGGCTCGAGCCGCCGTCGCCCACGCCAACGCCGGTCGCACCCGCCCCGGCACCGTGACCCTGCATGCCCTGGACGCCGCCCTGGACACCACGACGCCCAGCCGCGAAGTCCTCCGGGCGGTGACAGCCGCTCTGCCCCAACGCTCACGCACCCTGGCCCCCTTGGCCCTGCGCCTCAACCGCGACCTGGCCGCGGTGTACCGGCGGTTGGCCTCAGCCGCCCCTGACGCCTACGAACCCGCCCTCGCCACAGCGCTGAACAACCTCTCGGTCGACTACGGGCAGGTCGGACGGCGCGCGGAGGGCCTGACCGCGATCGAGGAGGCCACCGCCATCCGCCGCAGGCTGGCCGAGGCCAACCCCGACGCCTACGAACCCGCCCTCGCTTCCTCGCTGCGTAACCTCTCGGTCGACTATGGGCAGGTCGGACGACGGGCAGAGGGCCTGACCGCGAGCGAAGAGGCCACCGCCATCTACTGGCGACTGACCGCGACCAACCCCGACGCCTACGAACCCGACCTCGCTTCCTCGCTGAGCAACCTCTCAGTCCGGTACGGGGATCTAGGTGTATTGATCCGCAGCGTTGTTGACTCGGCTGATGGGGGTTTGGCCTCCGAGTGCGGTGTGGCAGCGATGGTAGTTGTAGCGGTGGAGGAAGCCG